>CAYVNB010000086.1:0-3055 GCA_964452665.1 uncultured bacterium
TCACCGGAAAAATCTATTCCTAATTCATCCAATTGATCTGAATTAATCTCAAGGACCAGAGCCTCAATCGCAATCTGATTGGCAGGTACATCAATTTTATTTTGGATCAGGTCCAATAAGCGGGCAACAGAATTATAATCCCCTGGTTTATATCCAATCATTAACCTCTGCATCGGTTCTCCACTGGTGGTATTATCTAAGATAACACCCCCCAGATCTACTCCCAGAGTAGATTGTTTAGATGAGGTTTTTGATATACTTTTTTCCACCAAAGATACGGTCTCCGTATCAGGAAGTTTAATGATCACCGGTAAGGCGCCTGGCGCATTTAAATCATTGGCCTGATTTGTAAACTGAGGGGTAAAATTCTTTTCCCCCTTGATTTCTCCTGTCATAGCTTTGAATTCTACCACCGCATAACCCATGGTTTTTAATACGGCCAAAGCGCGATCCGTCTGGATATAACTGAGCTTTACCACTTCAAAATCCAAATCCCGGAGGGATATAATTTTAGCCCCAACGGGCCGTTGTTGAATATTGGCTGGGGGACGTCTGGTTACCGAAGCGGGGGGACGTTGCTGAGCAGCTAGTGTTAAAAATGAGAGTAAACTAATTAGAAAAAGTTTTTGCATTATTCTGGATCAATCAAATTTATTTCTAAGGATAGGTTAATGCCATCGGCTGAAGCAGTTACATGAGCTTTTGGAGACCAACCATAATAGCCTTTAGTACTGCTATAAGACGACTTCGGAACGAAAAACGCCATTGCTTCAAAGGATGAATTAACTGCAGAACCCAAACTTACTGTAATACCTTGGGTAGTCGATGACTTGTAACTATGTTCATCGATTGTCCCTCCAACCGCATCTATCCGCATCTTAGGCGCGCTTGTTCTTGCCACTAGTCGCTCAACTGTTGCTGTTACTTTAATAAAGTCATCCAATGAACATCTATTATTAGATACAGTCAAAGTAAGTTTATAATTTTCATTACTTTTACTAACGGATTTAGATGTATCTACAACATCATCTCCGCAAGCTGCGATAAGCAATGGAAGCAGGAATACACAAAGTATACCCCTGGGGTATTGGTATTTAATTAACGTTTTTATCGATTTACCTCGGATTCGAACCACCTTAAGTGTAAACCTTTTCAACAAATAAAGTAAATACTTTTTACAGGGTGCATAAAGATTATATTTGTTCATATAAAACTCGGTTCATGTCTTGTGATTTTTTGAATTCACCGATAACTTCACATGAATAATGCCTTGTAGTATCACAGAAAATCCACAGCCATAAAGGTTCTAATGCCGCGAAAGAAAAAAACTAAACTTTTCGTTCTGGATACAAATGTCATCCTCCATGACCCCTCTTGTATACATCATTTTGAAGAAAATGATGTAGCCATTCCTATCACTGTCCTCGAAGAACTAGATAATTTTAAACGGGGAAATGAGCAAATCAATTATCATGCCCGAGATTTTTTAAGGGACTTGGATGAAATCACAGGCGGGAATTTATTCAAAAAGGGCATATCACTCGGTAAAGGGCATGGAAAAATCCGCTTGGTGGTCAATCAATCATGGGACGAAGATTTATTGGAGATTTTTAGGGAAGACATTCCTGATGTGCGCATTTTGAACACCGCTCTTCATCTTCATAAAATGGAATCTGGAAAAAATGTCATCCTGGTCACCAAAGACACCAACCTGCGGATGAAAGCGAAAGCCATGGGTGTACTGGCTCAGGATTACACGACAGATAAGCTGGAGAGTGAAGATAAAATTTATACCGGGCGACGACTGGTGGAAGACGTAAAAACAGATACGATTGATACTTTATTTACTAAACCCTTTGAAGTAAAGGGCAATGATATACCTGAAATAAAGGCCCCGCTACCCAATGAAAATTTTGTATTGCGAAATGGGACAAAATCTGCATTGGCCACTTATGACGGATTCGAGGATCAATATCGTAAAATAGATAATACGCTGGCGTACGGCATTACGCCTAAGAATTCAGAACAGACATTTGCATTGGCAGCCCTGACTAATCCAAAAATTCAATTGGTAACTCTCTCGGGTAAAGCAGGGACAGGCAAAACACTGCTGACCTTGGCCGGCGCATTAGAATGCCGGTCTCAATTCCGGCAGATTTATCTAGCACGGCCCATCGTCCCATTAAGCAATAACGATATTGGATACCTCCCTGGCGACATTCAATCAAAGATTGACCCTTACATGCAGCCACTCTGGGATAATCTCGGCGTCATTCGCAATCAGTTCAAAGATAACGATCCCAAGGCGCAAAAAATTAATGATATGCTGGAACAGGATAAATTGGTGATTACACCATTAGCATATATCCGTGGCCGAAGTTTACAAAAAGTCTTCTTCATTGTGGATGAGGCTCAAAACCTAACACCCCATGAGGTAAAAACCATCATCACCCGAGCAGGGGAAGGGACAAAAGTGGTTTTCACCGGGGACATTAATCAGATTGATCAACCTTATTTGGACAAGTTATCCAACGGATTGAGTTATCTCATCAACCGTATGACCAATCAAAATATTTTTGCCCATATTACCCTTGAAAAAGGAGAGCGGTCTTACCTGGCGGATTTGGCCAGCAACCTATTATAACTCTATGTCCGATATCAATCAAACCTCCTCAGAAAATCAATTGAATTATACACTGGACTCCTTTGGTATGATTACCATGGAACGATTATGCAAATGGACCAAATTCGTGGGGATCATGAATATTATCATCGGTGCCATATATTGCCTTTCCATCATCATCCTCTCTATACCCACTGTCATAATGGGTGTCATAACCATTGTCATGGGAACCAAACTCACCAACGCTTCAAGCCATTTACAGTTTGCAGTGCAGCATAAAGATAGACAATATTTTTCAAGCGCCATGGAAGAGTTGAGACAATATTTTTTCATCAATGGGATTCTGCTATTAATCACATTGATCCTCATCGGTTTGCTCATTTTGATGTTTAGCCTCTTCGCTGGGTATATCATGGATTTTTTAAATGAAAG
>CAYVNB010000086.1:3155-4456 GCA_964452665.1 uncultured bacterium
CCCATTCTCACTTATTATACCAAAGTATCTAAAAAACTGGCCCCACGTACATTGTTCATGATTACCTGCAGTATCTTTTCAGTATCATTTATACTGCTCCAACCCATTATGGCCGGATTTGTTGTCCCACTAACTTATATTTGGGTCGAAGTAGCTGTGGGGATTATGTTAATCCAATTCTGGACCTATACCGGCGATTCATTTGAACCCCAGCAGGCCAAGCGGTTATTCGGTATCGTAGCCGGAGGCGGTTCCTTTGCAGTGATGCTTATTGGTATGAATTTGAAACCATTTGTCAGTGCGTTTGGTACGGATGAATTACTTTTTCTCGCCGCCGGATTTTTAGGATTAGCATTCACCTTTGGCAATATGGCCATGGGATATTTTAAAAAGACACCAGATAAAAAAGGGCCGCCTAAACCCGCTAAAAAGATCGAAAAGAAAAAGGGAAAGATGGATCCTTTCTTAATGGGTATCGCCACTATTGTAGCCCTATCTGCTATTGTCACTATTTTGGTAGACTATCAATTTAAAATGATTGCTGCCACATCATTCCCCGATGAAAAAGATCTGGTCTCCTTTTTTGGTACATTTTATTCCATTGCCGGTGCTTCATCTATTATTATGCAATTTTTTATTACGGGGCCCGTCCTTTCACGGTTTGGCATCTTACTCGGATTATTGATTTTGCCTTTCTTTTTGATCGCCGGATCAGTGACCCTCCTATTTGTACCTGTACTCATGAGTGCCAGTTTCGCCAAATATGCAGATCAAACATTCAAATTCACCATTAATAATTCTTCTATGGAGTTATTGTGGCTCCCAGTTCCCCCAGATATAAGAAAGACCATCAAACCTCAGGTGAGTGGCACGGTAAAATCTGTGGCGGAAGGAATTGGTGGTCTCGCCACATTCTTATTGGTGAAAGTGATTGCCCTTCATTACTTGAGTATTGTGGCATTGGCGGCCATTGGCGGATGGATGGTTACCACCTTTCGGGTGAAATCAGGTTACGTGAAACAATTGCAAACCGCCATTTCTAAACGTCAAATTGATTTTGAAGAATTGAATATTGATGTGCAGGATGCAGCCATGGTGAAAACCATTGAAGAAACATTGTCTTCTGATGATGAGATTAAACAACTATTTGCATTAGAAATTATTGAAGGGCTCCCCCTCTCTTCATGGCAAAAGACTATCAATCGACTATTTCAATCCGGATCGCCGGATGTGCGAAATCGCATTCTTACCATGACTTGGGATGAAGAAGATATTATTTCAAATGCCGATATCGTTGCGGC
>CAYVNB010000087.1:0-1172 GCA_964452665.1 uncultured bacterium
GGTAAAAAAGATACAGTCAAATCCACAAATCTGGATCGATTTGCCAGTCAATATATCCAGATTGTTGCGGTAAAGCCGGTTCAGGTCAATATCAAAAATTTATCCGGCACCATGTCTGACCTTCAACTCAATGCCATCTTAAAAAGAACTGACAATTCATATTTAGTCATTGGGAGTCCATCCATCAATATAGATCCTACAGGGTTAAAGTCCATCTATCTGGCTGTGGTCAGTCAGGATACAACAGGCGGTAATTGGGATTATCATATTGCCATTGAAGATGGTGTTCCCGGCATAGATGCCAATGTGCCCCAGGTTTTTTCATTAGGGAATCCATATCCCAATCCATTTAATGGAGCCGTCAAATTATCCTTATATATGTTGAAGAAATCGAATGTATCGGTGGATATTGTGGATATTTCCGGAAGGCGTGTATTTCGCCTTCATCGAGGGAATTTAAATCCAGGGAACCATCAATTAACCTGGTATGGGAAAGATGACCGAGGCAACAGTATGGCTTCAGGTGTGTATTATATCAAAGCCATTGGAGGCAATATACAGAAATGGCGGCCAATTACTTTTGTGAAATAGATCGAATCCTATTTGGAATATCCAACGATCACCAAAATATCCCCATCATAAATATCCATACGATCCCAGATGGGTGCAATATCATCTGGTGGATTTGGGGTGCCGATTAACGCTTCTCCATCAAAGATCTGTCGATGAACCGATTCATCATCCACATCCGGGTCTAATTTTCTCGCCAATTCCAGTATCTCAGGATTGATTTGATTTACCGTCGGCGAAACAGATAATCCATGGTCATGGCATAGTTTGACGAAATATTTATAGACCACTGGATTTTGTGTTCGCACCATCAAAATATCTGCCGGAATAATCAAAATCTTCAGTTCATTCAATAAGGGATAAATCCCCGATTTTTGAATGGCTTTATTAAAAATAGTCGCCCGGAAATAGTTAATATTTTTTCCATCAATCTCATACCCTTCATTAATTGAAAAACCGATAATATTTTTATCTTTATCCAAGATATGAATCCACAGATCTGCATCCCGATTACGGTGAACAAATGCATCCAGGCCGATATCATTCCCCAGCCCATTTTTGGATACCTTATGGTGTTGGCGAATAATATCCATGACCTCCGG
>CAYVNB010000087.1:1272-4454 GCA_964452665.1 uncultured bacterium
AACTCCTTAAGAAAAAGCACTTAGATACAACCTTTCAGTGTGGTGTAACCAAAATATGGAATAATAATATAGAGGATGGAATCTCGGATAAAATAGAAAAGAAAAAAGGCAACAATCACTTGAAAACCTTTCTTTTTCATAAGGAGTCTATATCCGCCTTGCCTTTTGATTTCCCGCCATTGATTGATGAATTTCGGACGGTAAATTGACATCAGTTTTTTGGTTTAATCTTCCCGTATTTGAGATTTTCGTATTTTTCCCAAAGGGTCTCACCGGCCGCCTGTTGAAACCGAAAAGCGAATGAGAGAGCATCGTCAAATGAGTTTCCAGAAAATTCTTCATGGGTATAATATTCGTCAATCCACCCAATGAATTCCCCCATCCCTATTTTGTCAACTTGGTCAAATATGCCATAGACCATTTCGGCCTTATTATCATAATACCAAGTGGTCACTTCGCCATACCCAAGATTTTTGACCATCTCTTGGTGGGTATCATACACTTGAGTGAGATAGGAAAATAAAAATATTTCTTTTTCTTTCGTATCCAGTGTCTTCCAATAAACTGCAATCGCATTGGGGGTAGAATTTGTTTTTTTCTCCTGGGCCGGCAGCACCATCAATGTACAGATAAGTGTGAGCATAATTTTCATAATAAATCTTCTTGTTGCGCAGTTTCGAATTCTGAAATCATGTCTTCCAATTTATCCATGGCCTCTTCTTCCGAAACCTTACCTCGATTTTCACCCTGATAATACAAATGTCCAGCCCCTTTACCAAAGGCGATTCCAAGATCGGTATGAGTTGCTTCCCCGGGTCCATTTACGGCGCAACCCATGAGGGCAACGGTCATGGGCGTTTTCACATCCTGAAGTTTTTCTTCCATTTCACCGGCGATTTTGAAAAGATCTACTTCCAACCGTCCACAGGTTGGGCATGCCACAATGGTGACACCCTTGCTGGCCAATCCCAGGGATTTCAATATTTCGAACCCCACCCGTACTTCTTCCACAGGATCGTCCGTCAAACTCACGCGAATCGTATCACCAATTCCTTTGGCCAATAAAGTGCCAATACCAACGGATGATTTGATGGATCCGGCTTTGGTCGGTCCCGCTTCCGTTACACCCAAATGGAGGGGATAATCATATTTTTCAGAGAATAATTCATATGAGGCCATCATGAGATTGACGTCGGATGCTTTTAATGAAACGATGATATCTTCAAAGTCGTATTCTTTGCATATGTCTATATGGCGTTTGGCGCTCTCTACCATGGCTTCCGCTGTGGGATAGCCATATTTATCAATTAGATCCTTTTCAAGACTGCCTGCATTCACACCAATCCTAATGGGGAGGTTAGCACCCTTCACTTTATTCAAGACTTCTTTTACACGCTTTTTACCGCCGATATTTCCCGGATTGATTCGAATCTTATCAGCACCGGCATCCACCGCTTCAAGTGCCATGCGGTAATTAAAATGGATATCCGCAACCAAGGGCACATTCATTCGTTTTTTAATCTTATAGAGGGCGTCTGCCGCTTGCTGATCCGGCACCGTAATGCGGATGATCTGACATCCAGCCTCTTCTAGCTGCTCCACTTCTTTCAACGTGGCTGTCACATCGTGGGTTTTGGTGGTGGTCATGGATTGAACCGTGATGGCATGTTCACCCCCGACGATGAGGTCACCGACTTTCACTTCTCTTGTTTTTCTTCGATTAATCATATTTTTTAAGTGGCGAAATTACAACGGACTAACCTTGAAATGGTTTATCCAAATATTGTTTTGCCCAATTAGTTGCATCATAATGGCTGGGAAGTCTCAGACAGTTTTTATAGGCGTTGACCGCACCCTTCCTATTCCTCATTTTATCTAAAATCATTCCTTTATGTAGATATGCATTGGCGAGGAAGCCTTCCATTTCTGAAGTGTAGAGATTGATACACTGATCCATGAATTCCAATGCCTTTTCATTTTCTCCCATCAAATAATAATAGTAACCCCAAAGATAATTGAGATAAGATGTATATAATTTTTGATGCCGGGAGCCCATTTTTGCCAATTGAGGATTCAATTGTTCCAATTGCTTTTTAGCGCCTTTTAGATCACTGGTTACCATAAGACTGAATGTATAATGAACCTGAAAATCGAAATTCTTTGGATATTTATCTACCAAAGTTTTACTTAGTTTTAATCCCCGTTTATGATCAATATCAATAAATTGATAGATAAAAGATAGAATGCTCATAGATTCCGTCCAAGCCCAGACACTTTCGAATGCAGCAATTTCCATTTTTCGAATTCCATTTTCGCGGGAGGCTTCCAGACCGAACATTTCTGCACCGACTTTCACCAATAGATTACTCATGCCTGCATAATATTCCACGATACCGATAGGGAGATAGGCGTCAGTTAAAGTGGAGTCCGTTTCAAAGGCATCCTGGATAATGCGAAAACCTTTGTAAGCAGAGACTAGAGTCGGGATCCACTTTTTTTCCCCCAAATAAATCCGAGCATTCAACCCCTTGGCCGCACCGTAATATATTTTATACTCTGGGTCATCTGGATATCGGGTAACTAAAGAATCGTATATGACCACAATTTCAGCCAAATTTTGTTCAAAGTTTGCATAAATTTCTTCTAAGGGAAGATGGGTTTCATCTTTTCGCCAATGGGCCGCTGCCCAAGCTACATGAACGCCAGGATGCTCTGGATATTTTTTTCTCGCTTTGGTCAGAATACGGATACTTTTTTCATATTCATAATTATAAAATGCATCCGCACCGGCACGAACGACGTTATCTCCCGGCCGTTGACCAAATAGAAGCGTTAGAAAAGAAATGCATAAAATCGCGTATTTCACAGGGGTATAAATTAGGATGAATCAGTAGAAAGCAGAGATGAAAAGTAGGGGGCATAAGATTGTGACCCCTAAAATGATTAATTGAATTTGCTACAGCTTTAATAAAATGCAAGTTCCCACTGAGCTTTGGTTATGGGAGTTTATACACTATTCTAAATAGGGACAATTAATGTAGATCAAATAGATATTATAATAAATCACTAATCTTTAAAGAATCAGTATACTGAATCTCTTATCCCGAATTTTTACCGGCCAATAGAAGCCAACCCCGTGCATCATTATTGGCAGGTTCTAATTCCATGGAACGATTCCATGC
>CAYVNB010000088.1:0-2210 GCA_964452665.1 uncultured bacterium
AGATTCGGTTAAAACGGCAAGGTTAATTTCTGTTGATTCTTTATAAGATGAAAGGACAACATTGGACTGTGTTCTTGAAACTCCTGGCCAGTTCTGGATTTCATATAAAAGATTCTCTAAGGCTTGAGAGTTTTTAACGCGGACCTTTAGTATATGTGAACCACCACCAGTGATAGAGTGGCATTCCATTACCGACTCACATTCGTTCGCTTTGTCTACAAATTGCTTATAAGAATCAGAATGTTCGCTAACAATAAATACATATGCGGTTAAATCCAGGCCTGCGTTTTTGTGATTTAAGATTGCAACAAACCGTTCAATTAGCCCTTTTTCAGTTAATTTTTTTATACGTTCCCCAACGGCTGGGATTGATAAATCAACTTCTTTTGCTATATCACTGGCAGTGGAACGACCGTTATTTTGTAGAATATCAAGGATTTGTATATCACGATTGTCATACATATAAGTTCTCCTATTTTTTAAATTATATTGAAATTATAACATAAATATTTTCCTTAAAAGAGCCATTTTACTTATAGTTTTTATGTAAATAGTCCATAAAAGATCATTCCACTTAATAATATTAACTTAATAGAATATGGATAAACCCATGGACAAAACAATGCTACTCGGTCCATATGAATATATATTCATATTCATATTAATATCTCCGGCTCTGTAACCAACACCGAACCCAAAGTCTGAAAAGATATTCTTAATAAATGAGACATCCGTGATGAGATCTAATTTGTTTGAGGATGTGCCTCCCCGAATAATAATTCCATTTAAAAATACGTATGTGCCGGAAAATATTATCCCATTCTTTGAATCACCTGTATATACATAATCTATTTCCATTTTAATGGGAAGAGATTGCATGGATCTGGAGATGGATGTAATAATGGACCCGCTCATTGATTCTTTCGCCTGTCCATAATGGCTAAACACTCGACCATAATTTTGTGCGGAAAAACTAAGATTTATCAATTTCCCATTATAGATAAGGGCGGGCGAAAACGTTATGGCGCTGGCCTTATGAGATGCGAGCCGACTTAAAAAGACGCCCGTGTTAAATCCGAAGTCAAATTTGCCAGAATTGGATTGGACTGCATAGCCACCCTGCATATGGATATCGCTGGCCGAGTAATCTTCTGTTTCAATATTATCAACACTTCTGCCCTGAAAGAAACCGTATGAAATCCGGCTTACCATAAACCCCAGATGAATGTTATTTATTTGTGTAGCCCCAGCCATAGATTGACTGCTAATCCCGGCAGGATATTTAATAACATCAAACTTAATATGTCGTTTTGCCTTGACTAACATGGCCGCATTTCGGAAATCATTCTGCGCATTAATTAAATAACCGCCGCCGGATAGCCCAACTACATTACTTTGGGTCCAGGTATTTAGACCCAAATAAGAAGTTTGACCCAAACACAAAGTCGATAAAACAATGATATAGAGAAGTCCCCTCATAATAATGAGACCGGATTTACATCTACAATCAATCGAAGTCCGCCCTTTAGATTCACGCCATTATTACTTTTGATGATGGACTTATAGTATGTGTGGAGCTTCCTACCATTTGGATCAAATTCCTTTTTGGATTTCAATACAATCTGCATTCGGTAGTAATCTCTAAGCCTTCCCCGATAGCAATAAGCAGGACCTAATATTTCGATACTTTTTGGTATATTTTTGAACCGGTTTTTTAATTGATCGATAGCTACTTCAACGCCACTTTTACTTTTGCCTCTTACTTCCAACCGAACTATCCAGCTGAATGGCGGATAGTTCAGAGCTTGTCTTTCCTCCAGACAAATATTGTAATATTTTTTTAAATCCAATTGGGTGGCACATTGAATAACGATATTATCCTGATTGTAGGTTTGCACCACAACTTCCCCAGGGATTCTGCCCCGGCCCGATCGTCCCGCCGCTTGATATATAAGCTGGAATACTTTTTCACCCGCCCTGAAATCGGGGAGGTACAGTCCCGTATCCCCATTAATAATGCCTACCAAAGTGGCATTGGCAAAATCTAACCCTTTGGCAATCATTTGGGTGCCCAGTAATATATCAATATCTCCATCAGAAAACTGTTGCAGGACTTCGCTGATATTTATCCCAGAGCGAATGACGTCTCCATCCAGCCTGGAAATAGATGCGTCTGTAAATTTTGAAAGTAATTCATCTTCTACCTTTTG
>CAYVNB010000088.1:2310-4424 GCA_964452665.1 uncultured bacterium
CCGCCAAATCTTTCCGGCAGATGGATATATTCAAACTTTCCATTGATATGATTATAATAAGATTCCATGCTGGGGGTAGCGCTGGCCAATACAACCGTGGCATCATGGATTTTCCCTCGCATCAGCGCCACATCTCTTGCGTGGTATCTGGGATCCGGAGAATCTTGTTTATAAGCACTTTCCTGCTCTTCATCCACCATGACCAATCCTAAATTTTTGAGCGGCGCAAAGATGGCTGACCGCGCCCCCACCACCACTTTATAATCACCAGAACAAATCTTTTTCCAGGTCCACGCCCGGGCAGACCGGCTTAGCTTGGAGTGCCACAAGGCAACATCATCACCAAAGGCCGCCCTGAATCGGCCTGAAATCTGAGGTGTTAATGCAATCTCAGGAAGGAGCATAATTACCGATTTGTTTTGCTTTAATCCATGGCGGGCGGCTTCGATATAAATTTCCGTTTTTCCACTCCCTGTAACGCCATGTAGTAAAAATGGACTGAATTTATTCCTATCCATGGATGCCTTAAGCTGACACAATGCCTGTTCTTGATAATCGGTAAATCGAACTTCTTTATGGATAGAGGTTAATAAAAGACCTGACAGATCCGGAATCACCTGTTTTTCCATAAGTTCTACCCATCCCTTTTCTGCCAATTTTCTACATACATCGACAGGGTTGGATGCAATTTCACCCAATGTCCCGGCGGGAATGAATCCATCTATTGTAGATAAATGATTTAATACGGCAATTTGCGATTTGGCCCGATCTGCCAATGGCTCTCCACCAGTTTTCCCTTTCACATATAATTGAGATCGAGGTTCATATTCAGTAGAAAGATTTGCCGGAAGCGCTACTTTAGCCGCTACACCTAATGGTGTATTATAATAATCAGCTAACCATGTGATTAGATCCCACAAATGATCATTTAATACCGGCGACTTATCTACCAAGGAATCTATTTCACGAATTTTTCCTTTAAACTCCGATGATGCCTTAATCGCCACAATGATGCCTTGGGCTTTTCGGTTTCTTACCGGCGCTATCACGCGCAATCCTATAGATACTTTTGATCTCAGACGGGTCGGAATTTTATACGAAAAAACCTGATAGCTTGAGATTGGGAATGAAATATCGGCAAACATAAGTAATGAAAATACCGGACGGTTGAACCTCCCGGCAACTGATTAGTGGATGATTGACTGTTTTTTATAGGACTATCCAAAGTATAAAGGATAATTTCATAAATAATAATTACCCTCAAGACAATTTATTCACATATGATGCGCACCCAATACCGCTATGCTACTTTATTCTGGTTTTTGCTGGTAAACTTTTTGCTAACGCTGTTTATCGGCTCATCATATTTGGGCCATGGACCTGATTCCCCACCCCTTGTAGAATGGCTTTATAAACATATTGCTTTTATATCCAATTTTGCATTGCTCTATCTATTCATTGGGTTAATTTTGTGGGGGGTCATATTTTTTATTCCTTCCATTCAGTTTTTCAGGATTGTATCAGGAACCGTTTTATCACTTTTTAATGTGTTTCTCTTGGTCGATACGGTAATTTTTAAACTGTATCGATTTCATATTAACAGTTTAGTCTGGAATATATTGATCACGGAAGGGTCGTCAGACTCTGTCATTCTTGGACAGTCCACATTGATGACATTTGGTGTATCTATTCTGTTGATCCTCATTTTCGAATTGACTGCGCATGTCCTCTTTGCCAAATGGATTGCCAACAAAATTTTTTTGCATAAAAACAGTAAGTTAAAGATGGTTTATTGTGCTACGTTCTGCCTCCTGATCACTATCATCGATAAGGTAACCTATGCTTATGCGGATCTGACCAATAGGACCTATATCACCCAATATGATAAGTTATTCCCCCTTTACCAACCACTAACCATTAAACGGCTCGCTAAATATTATTTTGGCCTTGATGTAAACCGCGAGATAGAATTTAAATCCAGTATATCCGGCGGAATGTTAAACTATCCTTTATCTGAATTGACATTTAACAAAAATGGTAAAAAACCCAACATTGTTCTCATTGTGATTGATTCATGGCGGTACGATACCATGAATTCTGATGTGTCCCCAAAC
>CAYVNB010000089.1:0-4326 GCA_964452665.1 uncultured bacterium
CCATATAAGATGGCATTACCGGCAGTTTGAATGACATTTTTTGAATGGGCAGAAATTCGATTGGAAGATTGCTGATTCATGCCGTCACTTGGGTCTTCCATTTTTGGTGAAACCAAAAATAATGATCAGGGTATTCACGTACTTTTGTTTCAAGCATAGTTGTATAGGATTGGGTGATGGATTCAACGGATGGATCACCGTTGACTTCTATGAGGGAAAAAGAAATTGAGATAGAACCATCAGGTTCCCGATTTGAAACAGAAAAGACTATGGGTGCCCCGGTTCGCAAATGGAATATAGCCGTCCCTTTTGGCGTAGAAGCAGGATGGCCAAAGAACTCTACAAATACACCTTTCCGTTTTGCATCTTGATCACTGGCCAAAATCACCAATTTATTTTCTCCGAATAATTTATAAATATTGTCTAAAGAAGATTTTCTATAAATCTGCTGCAATCCGTAGGCTTCACGTTTTTCTTTAAAAAATCGGTCTGCACCCTCATTCCCTTGCCGTTGGATTATACCCCACAATGGATATCCATTTTCACCTAGCCATGCCCCCCATAGTTCCCAGAGGCCAAAATGACCAGTGACAAGAATAACACCTTTTCCTACCTTTAAGGCTTCATCTAATACGTGCTTATTTTTAATATTAAAATTGAAGGATTGGATTGAATCTGGCAACGCCAAGAATTCCATAAAATTAGTACATACCATTCGATAAGTCGATTTTAAGGTATTTGAAATCCACATGTTGCTTTTTTCAGAAAAAGCTCTTTTAATATTGTTGAATGCCTGTTTTTTACGGATCGGGATTCGATTATAAGCAAATCCACCCAATCGATTTGCAATTCTATTTCTCTTTGAGATCGATAGCCGGCGAATGTATCTAGCAAGCACATGTAACATGCGATAAGTAAATTTATCCTTTAAAGCCATAACATGAGAAATTACTCCTTTTTTCCTGTTACCATCATTGATTTTATCGAAGATAACGGGTAAACTCAGATGAATGAAGAAGCATATTTTATCCGCGTTTATTTCCCTTTTTTCCTTTATTGCATCACAGGTGGTATACAAAGTACCCATCCATGACACCATCGATTTAGGATTGCCCCCATTCATAGAACGCAGTATTGAAATGGCAGAAGCAGACAGTGCTAATGCCATTATTTTTGATATCGATACCTTTGGCGGCAGACTGGATGCAGCTACTCAAATTAAAGATGCGATTTTAAGTGCGAACATTCCCACAGTGGCATTTATTAATAGAAGAGCCATTTCCGCTGGGGCCCTGATTTCTCTTTCATGTGAAAAAATTATTATGACAAGCGGCGGCACCATAGGTGCAGCAACAGCTGTGGATATTTCAGGGAAAAAAGGCACAGAAAAGGTCATCAGTTACATGCGGGAAGAAATGGCCGCTACTGCTGAAAGTCGAAACCGAAATGTGGCTATTGCCAAGGGTATGGTGGATGAAGATCTTTCATTTACCCATTTGTTCATCGATGGCGATTCAGTTGAAGTTAATGATTTGGAAGGGAGAAAAGAAGGAAAGCTCATTACCTTGACGACAGAATTGGCTATAAAATATCAAATGGCCGATGATGAACAGGAAACATTTGATACCTTACTTGCATCTATGGATTTGAAAGATGCCGAAATTAAAAATACCAAAGAAAATTGGTCAGAATCCATTGTTCGATTTTTAACGAATCCCGTTGTGGCATCTCTGCTGACTACATTTGGATTTCTTGGTATTTTGTTTGAACTCCAAAGTCCAGGCTGGGGTATCCCCGGTTCAATCGGATTGGTGTGCTTGGCATTGTCGTTGGGAGCATCATTTATTGCAAGATTAGCCACCATGACCGATGTATTGATTATTTTAGCTGGAATTGCCCTTATGGTAATGGAGATTGTGGTTATACCGGGATTTGGCATTGCTGGCATTGGTGGTATTGCGTTAATCCTTTGGGGATTATATGCCCTCCTTTTACCGGACACGCCTGTTGGGCCTGAAGTAGAAACCATGGCCACATGGGGATTTATGATCGGTATTATCGGTGGACTGATCGGGTTAGTCCTCCTATTTAAGCTCATGACCAAAACTGCCTTTTGGCAAAAATTAACCGCTCCTGGCGTAGAGGGTGCTGAAGCCGGATACAGTTCATCAGTTGGATGGGAAAATCTGGTGGGATTGGAAGGAGAAACACTTTCAGATCTCCGTCCTTCAGGATGGATAACAGTAGATAGCCAGCGTGTCTTTGTTGTGAGTGAGGGGGATTTCATAGAAAAAAATTGTAAAGTAAAAGTGCTCTCGGTTGATGGAAACCGGGTGGTTGTAAAAAAATAAACTCAGAGGAATAAATTATGGATATCATGGGAATAATCATGTTAGCATTTCTGCTAATTTTTGTTTTTCTATTATTTTATTTTGTCCCGATTGGGATGTGGATCCAAGCGGTAGTCAGTCTTGGCCTTGGTCGTATCACCATCATTGATCTCATCCGTATGCGATTGCGAAAAATATCCCCGCGACTCATCGTTGATGGCGTAATCAATACCCACAAAGCGGGATTAACCAATGTAAAAACAGATATGTTGGAGACACACTATCTTGCCGGCGGTAATGTGGGCAACGTGGTTATCGCCCTAATCGCTTCAAACAAGGCAAATATTGTCTTACCATTCGAAACGGCAACAGCCATTGACTTGGCAGGACGGGATGTGAAATCGGCTGTGGAAACGAGTGTTTATCCTAAAGTAATTGACGCCCCCAGGGATGGGTTTTTATCCGCTGTGGCCAAGGATGGGATTGAACTTAAGGCAAGGGCTCGTGTGACAGTCCGGACCAATATCCCGGGACTCGTAGGCGGCGCCACAGATGATACCATCATTGCCCGCGTGGGTGAAGGGATTGTGAGTGCCATCGGTTCCTCTGGTAATTATGGCGGAGTCTTAGAAAATCCGGATAATATATCCAGGGCAGTGTTAGAAAAAGGATTGGATGCAGGAACAGCATTTGAAATTTTATCCATTGATATTGCCGACCTGGATGTGGGGAAGAATGTTGGTGCCCAACTCCAGGCCGATCAGGCAGAAGCAGATTTGAGAGTGGCCCAGGCCCGAGCTGAAACCCGGCGTGCCATGGCTGTAGCTGAAGAACAGGAAATGAAAGCCCGCACACAAGAAATGCAGGCTAAAGTGGTTGAATCTGAATCTCAGGTCCCCTTGGCCATGGCTCAGGCATTTCGTGAAGGTAAGTTGGGTGTTTTTGATTATGTGAATATGAGAAATATTCAGGCCGATACGGACATGCGTGAATCCATTTCAGGTGGTTCAGAAAGTGAATCCACATCACCACCGGAACGGAGTAACAACTAAATGGAAGGGATTGGCTACTGGATCTTTTTAGCGGTTATGTACCTGCTGTCAATGTTTTTTAAAAAGCGTCAACAGCAGGTCTCCACTGATTCGGAACCCTCAAAAAATAAGAAACCCAACCCTTTTGAAGCAGAATTTCTTCAAGATATGTTTGGGGATCTAAAGGAAATGGCTCAGAAGGAAGAAGAATTAGCGGACTTTGAATATATTGTTGAGGAAGAAGCTCTTGAACCTATTCATGTTCCTAAAGAACATGACCATGTGGTATTTGAAGACCTTTCATCGCCGGAGCCAGAACCTATCCATGAAGAATACCGTTTTTGGAAAAAGAAGAAAGAAAAAAGTAAGAGGATTGGTCCACTGTTTACAGATATGGACGATTTGAAACGGGCCATTGTGATGAAAGAGGTGTTAGATAAACCCCGTGCCTTAAATCGAGGAATAAGATAGCGGTAATATGATTTGAGCAGATCTCCCACTCAAGTCAATTGTTTTATAAGGAATTCCACATTTCGTTTTAATTCGTCCTCAGTACCATCATTGTGGATAACAAAGTCGGCCAAATTCACTTTTTCTTCTTCTGGCCATTGATATTCGATTCGTTTAATAATTTCTTCTCTGGATAAGGTCTGACGGACTAACGCTCGTTCCATGCGATTCTTTAACTGGGCCGTTACCACGATGACATAATCCAAATGGGCATCATATCCCGATTCAAATATTAATGCGCCATCCACAATAAATAAACCATGTTTGCCTGCATTGAGAACTCGGTTGAATTCTTGATCAATCAAATCATATATATACGGATGAACAACAGAATTTAAACGGGATAAATGATCTTCATCCTGAAAAGCCACACGTGCCAATTTTTGTTTATCAACCTTCCCTGTTCCATCAATGATATCGGTTCCAAACTCAGAAATGAGTTCATGCTGGACGGT
>CAYVNB010000090.1:0-4305 GCA_964452665.1 uncultured bacterium
AGCGTTAGATTCCGGTTCTAAAGGCCGGGGGTTCGAATCCTCCCGGGCGTACAAAAAGGCTCCATTGATGGAGCCTTTTCTATTTTATATTAATATTATTTAGTTTGAATATTCTTTAAGAATCTGCACCAATTCAAAAACATCAGAATAGGTATTGTATAGGGGCGTTGGTGCGATGCGGAATACATTTGGCTCTCGCCAATCACAGACTACGTTTTGATCCGTTAAAGCATCGTATACATATTTTCCATTGGGTGATGTGAGAGATAATTGACATCCTCGCTGTTCAGTATCAGTTGGGGTGATGATTTCAATTATAGGTAACTCATGATTAATTAATGACTCAAGATATCCGGTTAAATTGTGACTGGCCTCAATGAAATTGTGCATTCCCACATCGTAATACATTTGAAGTGCATTTTTCATGGGAGCCATGCTGAATATAGGGGAATTACTAATGCCCCACCCTGCCGCATTTTGAATAGAATCAAGGGTTGAATCCATTTTAAACCGTGTATCTAATCTGTTACTCCACCACCCTGTAAATCGAGGTCCCTCCCATTGATGATGTTTTTCATGCACAAAAATCCCTGAAGGAGATCCTGGACCGCAATTCAGATACTTATAATTGCACCATGCGGCAAAATCGACCTGCCAATCATGCATATTCAGATGTACGTTACCTGCAGCGTGGGCCAAGTCAAAACCCACATATGCCCCCATCTGCTTTCCTGAGTCGGTAATTGCGGCCATATCATATTTTTGTCCAGTATAATAATTCACACCACCCAACAATATTAAGGCGATAGAATCGCCATGACTTTCAATGGTATGTATTATATCTTCAGTTCTAAGACACGGTTCGCCCGACCGTGGTGTCAGTTTAATCAAGGCATCTTTTGGGTTAAATCCATGAAATTCAATTTGAGATTGGACCGCATATTGGTCTGAAGGGAATGCCCCTCCTTCAATGATTATTTTAAATCTTTCTTTGGTCGGCCTATAAAAAGAAACCATTAATAAATGAAGATTGACCGTAAGGGCATTCATAATCATAAATTCATGAGAGTGACCGCCAATTATGGGTTCAAAATATTTTAGAAACCGTTGATGAAATTCCACCCAATCTGAAAAGTATCCATCGGCACCTTTTTCCGCCCATATTTGAATTTGTTCTTGAAGAGAGTTATTAACGCCCTTGGGTTGGAGTCCTAATGAATTACCAGAGAAGTATAAGACTGGCTTCCCCTCTCGTTCTGGAATATTGAACTGCTCTCGAATTGACCCCAAAGGATTCAACTCGTCTTTTGCTTTCGCTTCATACTTAGTGAAAGCGAAATGGGTCATGTGCCGAATCGGCCTCCATCTATTGATAGGTTATAGCCGTTGATGTAACCGGCACATTCTGAAGCTAAAAATGCCACACCTTTTGCAATTTCAATGGGTTCCCCCAATCGTCTGAGTGTCGTATTCCCTGCCCATTCTGCTTTTATTTGATCCCGGGATACATCCAAGGCTTCCGCTTTTGCTTCTACCAATTCTTCTAGTCTATTTGTGGCTGTATACCCCGGTAAAACATTATTTACCGTTATTCCATCCGAACCCAATTCTAAAGCCAATGTTTTAGCCCATTGAGACACGGCACCTCGAATTGTATTAGAAACCCCCAGTCCAGGAATAACCTGATTTACAGAGATTGAAATTATATTGATGATTCGGCCAAACCCTCTTGTTTGCATAGAAGGTACTACCGCCTTAGTAATGACCTGATTGGAAACCAATAACCGTTCAAATCCTATTCGAAATTCCTCAGGTTCCGCCTCAATTAGTGGCCCGCCGTGAGGACCGCCGGAATTATTCACCAAAATATCAATAGGTTCCGATAATTCAGAGGAAAGAACATTTTCCAATAATGGGATATCATTAAAATCGGCACAAATGATTTGATGGTTTTGATTGTTTTGAGATGCTAATTCTTCCCTAACCTTTTCCAATTTCACCTGATTTCGTGCCATTAATATTATTGCGGCGCCACGTTCTGCCATCAATATTGCGCTTGCTTTACCAATACCATCGGTACTACCGCAAACCAGTGCCCGTTTACCATTTAATTTCAAATCCATTATTTACCACCTTCCACATGAAAGTAAAAACCAAGATCATCCTTTACTTCTGGCGGCAGTTCTGGCAAGGAAGACCTTGGAATTAAGAAAGTTGTGAGTGAACTGATATCACTAAAGATTCGGTGCTTTTCTGCTGTTTGGTTTAAGTATGTGAATCCCGTAGAACCGCCCGTGCCAATTTTTCTGCCAATCATTCTAGATACCATCAGTGCATGTCTATAGCGCCAAGTGGTAAATAATTCATCTACATCGGCTAATTTTGTAAGTAATTGATATGGATTATGCAATATAGGTTGATCGCGATACAAAAGGATTAATAGGGCTGCCTGAGTCGCTTTATGAGAAAGACGCCATTCCCCTTTTGATACCACTTTTTCATGTTGTTTTTTGTCAAGCACCACACCGAAAGCAGACTCTGTTTTCTTATATTCGTCCAAATGCGTTTGCTTTTCCTGTAACGATAAATTGACATTGCCTTCAATTAATTGGCGATCGTTAGAAATCATTTGATTAACTGCCGAAGCATATTCATTCCAAAAGGATGTTTCTCCCCAATTTAAAAATGGAGTACGCTCTAACCATTTTTCTAATAATTCAAATAAAGATGCATTCGACTCACTTCCTTTAACCGCTTCAGCATCCGATTCTTTTAAATAGGATCTATAGTGTGCCCCACCATAAGTAAACCGCTGGTCAGGGATTAACCCGAGTTTATTTTCAATTAGTCGAAATTGTACACTTTGAAATCCAGATGCAGGAATGAGAAAATCCCTAAAGTCAAGAAAATCCATGGGCGTCATTGTTTCTAATACGCGAACTTGATCGATAAGAATTTTTTGAATTTCAATAATGCGGTCCAGCCGAGAAACCGCTGTTCCAACATGTGATTCATTAATCTCATCTTCCTCAAAAATCGCTAATAAATCATCTAACTCATATATAATCTGTTTGAACCATAACTCATACACTTGATGAATGATAATAAATAGCATTTCATCATGTGCGTGCGCACCAAATTCATCACTTTTTAGGTCCTGACTATTTAGAATTCTTTTAAGTTTCAAATAGTCATTATAGTATTGGGGTGGGTATGGTTTATCCTTAGTCATAAAATATAGGTTCTAATGAAATGTTCTAAAAATACTCGCCTACTTATCGATAGAAAATAGGACGAAAGTGTCGAATTACAATGAAAAATTCAGAGAGTTCGTTCCGCAGCTTCGATCGTATTTTCCACCAGCATGGCTATGGTCATGGGCCCAACGCCCCCTGGAACAGGAGTGTATGCAGATGCCTTTCCATCAAGAGAAGACGCTTTACCGTCCCCTACCAGATTATATCCCTTGTCAGAATCATCTTCTATACGATTGATCCCAACATCAATAATGACCGCCCCATCTTTAATATCTTTTCCTGTTAGAAATTCAGGATATCCCAGGGCTAAAATAACCACATCAGCGTGTAGTGTATAATCTGATATATTTTGCGTTCCGGAATGACAGATGGTTACTGTAGCATTTGAAAATTTTTGTTTTAGACTTGTTAAGATAGAAATAGGCCTTCCAACGATGTTACTCCGACCCACAACTACCACATGTTTTCCTGAAAGGTTGATTTTATAATGAGACATGATCCGCATAATGCCCTTAGGTGTGCATGGGATAAATGTGGGGTTACCTGCAGCTAAATTCCCCAAGTTAAGCGGATGAAATCCATCTACATCCTTGCTTGGATCCAAGGCATTTAAAACTATTTCACTTTGGATATGCCTTGGAAGAGGCAATTGAACTAGGATACCGTGAAATTGATCATCTTTATTCAAAGATTCTATTTGGGATAATATTTCAGATTCTGAAACTGAAACAGGGAGGTAAATTGTTTCTGAATGTAAGCCAAGTGAAGCAAACTTTTTTGTCTTACTCCGTACATATACTTTTGAAGCGGGATTATGGCCCACTAGAATAACAGCTAAACCAGGTTTTATCCCTTTGGCAATAAGTGATTCAATTCTGGGCTCGAGACTCCTATAAACTGCACTGCTGACCGTTTTACCGGATAAGATGCGTGTATCCATGGTAGTCAGTGAACTATATGTTATTGCTGAATAGACTCTTCAACAATTTCAATTAAAGAAGAAACCTTTCGTTCCACTTCATTCTTGATTTTGTCTCTATCCCGTTTT
>CAYVNB010000091.1:0-4302 GCA_964452665.1 uncultured bacterium
GGCCAAATCCAAATCAAAGTTCAAATGGGAATTCATACTACGCATAATGAAAAAGTACCGCACCACATCTGCACCCACTTCTTCTACCAATTCATCCATGGTTACAAAATTGTCTTTGCGAGTGGACATCTTCACTTTTTCACCCCCACGCAGTAAGGTGACAAATTGGTAGAGCAACACACGAATATGATCAGTTTTCATCCCCAAGGCATCTAAAGCCAGAAGTACATCCGGATATGTATCCGCATGGTCGGCGCCAAATACATCGATAATGAGGTCAAAATTGCGATTAATTTTATTTCTGTGATAAGCCGTATCCGGGACGCGATATGTAGGTTCGCCGGTGCTCTTGATGTACACGCGATCTTGCTCTTTACCCAATGCGGTAGAACGAAACCAAGTGGCGCCATTCTTTTCATAAATAAGGTCTTTTGCTTTTAATTCTTCAAGGAATCGGTCAATATCACCATTTTCATAAAATGTTTTTTCATTGGTGAATTGATCAAAATTAATCCCCAGTTTTAATAAGCTTTTTTTTATATCGGAAAAAATAGCTTTTTCAGCTTGGGCTTGAAACCGTTCATCTGCCGCGTCAAGGTCATCCCCAAATTCATCTATGACGGTTTGTGCGATTGCTTTAATATATTCACCTTCATAGCCATCTTCCGGGAAGGCAAATTTTTCGCCCAGCAATTCAAGATAACGCGCTTCCACTGATTGGCCTAATATGCGCATTTGTCGTCCCGCATCATTAAAATAATATTCACGGGTTACGTCATAGCCATTCCATTCTAAGATATTTGCAACCGTATCACCTAATACGGCATTACGTACATGCCCAACAGTGAGGGGTCCAGTAGGGTTGGCACTTACAAATTCAACATTGGCTGTAAGGCCTTTTCCGGAATTACCGCTACCATATTTATCATTTGAAATAATTTCGGATAAGATATGATGGTAATAAGTATTCCCTATTTTAAAATTGATAAATCCGGGTGGTGTAACCGTAACGGTATCAATAATGGCACCAGAAAGATCCAACACATCTTTGATTGCCTCGCCAATTTCCATAGGATTTTGTTTTAAATCTTTCGTTAAAATCAGGGGTAAATTGGTTGAAAGATCCCCAAATTTAGGATTTTTCGGCGGGGAAAGTTTTATCTCCTTCTCGGGGTATCCGAGAGTTTGAAGGGCGTCAGTTAATACTTGGGTTATCTGTGTTAAAATCATCATCGTTGTATTCTGTTTTTGGTGCATCGGCCCAAAGTTTTTCTATGTTGTAATAATTACGTTCCGTGGTTTTAAAGATATGGACAATGATATCAATATAATCTAAAAGAACCCAATTCAGTTGTTGATAGCCTTCGATACGGGTAGGTTTATGCATTGTATTTTTTCGAATACCATCAGCGATTGCTTTCACTTGAACATCCGTATCCGCAGAACAAATTACAAAATGATCAGTTATGCTGGTAATTTCTTGCACATCTATGCTCAAAACTTGTTCAGCCTTTTTATTTAAAGCGAATTGAGCAATTTGCGCTGCCAGAACACCAGAGGTGTCGGCAGGATTAGAAGAGGGGTTCGTCAATGCAATGGGTCAGTTATTTAGATAGGATTGAATCGATGCTATAGATCGAAAATCTTTACCAATAATCAATGTAAGGTCCACATCTATATTGGGATCGACCGATGTAACCACCTGCTCAGGATTATCAACACTAAACCCTAATGCATCGGACACGTGTTTCATCCCGGATATATTTTCACTTCGTTGGATCAAAATAGTTTTATCATATTCAAAGTGATCCGCATTTTCTGATCGAACCACATCCACGCGATTTTGTCGTAAAAGGGAAGAAAACTTTGCCGCCAAGCCTGGCTCACCGCATCCATTTAATATTTCAATTTCTACATCCATCATGGGATTGGAATCATAGATTTCGGTGGCTAATTTCGGCGCATCCGGCATGGAAGGGAATTTCACTTCGATGGGCACACCCATTTGGGTTTGGCGTCCTGAAAAAGAAAAAATAAAGGCGACCAACAACAAAGACATGACAGCGATTCCAGCATTTACTAATCCCATGCGTTGCGCTTTTTTGCCACGCGAGTTTTTACGAGGCGTCGAAAAAAGTTTAGATGATTTACGGCGTTTTAACTTGGCCACTATCGGGAATGATATAATCGAGAATATGGCCGTGTTTGACCATATCGTGGGTAATTATTCATGGAAAATTTCACAAATAAATTTTCAGTTGGTTGATAATCCAAACTGGCGCCATAGTAAATCTGGGAACCGCCTAAGCCATTTTGTGCGTAGGGATTCATTCCGCCCATTGGAGATGCCAAACTAAATTGAGTCGATAATCTTAAATTATCTTTAATCATATAATTAATATTGTTTGTATAGGCACCCGTAGTAATGGATTGCCCACCAAAATTAGACATACTAATTCCAAAACTATGATTCATGCTGATTCGATTTGGATCGAATAGGGTAATACCTCTCGCATGAGATAATCCCTGGGTATTCACAGGTACGGTTTGATTGGGGAGGGCAGACCGCAATTGCCCTGCTGCCATAGCAGATAGGATTGTCAGTGCCCCAATTCCTTTGATGATGGTATTCATAAGCATAGGTAAAATACAAAGAAAAGGTGGTATTAGTTCCAGCGAATTTTAAACTAATTACGATTTTTAATTATGGCCCCACCCAGGCATTCATCCCCATCAAAAAACACAATGGATTGCCCCGGGGTGATGGCAAATTGATTGGATTCAAATTGAACCTGAACTTGATCTGGAGATAAATCTGTAATTATACATGGCTGGTCGGCTTGTCTATATCGGATTTTTGCTGCTATTCCTTCCAAGGATTTAGGCGACGTACCGCTGATCCAATGGACTTGATTGGCTTCTAGTTTATTATGATACAAGGCAGGATGGTCATGCCCTTGAGCCACGATTAAAATATTGTTTTCCAGATCCTTATCTGCAACGAACCATGGGGCTTCTTTATCTCCATGGCCACCACCAATGCCCAACCCTTTCCGTTGGCCCATGGTATAATACATAAGACCATCATGCTCACCGCAAGGTGAGCCATCTATAGTGTGGATTAGTCCTGGTTGTGCGGGGATATATTTTTTTAAAAAATCTTTAAAAAATTTCTGTTCACCAATGAAACACAGACCCGTACTGTCTTTTTTTGCATGATTGATAAGCCCAGATGATTCAGCATATTTTCGTACATCTGTTTTATTCATTTCGCCAATAGGAAACATACTTTTAGAAAGAGCATCCTGACCCAACAGATAAAGGAAATAACTTTGATCTTTATTTGGATCTAAGCCCTTCATTAATTGAAAAGAATCATTACTTTCCTGGATTCGCGCATAATGACCTGTTGCTATTTTGACTGCACCCAATTCCATGGCATAATCCAAAAATGCCTTAAATTTGATTTCACGATTGCACAAAACGTCGGGATTTGGTGTACGCCCCGTAGAATATTCATCAATAAAATATTGAAATACATTGTCCCAATAATCTTGAGCAAAATTGACACTTCTTAAAGGCAATCCCAAGTGATCGCATACGGATAGGGCATCTTTATAATCTTCTTCTGCGGTACAGTTGTCATCTTCTCCATCCCAATTTTTCATAAATACACATTCAATATCAAAGCCTTGCTGTTGAAGGCGCAGGGCCGTTACAGAACTGTCAACACCGCCACTGATTCCGACAATGGTAGACTCAGCCATTGATGATATTTGAAATGGTCGAAACCAAGGTGTTTACATCCTGGATTGTATTTCCGCGACCAAAGCTGATTCTTAATGTGGACATATTTTGTTTTTCAGATATCCCCATTGCTTCCAAAACCGGAGATGGTTGTACAGATCCCGATCCACAGGCCGAACCGCTAGAGACGGCGATATTTTCTCTGTCTAACTTTGCCAATAAAATATCACTTCTCTGTCCCGGGAATGAGGCACTGATAACACCCGGTACGCAAGCATCCGGATGACCATTATAAATTGGATCCACATTGGCGGCGGCCAGTTCTGATTTGAATGTGGATTCTAATTCAGTAAGATGAGTCCTCCTTTTATCCAAATGTTGAGTCGCCAATCGAACCGCTTCACCGATGCCCGCAATCCCCGGTACATTTTCGGTCCCAGCCCGGAGATTACGTTCTTGTCCGCCACCAATAATGAGTGGATTCAGAGAGGAACCCTTCCGTTTATATAAAAACCCCACCCCTTTTGGACCATAAAGTTTATGGGCAGAAAAACT
>CAYVNB010000092.1:0-4298 GCA_964452665.1 uncultured bacterium
GATACAGAATTATATCGCCAATGTCAATCCACTGGCGTTCACATTCAACTGGGTGAGAAAGCACCTAAAAATTGTGATATTTATGCCACAGGTACAGTCAAAGCAGCCGCGTATATTCGCGGTGCTAATTTTGAGACAACACTTCCGGATCAGGTTCATTTATTATTGGGCCATGAATTTGCTCCCAAAGGGTATGCCTATCTTATCATCATCAATGGCAAGGGTACATTGGCTTCAGCATATAAGAAACCAAAGGATTTACAGTTGGACCCACTTCAAAATAGCAGGGCATACTTTAGTAAATTTGGCATATTGATTCCCATTGGGAAACCATTTGGGAGTCGGGGCAGTTTTTCACTTCCTTTCGGTCGTATGAAATATCCGTATAATATCGGAGAAGCGGGAGGATTTCAGGATTATTTATTCGGGTTTGGAATCCGGATGTCGATGGCGTCAGGTCAAGGGGCGGCCCTATCTATTCTTGGAAAGCATAAAGAAGCCAATTTGATGATGAAAGCATTAAATCGAAAGCGGCGACTATCATTTGTAAATCGAATGCTTTATGAAAGATTGAATAATCATCAAATGGCAGAATTAGCGAAAAAGCTTTCTGAAGTTCCAAATCCATTAGCTATTTTGTCCGGCGCCTATACATGGAACTTTAAAAATGTAAGGCGTTGGATAACGATGAGAAATAGATTTGAAATACGTCCTACTTAGAAGTATTCAAATTGTGGCCATGGTCATTTTATTTTCCGGACTCATTTGGGGAATCCGAGATAATAATGTGATGCTTGAACTCAATGCGCTCATTTTTGGGTCTGGCATATTTTATATCGCAAATATGTTGTTGAAAAAAAATTAAACAGTCAAATTCCAATATAATTATAACGCGAAAGCGAGGGGACTATGTCAAAACTATGGGATGACCTAAAACATAATATGAAGGACTGGAGTAATGCCGCCATTGAAAAAGCGGAAGAAGTGAGTAAAGTTGCTGTAGCCAAAACGGAAGAACTGACTAAGATTAGCAAGATCAAATTAGAGATTCATCAATTTCAGCGGGATCGCCGAAAAGAACGTGAAGCCTTGGGCCGTCTTGCATATAATCAGGCGAAAGAAGCAAATATGGTGAATTTTACTGGGAACGCTGAGTTTTTTACCCATGTAGAAAATATTGATGCCATATCTGAAAATATCCAGGAAAAATCTGCTGAAATTGAAAGAATAAAAACAGAATATAATATTCAAGAAGAAGTGAGTGAGGTGATCGAAGTTAAATCCGAATCAGTAGAAGAACCCTCGCCTAAATAAAATATTCTAGATCTATTTCGCCCAAGCCCAATAAACCTAACACTGCTTTAAGTCAATATCTCCGGGAGATTAAGGACCTGGAGCCCCTATCTAATGCGGATGAAGTCCGCCTTGCCCAATTGGCCAAATCAGGCAATATGCACGCCATTAACGAATTGGTCACTCACAACCTGAGATTTGTTGTCGCCGTTGCTAAAAAGTTCCAAAAATACGATATCCCATTAGAAGATTTAATCAATGAGGGGAATCTGGGCTTGATCAAAGCAGTACAGCGGTTTGATGAAACACGGGGATTTAGATTTATTTCATATGCGGTGTGGTGGATTTCTCAAAGTATTCGTCAGGCCATAAATAAAACAGGACGCACCATTCGATTGCCATCCAATGTAACGGATCAAATGGGGAAACTGTATCGCCAATCATTGGAGTGGGAGCAGGTGAATGAAAGGGAGCCTTCTTCTGAAGAAATGGCCGAAATATCCAATACCACTATTTCTTGGATAGAGGGGTTAATCCAATCCTACAGCAGTACCTATTCATTAGATGAACCCATGGAGCATACCAGATCCACCCGAATTGATTTTCTTGAATCAGATGATGATCGGCCCGAAACTAAAATTTATGCCGAATCATTAAAACAGGAAATTCGTGATGTTTTATATCAATTAGAAGATCGTGAGAGAGATGTGCTTTTACTTTATTTTGGTTTGTTAGAAGAAGATCCTAAAAATCTAGAAGAAATTGGAAGGCAGATGGAGCTTTCCGGAGAAAGAATCAGACAAATCAAAAATCAGGCACTTCAACGATTGCGACACAATACACGATCACACTTTTTAAAAATATACCTCAAATGATCTATTTGGGGGATTGGTAACCAATTCAGTAAATTCGTGTGATGAATTAGGGAATGACAATGTTCCGACGTAAAAAAAATACTAACCAATATCATAACTATATCATTGTATCCGAACGGGATACCGGTGCGAAGCATGTGCATTTCTCAAGTCGACGCTTGTTGGCTATGGTAGGGGTGGCTGTTGTCGTATTATCCGGTGTCTTATTTTTCAGCGCGGATACCATCACCAGTTTGCTGTATAAATCAAAGATGAAAGATCTTCAGGCTAATTATGCGCATTTAACGGAAACATTGGTGATTTTACAAACACAGTTAGATGATGTGTCCACCCAAATGGGTGATATTGAAGAAAAAGACCAAGCCATCCGGACCTATGCTGGATTACCACAAATTGATCAGGATGTGCGGCAATTGGGTATCGGTGGGACCTATGATAATGCAAGAAAATATACAGGTATTCCGGGGGATGTTGTGGATAAAATTTCGGAAATCGAAATGAATGTAAATGCCCTTTCTCGAAAAGTGAAATTAGAATTAAGCAGTTATAATTCACTAGTGGATCAGGTGAGAAACCATTCGGATGAATTAAAGGTTATCCCATCGATTCGTCCGGTTCGAGAAGGATATTTGGGCTCAGGATTCGGTTATCGCAATGATCCATTTACAAGTAAAGTCCGTTTTCATTATGGCCAGGATTTTGCTGTAAATACGGGCACAAAGATTTATGCACCTGCCGATGGCAAAGTCAAATTTGCCCAAAATCAAGGTGGATATGGAAAGGTGATTAAAATCGATCACGGGAATGGCTATAGAACCATCTATGCCCATTTGTCCAAAATCAAGGTGAAATACGGTGCAAAGGTCCAACGGGGCGATCTCATTGCCATCTCAGGGAATACGGGCCGATCGGCTGGACCCCACCTCCATTATGAAGTCCACCAGTACGGTGCGCCCCAAAATCCATTGGATTATTTTTTCTCGGGCTATTTGAAGTAAGCCTTTTTTCCTCTACTTCTCTCTCAGTAATTTTCAAGTTCAACCAATGCATAAATCTTATTTCATCGAGACCTATGGCTGCCAGATGAATGTGGCCGATTCGGAGTTGGTTTCCGGCTTGTTAATGCAAGAAGGATATACCCAAGCGAATAATATTCATAATGCAGATGCCATATTTGTAAATACATGTGCTATTCGAGAACATGCTGAAGATAAAATCCATTCTCGTTTAGGGTTTTATCACCAGATCAAGCAGAAGAAGCCCGAGATTATTATTGGCGTTCTTGGTTGTATGGCACAGAACCTGAAGGAAGACATCCTCGAATCAAAGCCATATGTAGATATTGTTCTCGGACCCGATTCCTATAGACGTCTACCGGATATGATTCGAGAGAGGTCCGGAGATTCTTCCCATTTAGTGGATACAAAATTATCCCGTTTTGAAGTCTATGACGATATGTTTCCAAGCCGGAACGAAGGTATTAATGCGTGGATTTCTATTATGCGGGGTTGCGATAAATTTTGCACATTCTGTATTGTCCCATTCACCCGAGGCCGGGAACGTTCCAGAAGTATAGGAAAAATAGTAAATGAAGCCACACAGGCTGTAAATGCTGGATTTTTAGAAATTACCCTTTTGGGTCAAAATGTGAATTCATATCATCATGAAGGGCAAGGATTTCACGAATTATTGGATGCGGTGGCTCAAATCACTGGTATAAAACGGGTGCGATATACATCGCCCCATCCTCAAGATATGACGCAAGAAGTGTTGGATGTTATGGCGAAGCATAATACAATATGTAACCATGTCCATTTACCTCTGCAAGCCGGGAATGACTGTGTATTGAAACGAATGAATCGTACCTATACCCAATCTGAGTTTATTGCCTTGGCAGCACAAATACGTGAGACCTTACCCAGCGTGGGTATTTCGACCGATATTATTGTTGGCTTCCCTGGGGAAAATGAAGCAAAATTTTTAGAAACATTGGACGTGATGGAAGCGGTCCAATTTGATTCGGCATATACATTTAAATATTCATCTCGGCCCGGGACTAAAGCTGCGGAATATGAGGATCATGTTACGGAAGAAGAAAAGCAGGATCGATTAGAACGCGTGATTGATTTG
>CAYVNB010000093.1:0-1311 GCA_964452665.1 uncultured bacterium
TATATCTAACTATACGTATCGTATGAAGCCAGAAAGATGGAGTCGATCTTTTACGATGTTTCATAGTCGTAGAATAGGTCTTGAAAGCGGTAATCAAATTCCAATATTGGGTGGAGGTAGGTTGAGTGGTAAAGTTGGTAATTATGATTTTGGCTATTTGAATATGACTTCCGAATCAATGGGTGATGTTCCCCTTATGCGATTTAATGTAGCGCGTGTTCGTCGGAACATTTTTCAAAAATCTAATATTGGTGCAATTTTCATTGATCGAAATTCTGGTGATCAAAGTAGAAAACATCAGTCTACTGGAATAGATTTAAATTTGAAAATTAATAAGTTGTTGATTTACTCTTATGTTGCTCAGACAGATAACCCAGATATAAAAAATGATAATTTAGCAGGACGTGTCGTTGTCGCATGGCGTAATAATAAGTGGGACCTTGCTGCGTATTATAAAAAAGTTGAAGAAAACTTTAATCCTCAAGTTGGTTTTATTCAACGAAAAAATGTAAATGAGACCTTTGCTAGTGTTGGAATGCATAAATGGTTTTCAACGGGGCGTTTTCGTAATTTGAATCCATATGTTCAAATTAATCAATATGACAATCTTGGCGGTTATACGGAATACAGAGCTTTAAAAGCAGGTTTTGACATTCTTTTTACAAGTCGTGCCATGTTATTTGCTGGTTTAACACAAACTGAGGAAGAAATAAAGACAGCATTTAAACTTTATGGCGCTGAAGTCCAAGGTGGTAATTATAAATACACAAATTTAAGTGCGTATTATCGTGGTGATAATACCAGATTGATAACGTTAAATGGTAATTTCAATATAGGTAAATATTTTCATGGGGAACGTAATTCATATGGAATTGGTGTTAGAATAAAACGTGGATACCGATTTAGTGTAGGGTTTAGTCTAGATAAAAATTATATTAAATTTCCTGATGCAGAAGTAAATGCTGATGTATATAATCTAAAAATCAAATACGATCATTCTGTTAATTTATTAAGTAAACTTAATTTTCAGTATAATAAAGCAGAAGAAAAATTAGTAACTAATTTTCGGATGAACCTTATCCATGCTCCTTTAAGCGATCTTTTTCTAGTATATTCAAATATATCAGATTTGGCTGGAGATGAAAAAGATAACGGTATGATCGCACTGAAATTCACGAAGCTTTTTTCAATCTGATAAAACGCTTAAAATGGTTCTGTCATGAGCCAATCAAAATATTCCATATGGCTGATACCGGGTGAAAAAGATCAGAATTATTTATCCCAAATCATCGAATCGCTAGCTGACAATTA
>CAYVNB010000093.1:1411-4048 GCA_964452665.1 uncultured bacterium
TGGCTGCACCTATGTTGCACATTGACTGTGACATGCTCTGCTGTCAAGAAGAGAAAATGACCTGTTGTGAAACCAAACAGGAAAAATCATCAGAAAAGACCTGTAGAATGGATATGAAAAGTTGTGATATGGGTGGTGTATTCGTCCCCATTATCTCCGGCCCTTTTCACCAATATGATTTGAAGATTGAGTTAAATATCCAAAATACTGTAGAGGCCAATTCTTTTATTCGATCCTTTAGAATTAATTTCAATCCAATTCTGTTGGATCATCCCCCGGAACCACCCCCCGCATATAATCTCCCACTCCTAGCATAGATAATTTCCTTTTTTGAACCGCCACGATCGGCGGACCCGTTTATTTAGAACTTGAAAAAGGAATTTATTTTGCGCATAATTAAATCTTTTATTGTAATACTTAGTTTCGCTGGACTCGCCTTAGGGCAATCAGTTGAGATCAACGGTGAAAAAGTTGAAGTTGGTCAGGAAGACTTGGTTTTTGAGGTTAAAGGTCTTGTGTGTTCATTTTGTGCCCATGGGTTACAAAAGGGCATGTCCAAACTAAAATTTGTAGATAAGAAAAAATATACCAAAGGGGTATATACTGATATCACGCATCAGTTTGTGAAAGTGGGCTTAAAGAAAAATAAAGAACCAAATATTGATAAAGCATTGACTGCGATTCAGGATGCTGGATATGAAGTCCTTCGATCCTATCTAAATCCCACAGGGAGTGATTTAGAAATGAAAGAATACGAAAAGGGATCTAAATGAAGGATAAGGCCTTAAGTGTATTCGCATTATTTACCTCATCAGGAACCTTGCTGTGTTGTGTTCTGCCCGCCGTAGTGGCCACCATGGCAGGGGGTGCCGCCGTCAGTTCTATGTTGTCTGCATTCCCTTTTCTGATTCCACTGTCAATGTATAAAGAATGGATATTTGGGATCGCCGCCATTCTCATTGCCATCAATGGATATATGGTCTTTAAACCCAACCAAGACATGGCGTGTGATGTGGATTCGGGGGAAGATGGGTGCGACATCACTGGTCGATTCAACAAGCGGATGTTTTACATCTCGGCTTCAGTTTTGGGCATCGGTGCATTTTTTGCCTATGCATTGGTTCCGATTTTGGTATACTTTGATTTATAAGGGGGAAATATGAAGAGAAGTATAATTATCCTCGTTTTAATGAGAGTCGTATTAGGCCACCAGCCCGTCATGGATATGGCCCCTCGATGGGCAGGGGGTTGGGGATTCCAATTTCGTTATGAAACATTGGGCTCTAATAAACTCCTGGATGGGGAATATAGTAATGCGGGTTTGAGCCATTATCGGAATACCACATGGTTTGAAGGGGTGTACACATGGAAACGATCTATTCGTGCCACCTTCAAATTGCCTTACCATCAAATTAAAAATGAAAAGCAGCTTATCGATTGGGGGAATCCCATCGAAAAGGGAAATGGCCTTGGTGATCTCATTTTGGCCCTGCCGCTGAAAAAATACTTTAATTTGAATCGATCCACGGGGAATTTTGGTATTACACCACAGATCCGTCTCAAAACGGGGGACGATTCAGATATCATCAAATCCAAAGGCGGTTATGGATTAAGTTTTTCTTACAGTGCTGAAAATTTTTCTCACTATCAACTCTATGACTTACATGGTTGGTTGTTGGATGATGGTTCTTCAGTACTGGGCGTGGATGTAAATCTCGGTTGGCACCCGATCCATAAGAATGAGACAAACAGTGGTTTGTTTCTCATGTGGGATGGGACATTTCAAATGAAGTCTGATAAAGATGGGAACAGCGATGTTCGTCTATTTACCGGTCCGATTGCTGTCCTGTATCGAGGTGGTATCATGGGTCGAATCGATGTAAAGTTTCCCGTTAGTGAATCGGTCGAACGGGCAAGCCTATCCCAAGGCATCATGGTACAAACCGGAATTGGGTTTGTATTTTAACTTTAATCATTAATCATAAATAAATTTAAAGAGAGGAAAATAACATGAAATCAATCATTAGTATTTTGGTAGTAGGATTATTAATCAGCTGCAGCGGAGATACCAAAACAGCAGAATTAAAATTGGAATCCATGCAGTGCATGATGTGTTCCATTAATGTTGAAGATGCCTTGGCAGAATTAGAAGGTGTGAAAAAGGTAGAGGTGGATCTAAAAGGTAAAAAAGGTAAGGTGACTTACAAAGCATCCCTAATTGATATGCCAGCCATCGAGAAGGCCATCACTTCTATTGGCTATAGTGTGAATGACCAGAAGGCCGATTCGGAAGCCTATTCAAAATTGGATATCTGCTGTAAAGCACCAGCAGATCAATAGAAAGCAACAAAAAATGAAACAAATCACACTCTTATCCCTATTTCTACTTGGGTGTTCTGCGTCTGAATTTTCTCATCCATCTGTGACCGATGGCAGTCGATACCCGCGCGTAGCACCAACGAAAGAAGGTGGACTACTCATGTCCTGGTTTGAAAAAATCGATTCGGTAGATTGGACCCTCAAGTGGTCCGAATTTACTGATGAACAATGGACAGATGCTCAATCCATTACATCTGGAGAAAACTATTTTGTGAACTGGGCCGATTTTCCATCAATATATCATTTTGGAGGTGATAC
>CAYVNB010000094.1:0-4024 GCA_964452665.1 uncultured bacterium
AATACGAATAATATTGATTTTGTCCATAATCAGGGTGATTTGGATGAGGTCATTAATTATATCCGTCAGCCTGTAACCGGAACAAAATTTTTCAATCCAACCACAAGATTATAAAATGATTAAAATTTTGATTTGGGTTGGATTAGCATACATTGCTTATGGTACGTTAAAAAGGTTAGGTATCATATCAAAACCAAAGAACCCAATAATAAAGAAAAAGGAATCGTATAAAAACTTAAATATTAAGGATGCAGATTTTGAGGATATTAATCATGAAGAGGAAAAAGGATGAATAAGCTCAAAGACTTTTGTAAAGGCCTGACCCAATGCAATTCCTGTGGATTACTTGTTCTACGTGTATTGCCCAGTTATTATATGATCGCCAATCATGGGTGGGGTAAAATTACAAATCCTGTAAAATGGGAAAAGTTGGGAGATGCATTTAGTAAATATTTTGGCGGTATCCTGGATTTTGCCAATCCATTATTTGGGTTTCTAGCTGCAACGGGTGAATCCATATGTGCCATCTTGGTATTGGTTGGTTTGTTTACCCAGCCAGCCGCTGTAATCACAGCGGGAACCATGTTCTTTGCAGCTATGCACCATATTACCACAACAGGCAGTCCAGAAAGTGCTTGGGTATATTTTTCTATTTTTACAGCAATCGCCATGCTGGGTCCAGGCAAATACAGTTTCGATGAAATGGTGTTAAAGAAAAAGTAATAGCTATGAAAGTAGTGCGAATTCATGAACATGGCGGTATCGATGTACTCAAATATGAATCCGTATCAACACCGAAAGTTCAATCTGGAGAGGTGTTGGTGCGGATCAAAGCATCGGCCATGAATCATTTGGACCTCTGGGTCCGCCGAGGCATTCCTGGTGTGCCATTGCCTATGATAATGGGCAGTGATGGTGCAGGGGAGATTGTAGAAACGGGTCCTAATGTATCCCAATTTAAAACGGGGGATGCAGTCTGCATCCAGCCCTTGGTCTTTTGCAATCATTGCCGTTTTTGTTCACGAGGGCAAGAAAACTATTGCAATCAATGGGGTATCTTAGGTGAGAATCAAGATGGTACCCAATGTGAATATGTTTCCCTTCCTGAAGCTAGTGTCAGACTTAAACCTGACCATTTATCATTTGAAGAAGCGGCAGCATTTCCCCTAACAGCGCAAACAGCCTATGGGATGCTGGTCCGCCGTGCCAAAATCGAAACAGGCGAGACGGTATTTGTTTGGGGTGCCGGATCCGGTGTGGGATCCATGGCCATCCAGATTGCAAAAGCAAAAGGATGCACGGTCATTACCACCGGGGGGAGTGAAGAAAAAAGAGCCCATGCGGTATCATTAGATGTGGATTTGGTTTTGGACCATTACAATGATGATATCATCCAGAAAGTTAAAGATTATACGGAAGGGCAAGGTGTGGATGTGGTTTTTGAACATGTGGGTGAATCAACATGGAAAACATCTATGCGAATATTGGGCAAGGGGGGCCGATTGGTGACATGCGGCGCCACCACTGGTCCGAAGGCATCCTTTGATATCCGATACTTATTTTCAAAGCAGTTATCCGTTTTAGGATCGACCATGGGTGATGTGGCTGCTTTTGATAATTGTGTTTCTTTGGTGGCCGACGGCAAGATTAAACCCATTGTGGATCGATCGTTTGGGTTCCATGAAATAAAAGAAGCGCACACCCATTTAGAAAATGGGAATCAAATAGGAAAGGTCATCTTGACACCGTCATGAAGTATGATAAACACATTTTTATCTGTATAAATGAACGGGCAGAATGCAGCGTGAAGGGGGACTGTACACGATTAGGGGGAAAAGAAATCCGAATGAAGTTTGTTCAATTGATCAGTGACCACGGATTGAAAGGGAAAGTTCGGGCCAATAAAACCGGTTGTTTGGATTCGTGCGAAGTGGGCGCCGCCATCGTAATTTATCCTGCGGGAACTTGGTATACCCAAGTGGGTATAGATGATGTGGAAGAAATTTTTGAAACATCTATTTTGAAAGATAATATCGTGGATCGGCTTGTCGCTTCAGAGAAAACCTGGGAATCTATGCAAGAAATCCGTCACCGTAATCAGGCAAAGGCATGAAAAAACTAATCATTATTTGTATTGTTCTAATAGGGGTTTCACATATCTCCGCACAAATGAGAAGGGGGGTTGGCCTTACCACAGGTACCCAGGGTTCCGGGTTACACTTTTCCGGCGATTGGCAATTAAAAAATGATATAATTTTTGGATTTGAAATTCGCTATTTTGATATTAAAAATGAAGCGGAACTTCCTGTTTATAATCCCTACACAGGTGAACAATTTAATGTGGGCGATAAGGCGTTAATTATGTTCCCCATGTTCGGGACAATTCGGTGGTTGCCTTTTGAAGGCAAGATTGCCAATAATTTCTCTCCATTCGTTTCAGCCAAATTGGGACCTGTTTTGGCAATAGATGGAAATGAAGAGCATCGGTCATTTAAAAACCGATGGCGTAAAGCACCCACCATATTCACATATGGTGGTCAAATTGTGATTGGGGTTTCATTTAGACAATTGAACGGAAGTGTCATATCACCTTCCATCGGATATGAACTTTTACCTATGGGCCAAACCGTGGATGATCGCAAAAGTTATGATGGGACCACCATCAATATTACCTGGACATTTGGTCTAAAACGCCGTTAATGGAAGAACATTTCTTTTCCATTCATCCGAATGAAATAACATCAGATCATTTTTCACTTTCTGAATTAGAATCTGCTCATTTTACACGATCATTGCGGGGCAAGCCGGATGATATCATTTGGCTATTAGATGGACAAGGAATGGCTTATGAAGGCCAGGTGACGTCTACCCAAGATATTGTATCCGGATCTATACTTCAGTCTATCCCAAATTATGGTGAATCAGCTCATACCATCCATTTGGTTATTGGGTTGATTAAAGGCAATCGGATGGATATGGTGATCGAAAAAGCTACTGAGCTGGGTGTGAATTCCATCCATCCTATATTAGCAGATCGATCCGTGAAAAATACATTGAACATGGAGCGGGCACAGCGAATCGTCATCTCTGCATCCAAACAAGCCGGCCGGAGTATGTTCCCCAAAATCCATGATCCGAAACCATTCAATGCGTGGCTTGAACTACATGAAAATGATAAAAAAATCTTATGTCACATGATATGTGAACAGTCCATAGCCAGTGCATTGGGTGATGAAAAAACCGAAGTCTATGTGATTATCGGTCCTGAGGGGGATTTTTCAGACGCGGAACGCAATGCAATGAAGCATGCCAAGGTGGATTGTGCTATTCTTGGTCCACGCAGACTTAGGAGTGAATCTGCAGCCATGGCCGCCATTGCGAATTTGAACCAACTGATGGGAGGCTAATTATGGATGATTGTTTATTTTGTAAAATGGTTTCGAGAGAAATTCCCAGCAATATTGTATTTGAGAATGATTCTGTCTTGGCCTTTCGAGATATTGATCCCAAAGCGCCAACCCATATTTTGGTCATTCCAAAAAAGCATATTCAGTCCATTAATGAATTGGGACCAGACGATCAGTCCTTAGCCGGTGAAATACTATTAGCTGCCAAAACGATTGCTAAAGCTGAAGGTATCGAAACAAGTGGATTCCGTACTGTATTCAATACGAATGATGATGGAGGTCAGACCGTTTTTCATATCCATATGCATGTGTTAGGTGGTCGTCGATTGACATGGCCGCCGGGATAGAACTTTTAATTGGTGAATCTGACGAACAGAGAAAAAATAATATATAATCCTTCGGCAAGCTCAGGATTCTATCTGCTGATTATGTTTATAGTTTTCACCTCTAAAAATCATTAGATTCAGTAACCGCTTATACCTCGGAAATGTATATATCAGAACTCAACCTACATGGCTTTAAATCCTTTGCCAAAAAGGAGAAGCTCAAATTTGGTGAAGGCGTTACTGTAATTGTTGGCCCCAATGGATGCGGTAAGACAAATATTGTGGATGCCA
>CAYVNB010000095.1:0-4007 GCA_964452665.1 uncultured bacterium
TCCCCACTTAACTTAAGGAGGATTCGCCCATAAACAGGTTGAGGCATTTTAATTACTGGGGTTGTCCATTAAGGGACGATTCGCCGATGGCATAGCGTGTAAAACGATTCACAACGATGTTTTCACCCAGTGTTGCTACCGCTCCGGTCACAAGATCAGCGACCTTACGTTCGGGATCTTTAATAAATTGCTGTTCTAATAAGCAGGATTCAGCATAAAATTTTTCCACCCGGCCTTCAACAATCTTTTCAATGATGTTTTCAGATTTGCCAGATTCTTTGGCTTGATCCGTAAAGATTTCTTTTTCCCGATCCAGGACGGATGCATCAATATCTTCACGATAGATTGATAAGGGATTGGTGGCTGCAATTTGCATGGCTAACCTATGGGCCAAATCAGAAAAACCTTCTGTTTTCGCCACAAAGTCCGTTTCGCAATTCAGTTCGACTAAAACACCCAATCGGCCGCCATGGTGAATGTATGAAAAGACCAAACCTTCTTTGGCTGTTCTTTCGCCTTTCTTTTCTGCTTTTGCGATACCGGTTTTACGTAGATGGTCAATGGCTTTCTCTAAGTTGCCTTCTGTTTCTATAAGAGCTTTTTTACAGTCCATCATACCTGCGCCTGTTTTATCTCGAAGTGCTTTTACGGTTTTAGCATCAATGCTCATTTGGCTTCTTCAGCCTCCTTTTCAGGTTCTTCAGTTTTTTCTTTAACAAAACCTTCTGCTTGTTCAGTCGCGTCCACTTTATCGTTTTTTTTATCTGATTTTTTATTCTTCCCATGGGATTCCAAAATCGTATCTGCAATTACAGACATGATCAATTGAATCGTACGAATAGAATCATCATTCGCGGGGATGGGGTATTTAATCGGTGTGGGATCCGTGTTCGAGTCCACCAACGCAATAATAGGAATACCCAAACGATTGGCTTCTTTTACTGCAGTGGATTCAAGATGAGCATCTACAATAATCACGGCGTCAGGTAAACGGCGCATATCTTTAATGCCGCGATGCTGATCAGATAATTTAATTCGTTCACGGTTGAGCATTTGAATCTCTTTTTTCGTTTGGTTCTCATAGATTTGAGAGCCTTCTTTTTCGAGCAAATTCAACCGTTTAATACTTTTCTTAATAGTCGTGAAATTGGTCAGTGTACCACCGAGCCAGCGTTCAACCACGTAGAACATGGAACACCGATCTGCTTCTTGTTGAACAATATCCTTGGCTTGTTTCTTCGTCCCTACAAATAAGAATTCACCATTCTTTTTTGCTTTGGCACGGATAAAATCTAATGCTTGATCAAGGTGACGGATGGTTTCATCCAGATTAATAATATGGATCCCATTTTTTTCCATAAGGATATATGGTTTATAGTTGGGATTCCATTTTCGAGTCACGTGGCCAAAATGCGCACCGGTACCCAATAAATCTTCAAAATTGACTTTTGCCATATAAATCTAACGTTTAGAAAATTGGAATTTTTTACGTGCGCCGGGCTGACCATACTTCTTCCGTTCCACTTCCCGGGCATCTCGTGTGAGGAATCCTGCTTCTTTTAAAGCGGGGCGAAAATCAGCACTAACTTGATTCAATACACGTGCAATGCCTAAACGGATGGCACCGGCCTGACCGGTCAGTCCACCGCCTTTAACATTGACGTTAATATCATAAGATTCCCGTTGATCAATGAGATCCAGTGGTTGTGTAACCAAGATGGCCAGACTCTCACGACAAATGTAATCTTTAAACGGACGGCCATTGATCAAAATATTGCCTTTACCCGGTGTCATAAAGACGCGTGCAACGGATCCTTTTCGACGACCTATAGCGTTATAAACTGCACTTGCCATTAAATGTCCAAATCTTTCGGTTGTTGTGCCGCATGGGGATGGTCTGCGCCTGCATATACTTTGAGATGCTTAATAATAGAGCGCCCCAAACGATTTTTTGGTAACATACCCCATACAGCCTTTTCCACGATCCGTTCCGGATGGGTCCGACGCATATGGTCTAATTGAGTAATCGTTGTGGAGCCAATATAGCCGGAATGATGAAAGTAAGTTTTGTCTGTTTCTTTCGCGCCAGACACTTTGACTTTATCAGCATTTACGACCACCACAAAATCGCCCATATCCATGTTCGGCGTAAAGGTAGGTTTATGCTTACCGCGTAAAACTTTTGCAATTTCACTGGCGAACCGACCGAGTGTTTTCCCTTCGGCATCGGCCACGTACCAGTCTTTTTGTATTTCTGCTGCTTTAAGTGATCTTGTTTTCATGATTTCTGGTTCAAAAATAGCCTGAAAAATTAGACCAGCCTATTCTAAATAGTCAACTATAATTCACAGGAAAATAATTAAGAAATTTCTGTCAAATGACCTTTTACGATGATGAACTTTACCTTACCAGTCATATCCTGCCCCACATAGGGTGAATTATGGGATCGGGAGAAAATATCGTCTTTCGAAAATGTCCATGTTTTATTGGGGTCGAATATGGTTAATTCCGCTTCCATACCCTCTTCGAATAAATCTGAATCAAATCCCATGATTTCTCTAGGATTCACCGTCAGCATCTTAATGAGTGACACCTGATCCATTTTATTTTCTTTTACCATCACCTGATTCACTACACCATAACAGGATTCCAATCCAATCATACCAAAAGGGGCTAGGTCAAATGTCCCCTCTTTATCTTCAATAGTATGAGGGGCATGGTCCGTGGCGATACAATCGAACGTCCCATCTTTTACAGCTCTGATGAGCGCTTTCTGATCCATTTTCGATCGGATTGGCGGTGCCACCTTTAAATTTGTATCGAAATTGACCAGATCTTCATCTGTAAAAAATAAATGGTGTGGCGTGACTTCTGCCGTCACCTTATGGTTTTTTTTCTTCATGGCGCGAATATGGTCCGTCGACTTGGCCGAACTCACATGGGGCACATGAAGTCGCGCACCGGTAAGCTCCGTTAATTCTAAATCACGATGGACCATATTGGATTCCGTAATGTCGGGGCTTGCAGGCAATCCCAAGTGCGTAGAAACCGTACCTTCATGCATAACACCGTTTTGTTTGAGGCACAAGTCTTCTGCATGATTAATCACAGGAATATCGAACATAGTAGCATACTCAAGGGCATTTCGCATCATACCACTGTCGGTTACAGGGAGGCCATCATCACTGAAGGCCACTGCACCTTCAGAGAGCATGGCACCCATTTCGGTCAATTCTTTTCCATCCTGGCCTTTGGTGATGGCGCCGATGGGATGAATATGCACAGGACATTCTTCCGCACGATCCACCGTGTATCGAATCGATTCTGGCGAATCCAATGGCGGATCTGTATTGGGCATAACGCAGACGCGTGTAAATCCCCCGGCTAAAGCCGCCATAGACCCCGTCTCTAATGTTTCTTTGTCTTCCCGTCCCGGTTCTCGAAAATGGACGTGGACGTCACAAAAACCATGGGTAACCACCAATCCTTTGCAATCCACCACTTGGGCAGATTTCAGTGCATCCACTTTACCCACCGATTTAATCTTTCCATCTGCAATATAAATGTCTCCCTTTTTCTCCCTCCCGGATACAGGGTCTAAAATGGTTCCATCTTTAAGTACCACATGTTTACTAAGTTTAGAAATATTCATCTTAATTTTTCTCTTCTTCCTGTTTGCCACCCAATAGGAGGTAAAGGATGGCCATTCGTGAGGCCACCCCATTTAATACTTGATCCAGAATGATGGCCTGATCACTATCTGCCACAGCGCTATCAATTTCCACACCGCGGTTCATGGGACCGGGGTGCATGATGACCAATTCTTTTTTTTGATTTGCTAATCGCTCCGGTGTGATACCAAATAGGTTTCGATATTCCCGAACAGATGGCAGTAATCCCCCGCTCATTCGTTCTCTCTGGATTCTAAGAACATTCAAAGCATCCGCCCATTTGATCACTTCATCCAGATTGTAATTCACATTGACACCCAATTCTTCTGCATGGGG
>CAYVNB010000096.1:0-2608 GCA_964452665.1 uncultured bacterium
GACTCCTATCGCGCGCAGTTCCGCCATCTCCTGGTCGACGAGTACCAGGACACCAACGCCACGCAGTACGAGTTGACCCGCCTTCTCACGGGAGAGGAGCGGAACATCTGCGTCACTGGCGACCCGGATCAATCCATCTACGGATGGCGCGGTGCTGATATAAGGAACATTCTGGATTTTGAAAAGAATTTTGGTAATTGCGAAGTATTCAAATTAGAGAAAAATTATCGCTCAACAGGGCACATTCTTGGAGCAGCTGCATCTGTTGTAAAGAATAATGAGAACCGTGCACCAAAAGAATTAATCCCACATAATGGCGATGGTGAAAAATTAGGATTGATCGAAACTCACGACGAGATGGAAGAGGCAGATGCGGTGGTTAATGCCTTGGAAAAAGAAATTAAACTGGAAAAGCGCAATTTCAGTGATTTTACCGTTCTCTACCGTACCAACTCTCAATCTCGAGCCTTGGAAGATGCCTTCCGTCGATCCGGTATTCCTTATAATATTGTGGGCGGTATTCGATTCTATGAACGAAAAGAGATCAAAGATCTCATTGGATACCTTTCCCTCATCGTGAATCCAAAAGATACGATCTCCCTTCGCCGCATAATCAATTTTCCACCCCGAGGCATCGGTATCAAAACCGTGGATAAATGTGTGATCCAAGCCGAGAAAGATAATAAAGAAATGATTGATGTGCTGAATGCGCCGGAAGTCATGGGTATTCGAGGCAAGCAAGCCGATTCACTCACCACATTTTATTCCATCATTAAAAAGTACAATGAATTATTGCTGAAACTGAATGCAGGTGAATTGGTACGCACATTGATTGAAGAAACGGGAATTAAACAATACTATCGAGACAGTTCAGCCCCAGAAGATATAGAACGGTTTGACAATGTGATGGAATTTCTGAATAGTGTGGATGATTTTATGGTCCGTGAACCAGACGGGAGCCTTTCTCAATTCTTGGAAGAAGTATCCTTATTGACGGACTTGGATCAATGGAACGATGAAACCAATCGTGTCACGTTAATGACATTGCATGCAGCGAAAGGGCTGGAATTCCCAGTCGTATTTATCACAGGCCTTGAAGATGGATTATTCCCTATGTACAGCGCGCTGGAAGCAAAAGAAAAGTTAGAAGAAGAACGGCGCTTATTCTATGTGGGCCTTACTCGTGCCATGCATAAAGTATATTTAATGTATGCCAATCACCGTAGGCGTATGGGGTCTGATGATCTCTATGGTATGGTTTCTCGATTTGTCCATGAAGTGCCTGAAGAAAAATTGGAAAAAATTTCATTTACATCTGCACTCACGCGGAAGGTGGTGGGTGGAAAACCTGGTCGCCATACCAAAACTGCTGTTAGCCGTACCGTAGTTGCATTCGACGACTTCCAAGTTGGCGATTACGTGGAACATGCCATTTTTGGTATCGGAAAAGTGATGGCATTAAGCGGACAAGGTGAAAACCAACGTGTGGGTATTGTATTTAAAGATGGGTTGAAAAAGAAACTCGTTGTCAAGTTTGCCAACTTAAAAAAAGTTGGTAGCCCCGAAGGTTAATATATTTGATTCTAGTTGGAAGATTATTATCCCAACCCATGGTAAATTAGGCTTAATTTCTGAGACTCATTATCAATAGAAGTAAATAAAAATGACTTCATCTAATCCGCTAAAAAAAGCATTAAAAAAAGAAGGTTTACGATTCACCCAGCAACGGCAATCCATTTGGGATGAAATGTGTGCATCGGATGATCATCGTGACGCAGAAGAAATTTATCTTTCGCTTCGCAATGAAGGGATAAATGTATCCAGAGCAACGGTTTATCGTACCATCGATGTATTGGTGAAAAATAATTTGGTGCGGAAACTGGAGTTGGGGGATGGCCGCGCCAGATATGAACATAAAATGGATTCAGGACATCACGACCATCTTATTTGTGTACAATGTGGTAAAATTGAAGAATTCATGGACGAAACTATTGAAGAGAGACAGGATAAAATTGTGAATGATCTTGACTTCAAGTTGATTCGTCATATTCATCAATTATTTGTGATTTGTAACAACTGTAAGTAGCCATGACCTTAACAGATCTGTCTCCGGGGGAAACAGGAATTATTCATAAAATAGAGACGGATACAACCCTTTCGAATCGTCTGAGAGAATTGGGGTTGTTAGACGGTATTATCGTCCGTATGATCAAAATGGCACCATTCAATGGTCCTGTAGAGATCAAGGTTCATCATTCATATTTATCCATTCGCTGGGATGATGCCCAAACCATTATTTTGAAATCATGAAACATCATTTTGCCTCATCAGAGGTCAACGGTGGCCATGATGGTGATTACTGGGTTGCCCTTGTAGGCAATCCTAATTGTGGCAAAACGGCTATTTTTAATCTCCTGACCAGGTTAAATCAAAAAGTGTCGAACTATCCCGGAATCACCGTAGAAAAGAAAGAAGGGGTTGTCCAAACAGATGGTGGTGATTTTCGCATTTTGGATTTTCCCGGGACCTATAGTTTATCTCCAGAATCATTTGATGAAGAGATTGTATCCGAACAAATCAACCAGTGGGCTAAAGGAATGGCGCCCCC
>CAYVNB010000096.1:2708-3891 GCA_964452665.1 uncultured bacterium
ATCAACTCGGTTTGGATTTGCCCAATCCATAAGAGACCAGATTCAATTAGGGAAAATTGAAGTTGAAAAAGAGGCAGTGTTGCGGTATCGATGGATAGATGACATCCTGTCTCGGACCACCCGTCGTGACAAGGAAGATACATTGGCACCTTCCCGTAGTGAAAAATGGGATAAAGTGCTCACTCATAAATGGGGTGGGCCTGTAATATTTGTAGGCATTTTATATTTTATTTTTCAATCCATTTTTACATGGGCCACGGTTCCCATGGATTGGATCCAGTTGGGCATGGAGAATTTTAGCACCTTTGTTATCGACAAAATGGCTGAAGGTATGCTCCGGGATATTTTGGTGGAGGGCATCATTGGCGGTGTAGGCGCTATAGTGATTTTTCTGCCTCAAATATTAATTTTGAGCTTTTTTTTGACTCTGTTAGAAGATACTGGATACATGGCGAGAGTGGCCTTTTTACTGGATAAAGGAATGACGAAAATGGGCCTCCATGGTAAATCTGTTTTGCCCCTTATGAGCGGTTATGCCTGTGCCATCCCAGGGATTATGTCTACCCGAACGATCGATAGTTGGAAGGAGCGACTGGTCACCATTCTTATTTTGCCACTCATGAGTTGTAGCGCACGTTTGCCTGTATATACATTGCTCATTGGTGCATTTATTCCCTCGATTAATATCGGTGGGTATTTCAGTCTCCAGGGACTTACTTTAGTCCTCATGTATTTTTTAGGGACAGCAGTGGCATTGATCCTGGCAAAAGTATTTAGTCGATGGATTGGAGAAAAATCGTCTTCTTCATTTATAATGGAATTGCCCCCTTATCGTGTTCCCATCCCAAAATCAGTATTGCGCCATGTATTCATACGTGGGAAATTATTTTTAGTTAATGCGGGAAAGATGATTATGGCCATATCCATTGTTTTGTGGTTTCTGGCCTCCTTTCCTAAAGTGGATGCGCCTAATTCCGATGTAAATCCCATTCACCACAGTTATGCCGGACAAATTGGTCAAGCCATGGAACCGGTGATTCGACCACTGGGATTTGATTGGAAAATCGGTATTGGTTTATTGACATCCTTTGCAGCAAGAGAAGTTATGGTTTCGACCATGGCCACCATTTACAATGTAGAAGATGCGGGAGGGGAAACGGTTAATCTCAAGCAAGCCATGCGG
>CAYVNB010000097.1:0-1928 GCA_964452665.1 uncultured bacterium
ATCTTAAATAATATTAGCATAAATCATGAATAAAATACGCCCTAATAATGTAAAATTGAGCATCGGTAAATTCATGCTAGCAGATGGGATGGATTATATAATTGATCTAGAAAAAAGCCATGGTTCTTGGCTTGTCGATGAAAGAGATGGAAAAGAGTATTTGGATTTATTTTCCATGTATGCGTCCATGTCGGTGGGATATAACCATCCTTACGTATTAGAAAATAAAAACAGACTCACGATGGCTGCATTAAATAAGCCGACCAATTCCGATGTATACTCATCTCAAATGGCTGAATTTGTAGATACCATGGGCAATGTGGCTCAGCCCGATTACCTTCCTTATGCATTTTATATTGAAGGAGGTGCACTGGCCGTAGAAAATGCATTAAAAACCGCGTTTGACTGGAAAGTGCGTAAAAACCTTATGACAGGAAAACCGGCAGGAACAGGGAAAATTCTCCACTTTAAAGAGTGTTTTCACGGTCGGACCGGGTACACTATGTCGTTAACCGATTCTTCTGATCCCAGAAAACTACAATATTTTCCAAAATTTGATTGGCCTCGTATAGATAATCCAAAGATTTCTTTCCCATTAACTGAAAGTGGGTTGGTAGATATAAAGCGTGTAGAAGAGCGAGCTATTAGACAGATTGAAGCAGCAGTAGAAAATAATCCTGGTAATATTGCAGGGCTTATTTTAGAACCAATTCAAGGTGAAGGTGGGGATAATCATTTCCGTGAAGCCTTTTTGCGACAATTAAGAAAATTAGCTGAAAAGCATGAGTTCTTGCTCATTTATGATGAAGTGCAAACCGGAATTGGAATTACTGGGAAAATGTGGGCTCATCAACATTATGGAGAAGGTTGCCGTCCGGATATTATTAGTTTTGGGAAGAAAACCCAGGTATGCGGGATTTTCGCCAGTAATCGATTGGATGAAGTAGAGGGCCATGTATTTAAAGAGTCGAGTCGAATCAATTCCACATGGGGCGGCAATTTGGTGGATATGGTCCGATTTACCATTTATTTAGAAATCATATCTCAAGAGAATCTCGTAGAAAATGCAGCAGAAAATGGTACGTATTTAAAACAGAAATTAGAAACGTTACAGAATGCCCATGGAGACAAGGTATCTAATGCGAGGAATCGCGGTCTTTTTGGCGCTTTTGATATGCGAACGACTGAAGAACGAGATAAAACAATTCGACTCATCAGTGAAGCCGGCGCCCTCATGCTCGGTTGCGGCCATAAATCCATTCGATTTAGACCTCACTTGAATATCACTCAGGATGAGATTGACCAAGGGATATCCATGATTGAAACCGCCATCAGCCAAATATAATCCATGAACGAACCCGGCGTTCTTTATATTGTTGCAACACCGATTGGAAACTTAGAAGATATTTCTTTTAGGGCAATCAGAATTTTAAAATCGTCATCATTGATCGCTGCTGAAGATACACGGAAAACTAAAAAGCTATTGAATCATTACAATATTTCGACTCCCACATTAAGTTATTTCGAGCATAATCGTTTTACCCGTATTCCGCAAATTATAGACCATTTAAATACGAGTAAAGATGTGGCCGTTGTGACCGACGCAGGCACACCAGGCATCAGTGATCCGGCTTATAAACTTATTCGAGCAGCCATTGAATCAAATGCAAGGGTAGAGGCCATTCCAGGACCCTCTGCGTCGATTACCGCACTGGTAGCCTCTGGATTGCCTACTGATCGATTTATTTTTGAAGGATTTTTACCCCCCAAAAAAGGGAGGAAGGCCAAACTTGAACGATTGGCTTCTATCGAGGCCACCATCATTTTATATGAAAGCCCAAAGCGAATCCAACGGACATTAAGAGATATCTTAGAATATATCGGCGATCGACCAGCAGTCATCGGCCGAGAATTGACAAAATTGCATG
>CAYVNB010000097.1:2028-3875 GCA_964452665.1 uncultured bacterium
GAATATATCGGCGATCGACCAGCAGTCATCGGCCGAGAATTGACAAAATTGCATGAAGAATTAATTCGAGGTAAAGTTTCTGAATTATTATCGTATTTTAAGCAGAATACTCCAAGGGGAGAATTTGTAATTATGATTGGTAAGGATGATCCAAATGTCTACTTCTAAAGGCACATTTATTACATTTGAAGGTATTGATGGGTGCGGAAAGAGCACCCAGGTAAAAATGCTCGTCGAAGCGTTAAATAAAAATCAGCGCAAAACAATCTTAGTTAGAGAACCTGGTGGCACGACAATTTCTGAAGAAATTAGAGAGATATTACTTCATAGACATTTAACGGATATCTGTGATCGAACAGAAGCGTTGCTCATGACGGGTAGTCGTGCCCAGTTAACTTATGAAATGATTTTACCTAACCTAAACCAAGGTCGAAATGTAATTGCAGATCGCTACTATGATTCAACATTGGCTTATCAGGGGGGCGGTAGAAAACTTGATTTAGAATGGTTAATACAATTGAACCAATTTGCCACATATGAGCTGGAACCGAATGTCACATTTTTTGTAGATGTATTGCCGGAAGAAGCAGCACGTAGAAAAAGTCAGGAACCGGATCGAATTGAACGGGCAGGGATTGAATTGCAAACGCGTGTAAGAAATGCCTATCTTGAATTAGTCAATCGATTTCAAGAACGGTTTGTGGTTGTGGATGGACATGGTACCATTGAAAATATTCATGGCACCATTTTATCAGAATTGAGACGGAGACAATTATACTCATGAAAAAATATTTCGTAAAACTGATTTTACCAATCGTTATTCTGACGGGTGCGATATCACTTGCCGTCACGCAATCTAGCATTTATCGGAAGGTGGGTGAATCTCAGCGGTTAATTAATCAAGTCTATAATCAAATATTTTCTACCTATCTGCACGAGCTAGACCCAGAAGCATTTACCAAAGCAAGTATCAACAGTATTACTCAAAATTTGGATCCATATACGTCCTTTATGGTGGAAGATGAACAGCATCGTGTCAATATTCTCAGTAAGGGTAGATATGGCGGTGTGGGCATCCAATTGGGATATCGAGATAAAACCATGTCTGTGGTGGCACCCATGGATGGTGGACCCGCCAAAAAAGCAGGCATCATTAGTGGTGATATTATCCTGAAAGTGGATGATGAGGATGTGAAAAAGTTTTCTTTTAATGATGCTGCCGCCAAAATAAGAGGGGAAAAAGGCACCAAGGTTAAATTGACAGTGAAACGGTTTGGTGAAGACGATCCTATCGAGTTCAATTTAGTTCGATCTAATATTATCGTGAAGGATGTGACTTATTCGGGTATGCTTACACCATCAACTGGATATGTTCGATTAAACCGGTTTTCAAAAAACACACCCAATGAAATGGCAAAAGCACTGGGTGAATTATTGTCTGATGACGCCAGTGAAATTATTATTGACCTTCGAGATAATCCAGGTGGATTAATGACATCTGCTGTATCTCTTTTGGACATGATTATTGAGAAAAATCAGCCACTGCTTTCCACAAAAGGTCGTATCAAGGATGCAAATCGAACATTCTATTCTCGGCGCAATCCTTTGGTGCCAACCGAGGTAAAAATTGCTATTCTCATCAATCAGGGGAGTGCTTCCGCGAGTGAAATAGTCGCAGGTGCCGTACAGGATTTAGATCGCGGTATCGTGATTGGCCAAAAGTCCTTTGGAAAAGGATTAGTTCAAACTGCATACCCCATTGATGATAAACGCGCAATTACAGTCACTACTGCACGGTACTATGTGCCCAGTGGCCGGTTTATTCAAAAAAGTGATTATATCGATGA
>CAYVNB010000098.1:0-3844 GCA_964452665.1 uncultured bacterium
CGGCAGAAGACAACCCATCTGGTGGCGGTAGTGTGGGGTTACCCATTCCAGGATTTGATTTTACTGCAGAAACATCCACAGAAAGCGAGGAAGTGGTCCCTGACGCAACTGAGCCCGCTATGGATAAGCCCATTGGGGACAATGTGGTTTCTCGCACTAAAACAGAAACGCGCCCCGCAATGGCTTCTGTCCGCAATATGGAAATCAGTATAATTATCCAAGAAGGTGCCGCACCTGAATTAATTGAGAACATTCGCCAAGTGGTGATGGTTGCTTCCCGCTTCAACCGTCCACGCGGTGATGTTTTGAGTATCATGACGGCTAGCTTTAAAGAGCGACGAGATCAAAAATCTGCTGAACAAGTTCTATTAAAAAATATTGCAGAAAAGTTGGAATCCCTTGAAAGCCAACGCGAACGGCTTGGTGAAGTTGATTGGAAACAAGAACTTGAAAACTATAAGGAATCTGAAGCAGAGCGCCGTCAAGAAGATCGTCTTTATTTTCAATCAAAGTTGGCAGAATTTGAATCTGCAGCCCGCGATCAGTCCTATGATCAAGAGCGGCAAGCCATGCTCAGACAGGATTCGGTTCGGCTTCAAGCATTGGATGAAGAAATACAAAATCTTAAATCCTTTTTGGGTACAGCGGACCTTTCAGATTCAGCGGCGACTAAAGCCCAAACATCTGTTCAGAATAAGCTCAGTGAAAAAGAATCTTTGGATGCACAGATTGCTGAAAAACTGGCCATGCTAGACAAAGTACAGAATGAACTAGATACCAAACCCAAAAGTAGTAGTGGGAGCGGGATGCTCATTTTTGTGGCTGTACTCAGCGCCTTGGTTATTGTCCTGATTGTGGTACTTATATTTTTGTTAAAGGATAAATCCAAAGCACCTCCTATGCCTCCTTGGATGATGTATCCACCGCGACGCCCGAAAAAAAAAGATAATGGAGTAGCACCAACTCCGCAACCTGAACATCAGCCTGCCCCACAACACATACCAGCCGCGACCACTGAAGATGTGGCTGTGTTGCAGAGTGAAGTAAATGATATGAAGCAAGCCGTGGTATCTATGAGCGTGGGTCAACCTAAGGCGGCAACAAAAATTGTTAAAGACTGGATTCTAGAAGAGGCGCCACCGGCACCTGAACCGGCACCTGTTGCTTCTCAACCAGAAGATGATGGTGGCAAAAAGAAGAAGAAGAAATAAGAGGCTTTTATGATTTCAGACTATAACAGACTTTCCGGACTGCAAAAAGTTGCTATCCTATTTTCGGTTCTTGGAGAAAGCCTTGCTCTGAACCTAGTAAAGGACCTGGATAAAACAGAAGTTCGCAAAATCCGTGCTGCCATGCGCGGTGTGGGCAATGTGGCCTTTGCTGTCAAAAAACAAGTAATGGAGGAATTTTACTTTTCATTTGTAAGTGAAAAGTTTCAGGAAGAGGAAGAAAGTGATGAACCCAAAAAGCCTTTTTCGTTTCTTAATGAACTTACAGATGAACAGTTGATTGCACTGCTGATTACCGAAACACCGCGCGTAATCGCCATAACGCTTGCACAGCTATCATCTGATAAACGAATGATGGTGCTAAACAGAATTAGTGAAGAAGAAAAAGGTCAGGTACTACTCAATATTGGGAATCTAAATGATGTGCCTCTTGAAGCAGTAGTACAGATTGCAAATAAACTACAAAAAAAATCAAAACAGCTACCAAAAACGGTAGCCTTTTCACGTGGTGGTGGTAAAGACCTTGCTGACCTCTTGGGGGAAATGGATGCGGAAGACGAAGAAATGTTCATGTCCAACCTTGAACAGAATAATCCCGACCTGGCTGAAGAGGTTAAAAAATATCGCATCACATTTGAATCTATATTTGAAATTTTCCCGGACAACCTACTGCGAGATCTCATGAATGCGGTAGACTTGGATGCGGTGGCCATGGCCTTAAAAGGAATGGAACAATCCATCACTGATCAGGTAATTGGTGTATTGCCAAAAAAGAAGCAGGCCATGTTTGAACCAGTAGAAGGCGCTGTGCCGAAACGTGATGTAGATACAGCGCGAAAATCCATAGTCTCAGCTGCAAAACAAATGGAGCGCGATGGTGCATTTAAGCTCGAAGATCTGCTTGGCGGTGAAACTGTTGAATAGATCCACGCTCAATATCGCTTAGAAAACCCCCCTATCTTGATTTTATTCAAGATAGGGGGGTTTTATTATTCAATATACCCGCTTAATTCCCGAGCGGAAGGATCATTTGTCTCTGCCCATTTCGGCATCCAAAAATGAGGAATCAGTTTATCGTGTTGCCCAAAAAAGGATTTGTAAACCTTTCGATAATAATAGCTTTCCTTTAAAATCGGTGTGCAGTGTGTATATGTGTTTATTTTTGTTTCAAATTCTGTATCGGTAATTTGGCTATCAACAAAATTTTTTAATATACGATGCCAGGAATTTTTTTTCGAACTGACGCCATCAGAAAAAGCACATTTCCGGCGCCATAATACATTATTAGGAACCAGATTTGTATCATCAAAAGCTTTCCTGAGTAAATATTTTTCCAGACGATCTACCCCATCAAACATTTTTAATTCAGGAGGTATAGATAAGTAATAACGGACAAATTCCTTATCCAAAAATGGTGTTCTTGCCTCCAAACCATTTGAACTGATTGATCGATCAGAACGCAAAACGTCAAAGCAATGAATTTCTTCCACAAGCCGATTACATTCGAATTGAAATGCGGAGGGAGACGGCGCGTTTTTCATATAAACATATCCACCACAAACCTCATCGCTTCCATCTCCATTAAAAATCACTTTACAATCTGAATTTCCCCTAATGAATTTGGATACCAGATAGTTCCCAACGGAAGCACGGACGGTGGTGGTGTCATAGGATTCAATCTTATAAATCACCGTTTCAATGGCAGACAGAAAATCCGCTTCAGAAATTTGAATTTGGTGATGGTCTGTCCCCAGGTGATCTGCAACCGATTGGGCAAATTCAAGATCCACACTTCCCGGCATACCGATAGAAAATGTCTTTAAAGGGAAACCCGCATGATATTTATTTACCAGTGCAGAAATCAAACTGGAATCCAGACCACCCGAGAGAAGTGACCCAATTTCCCGCTCAGCCATCATACGTTTTTTAACGGCTAATTTCAAGCGGCTGCGAATCCCTTTCAAGATATCTTTTTCTTTTACGTTGAAAAGTGGTTCTTCCCTATGAAAATGATACTGGGTGAACTTCCCCGAGGATTCCTGCCACCAATGCCCAGGTTTAAAGGGGGTTATTTTATTACACGTTTCAACCAATGGCTTGGCTTCTGAGGCAATGAATATATCTTTACCCTTTTGACCAATAAATCCGGGGCGAACACCAAAAGGATCTCTCCCGGCAAAAATTGTATCTTTATCGCGATCATGTAAAACAAACATAAATACACCATCTAAGGCTTTAATCGTTTTTTCAATGCCATACTTTTTATACATATGGAGAATGATTTCACAATCCGATCCAGTTTTCAAATCAAATCCATGGGACGATGCCAAATCTTTATAGTTATAAATTTCGCCATTACAAATAAGCGTTAAGTCCTTATCTCCCGGATGCACCAAGGGCTGATCCCCCGATGACGTTGTACCCATGATGGCTAATCGATGGAATGCAAAAATAATTTTGTCATCAACCTTTATTACATTCGAATTGTCCGGCCCGCGGTATTTTATTTTATCTGATTCATCCTTCAATTCTGACCACTGAAACGTTGGTCCTTTATAGGCATAAATGCCACACATTTGTTTTTCCTTTCAATTTGAATATAAAAAAAGCCCCCA
>CAYVNB010000099.1:0-3800 GCA_964452665.1 uncultured bacterium
CAATTTATCTCGGGATCATTTGGACTATCACCAAACCATGGATGAATATTTTCATGCTAAATCAAAATTATTTCATGCCCTTCCAATCACTGGAACCGCCATTATCAATTTAGATGACCCCCAAGGTAAGGCCATGGCGAAAGAATCTCATGCCCCTGTGGTTGGAATATCCAAAAGAGGCAACACCGATATTTATTTCTCAAAATTATCTCAGTCTATTCACGGCATTCAAGGTGTGATAAAGGCTGGAGAGCAGGAAGTTCGAATCAATTCTCCATTGGTGGGTGAATTTAATGTAGAAAATATTCTTTCTGCTGTGAGCGTTACCCTTTCCTTGGGGATTGAGCCCGATATCATTCATTCTGGCGTTTCTGTTTGCGATAAGGTACCAGGTCGGATGGAAATATTTAATATGGATAACGGTACAGTCATTGTGGATTATGCCCATACACCCGATGCTTATGAAAAAGTTTTAGAAACCATATCCAGAATGAAATTAAAATCGGGAAAACTCTATGTTTTATTTGGTTGTGGTGGTGATCGTGACGCCACAAAACGACCAGAAATGGGACGAATTGCAGAACAATTTTCAGATTTTTTGTGGATTACACCTGACAATCCTCGATCGGAAACTGTTGAAGACATCAATGCTGAAATTCTAAACGGTTTAACGACAAATCAATACCGTATATTTGATGATCGAGGTACTGGGCTGAGAAAAGCCATTTCGCAATTGGAGTCATCGGATATTCTGGTCGTCCTTGGAAAAGGCCGGGAAGATGGCCAGGAAATCAATGGCCAAATTCACCCATACTCCGATATTAAAATTATTGAAGAGGCAGCCAATGCGAATTGACCTGCCTAATTCTATCCAATTTGCAAAAATTTTTAAACCGGTGTTAAACCGTCCTCTCAATGCTGAAGTAACCGCGGTGGTTACAGATAGTCGCGAGGTTCAAAAGGGTGATCTTTATATTGCCATTCCCGGTGAGCGGGTGGACGGCCATTCGTTTCTCAAAGATAGTTTTGAGGCGGGCGCTGTTGCTGCCCTTGTCAATACAGTGAATGATGAATTAAGTGGTGAACAAATTCTTGTAGATGACCCCGTGAAAGCGATTGGAAAGGTTTCCACGGCATGGCGAGATCAATTTGATCTCCCTGTAATTGGCATTACCGGATCCAATGGAAAAACATCCACAAAAGAATTACTCAAGCATATCTTATCGGCCAAATTCGACATTCATGCCACAGAGGGAAATTTCAATACATCCATCGGCCTCCCCCTCACCTTGCTACAGCTTACAACATTTCATGGTGCCTCCATTTTAGAAATGGGTGCCAATCAGCCCGGTGATATAGAAGAACTATGTCAAATCGGTAAACCATCCCACGGATTGATTACCAATATTGCGCCGGCCCACCTGGAAGGGTTCGGCACCATTGACGCCGTAGCTCAAACCAAAGGGGCAATGTTTAAAGGCCTATCAGAAGGGGTGGCCTTTGTCAATGCAGCTGATCAACGTGTCATGGATTTACCTATACGAGGAGATTCAATCTCGTTTGGTTTGTCTCCGGATTGTGATTACCCTGCTGATATCCACCACGAGGATGATGGTACCATAACATTAACCATTGATTCTGTCGAAGTCCCTACTTATTCGGTGAATTTATCTTTTGCAAAAAATGTAATTGCCTGTACTGCCATTGCAAGAGAATTAGGTCTTGCATGGGAGGCTATTATTGATCGTATTATGACATTTCAACCTCCTAAGGGTCGGTGTGAAGTGAAAAACAATGGATACATCACCATTATTGATGATACCTATAATGCGAATTTGGAATCGGCCATTGCCGCCATCGATTATTTAAAAGCGTTTAGCGGTAACGGCCAACGGGTATTCGTGTTCGGAGACATGTTTGAATTGGGTGAATCATCCATCAACCAGCATAAGGCTGTTGGTGAAAAATGTGACGAAGCTAATTTGTCTGCCGTATTCACTGTGGGCACAGAAACCATCGCCACGGATGGTGCTATCCTAAAAGTGGATTACCATGAACATTTTGATAATAAAAACTCCTTGGTGGATGCATTAAAAGACAAGATACGGGATGGGGACAAAGTATTGGTAAAAGGGTCCCGGGGCATGAAGATGGAAACCGTTGTGGAGGCCTTATTGGATAACTGATGCTGTATCACTTATTATATCCACTTCGAGAGATTTTTTCTCCACTCAATGTATTCCAATACATCACATTTAGAAGTGCCAGTGCTGCCATCTTGGCTTTATTAATTAGTTTCATCCTCGGACCCGCCATCATCCGAAAACTTCATCAATTTCAAATTGGTGAAGAAATTCGTGAGCATGGCCCGGCGAGCCACCATAAGAAAAAAGGCACGCCGACTATGGGGGGGATAATCATACTCACCTCCATTATTCTCCCCACCATTCTTTTGGCTGATTTCACCAATCCATTTGTACAGATTCTGCTCATCTCAACTGTATGGATGGGATTGATTGGTTTCATTGATGACTACCTAAAGACGGTTAAAAAAATGAAAAAAGGATTAGTCGTACGCTACAAATTGGCGGGCCAAATTTTCTTGGGTGTCATTATCACATTCTGGATTTACAACATGCCTACCTGGGATAATTTCAGAACCGTCACCTCCCTACCCTTTTTCAAGGATACAGTGGTGGATTTTGGCATGCTCTATCCACTCATGATCGTTTTGGTGGTGACCGGCACATCAAATGCAGTTAATCTGACTGATGGACTGGATGGCCTTGCCGCAGGGTTATTAGCTATATCATTTACAGTTTTTGCCTTCATCGCCTATATCAGTGGGCGAGTGGATTTTTCTGACTACCTCAATATCATTTACCTCCCCGGTGCAGGTGAATTGACTATTTTTACTTCAGCCTGCGTGGGAGCCTGCATTGGATATTTATGGTTTAATGCTGCGCCGGCAGAAGTATTTATGGGCGATGTGGGTTCTTTGTCCACCGGTGCTGCATTAGGCACCTTAGCCATTTTATTAAAAAAAGAATTTTTATTGGTCATTATTGGTGGTGTATTTGTAGCTGAAGCATTATCGGTCATCCTTCAGGTGGGCTATTTCCGCTACACGAAGAAAAAATATGGTGAACCAAAAAAATTATTCCGCATGGCACCCTTTCACCACCATTTTGAATTAAAAGGATGGCCCGAATCCAGGGTGGTCATCCGCTTTTGGATTATGGGACTTCTATTGGCACTCCTCACATTAAGTACATTTAAAATTCGCTAATGGATATTTCAAATAGAGATCAAATCAATATTCAGGATGCAAAAGTCACAGTCATAGGCTTTGGCCGTAGTGGCATGGGTGCGGCCCGACTATCAAATCATCTTGGCGCCAAAACATTCATCAGCGATAGCAAAACCAATGAAGAAATGGAATTCCAAGGGAAAATGTTAGACGCGGAAAGCATCCAGATTGAATTGAGTGGCCACAGTGATCGAATTTTTGACGCTGACTTGTGGATCATTTCTCCGGGAATTTCTCAGGACGCCCCAATTGTTATTGAAGCCAAATCCAAAAATATACCTATTGTAAGCGAAATTGAATTTGCAAGTTGGTTCACGAATGCAGTTATTATTGGCGTAACTGGATCCAACGGTAAAACAACCACAGTAAATATTCTATATGAAATGTGCAAAATGAATAATCTATCTCCTGCTCTTGCTGGGAACGTAGGGACCGCTTTTTCTCATGCAGTGCTGGATGATTTGGTGAATCCTTCAACCAGTCGTGTTTA
>CAYVNB010000100.1:0-3723 GCA_964452665.1 uncultured bacterium
ATAAAGAAGCGGGATATAAACTGCTTCAGGCCCTTAGAGGGATGCCGAAACATCCAAAAGTGATGAAAATATTTCAAGAAGCAGGTACGAAAAAACTGGCTCATCAGGTGGAATCCGAATTTATGCGGGATAAAAAACTCCATGAAGTAGATGAAGATCTATATTTCAGTATCGATGAAAAAACCCATGTGATCGATATTAATGAAAAAGGGCGGAATGCACTGGCACCTGATAATCCGGATGTGTTTGTAATCCCGGATTTGGGGGAACTGCTACACGATATAGATGAAAATGATCAACTCTCCAAACTCGAGAAAGATCAGGAAAAAGAAAAAGCATATCAAGTCCATGCAGATCGATCTGGCCGTATTCATAATATGACCCAATTGCTTCGAGCCTATACCCTCTATGAAAAAGACGTAGAATATGTGGTTCAGGATGGCCGCGTTCAGATTGTGGATGAATTTACAGGCCGTATCCTTTCAGGCCGTCGCTATAGCGATGGCCTACATCAGGCGCTGGAAGCGAAAGAGAATGTAACGGTCGAACGGGAAACACAAACTTTGGCCACCATCACCATTCAGAATTATTTCAGAATGTATGATAAACTGGCGGGTATGACCGGTACAGCAGAAACAGAAGCAGAAGAATTTGGATCCATCTATAATTTGGATGTGTTGGTGATTCCAACCCACCGCCCTATTGTACGAGATGATCGGGATGATTTGATTTATAAAACAACCCGGGAAAAATATAATGCAGTGGTAGATGAGATTACCCAATGTCATCATAGTGGTCAGCCATCACTTGTGGGAACGATTTCGGTAGAAGCATCTGAACTTTTGTCCCGAATGTTAAAGCGAAAAGGCATTCCCCATAATGTATTGAATGCGAAACAGCACCAAAGCGAAGCTGAAATTGTGGCCCTTGCGGGTCAGCGTGGCGCTGTGACCATCGCTACCAACATGGCCGGTCGCGGTACCGATATTAAGTTGGGCGAAGGTATCAAAGAATTAGACGGTCTCCATATTATTGGTACGGAGCGCCACGAATCCAGACGAATCGATCTTCAGCTTAGAGGTCGGTCCGGACGTCAGGGTGACCCTGGATCCAGTGTGTTTTACCTATCTCTTGAGGATGACCTCATGCGCCTTTTCAACAGTGAGCGGATTGCCTCCGTGATGGATAAACTGGGAGCAGAAGAAGGCGAGGTTATCACGGCGAAAATGGTGACGCGCGCCATTGAAAATGCACAGAAAAAGGTGGAGCAGCGCAACTTCGGTATCCGAAAACATTTGCTTGAATATGATGATGTGATGAACCAGCAGCGCCAAGTGGTTTATGACCTCCGGAAGCAGGCCCTCAACGATGATGACATTACGGATGCCATTGATGACATGGTGGATGATTATGTGGATGATGAACTGAACCGAATGGAAGATACAAGTCCACAGAACTGGGATTGGGACGACCTGGGTCAAAGCCTATCCTCTCACATGTTGGTAGATGTGAGTTTAGAAAAGGTACAAGAAACAAATGGTAACCAGGAAATTACTTTAGAAGATGTCCGAAGTTTTGTCCTCTTTCGGGCAAAAGAAGTGTATCAAACCCGAGAATCTTTATTGCCGGCAGATGTGATGCGGGGATTTGAAAAATTTGTTGTACTTCGGACCATCGATGAAAAATGGAAAGATCACCTGTATGCCATGGATCAACTGAGGGAGGGGATTAACCTTCGCGCATACGGTCAGAAGAATCCACTGTTGGAATACAAATCAGAAGGCTTTCAAATGTTTCAACAAATGATGGCCGATACCTCTGAAACAACCATTAAACGTCTCTACCGCACCCAAATTCAAGGCATGGAAGCGGCACCAGAAATGCCCGTGTCTAAGGCGAGGAATATACAGATACAGCATGATGAAACTACGGGTATGGGTTTTTCAGGCCCATCCATGCAGGAACAGGCAGCTGCCCAATCAGGCGCCCCAAAACAACCGATTCATGTGGATGAAAAGATTGGTCGAAATGCAAAAATTAAAATGGTAAGTCCCAGCGGAAAGCAGGTGGAAGTGAAATACAAAAAGTTAAAGCAATATCTAAACCAGGGGTACACGCAAGTATCATGAGTAAATCCAAAGATAAATGGGGTTTTTCAACCCGATCAATTCATATCGGGAATTCACCTGATAAAGAAGAAGGATCGGTCTCACAACCAATTCATCTTACATCTACATTTAAGCAGGATGGTGTTGGTAAAAACAGAGGCCATGATTACTCTAGAGTATCTAACCCAACACGGGCCCGGTTAGAGGAAAACCTCGCTACTCTGGATAATGCAAAGCATGCCGTTTGTTATAGTACAGGCATGGCAGCCACCACTGCATTATTTCAATTATTTGACGCCGGCGACCATATTTTAATTTCTCGCAATACATATGGGGGTACCTATCGCATGTCCATGAATGTACTCAAGCGACAAGGATTGACATTCGATTGGATTGATACCACTGATCCGGAAAATCTGGCTAAGCATATTCGGCCGAATACAAAACTGGTTCACGTGGAAACGCCCACCAACCCCCTTTTAGAATTATGTGATTTAGAAAAGACAGCAGCCGTTTGTAAAGCCGCCGGCGTATTGCTTAGCGTGGACAACACGTTTATGAGTCCGTATGGCCAGCGGCCATTAGATTTAGGGGGGGATGTGGTGATGCAGAGTTCCACCAAATCTCTTTCAGGTCATTCGGATGTTTTGGGTGGTGTTTTAACAACCAACAGCGACGATTTAAATGAACGCCTACGATTTTTACTAAAAGCCACGGGTGGTGTGCCCAGTCCTTTCGATAATTGGATTTTATTGCGTTCCACCAAAACGTTGGAATTACGCTATCAAAAATCATCGGACAATGCTGTGGAATTGGCAAACTGGTTAGATGGATTGGGATTGTCCCGAGTGATATTTCCCGGTTTAGATGGCCATCCCCAGCATGAGGTGGCCAAAAAGCAACAGCGAACACCGGACGGATCTGTGATTTACGGTAATATGATTTCCATTGACGTGGGCTCCAACGAAGCACGAGATCGATTTCTAGAAAAGCTAAGTGTATTTACATTGGCAGAAAGTTTGGGTGGTGTAGAAAGTTTATGCTGTGTACCATTTGATATGACCCATTCAGCTGTGCCCGTAGAGAGAAAATTAAAAATGGGTATTACAGAATCATTAATCCGACTTTCAATTGGAATTGAGGATGTTGCTGATTTGAAGGCGGATCTTAAAAATGCGTTGTCAAAATAGTCCGGATTATTTATTTCAAGTACTGGATAGAAATTGTAATTTTCCGGGCTTTTTTAAGGTGAAAAAATAATAATGCCGCGGTGGTGGAATTGGTAGACACGCTGGTCTTAGGAACCAGTATCGTAAGATGTGAAGGTTCGAGTCCTTTCCGCGGCACAAAACCTCGAAATTTTAGTGGATAATCAACCCATAACTGATCAACAACCAGAAAAGAAATCTGCCTTGCGGGTAGTGGTCCATAGTTTTTTTGTTGTTCCTTTTATTATTGCCATTTTTGCTGTCCTTATATTTTTAGTAATTCGCATCATGACGGCAGAACCCAATTCTGCCTATGATTATTTAGAAGATGTGAAGATTGGTGGTACCACCAAGAGATGGCAGGGGGCATTCGAATTATCTAAAATTTTATCCAATCCGGATATGAT
>CAYVNB010000101.1:0-3686 GCA_964452665.1 uncultured bacterium
CATGGCATCCATCCATTCTAGTTCGGAAATAACACTTTGGCGATAATCTTCTGATTGTCGTTGGAACAATTCCCATGAAATGGCAGCCACCACTTTTACGTTTGGGCCTTCTGATTTTAACTGCGGCAAAATGGAAACAAGCGAATTTGTAGAGCTAGTTCCGCGAACGATTACAATACCTTTTTTTGGTCGGCTTTCATCATAATCCTTAATAATATAAGCACCTTTCGATGCATCCAAATGGGATGCCATACCCAATGCGTCCCGATCGGGAATCTCAACTGGAGGCCGCGTTAAATGGAGTGCCACCACAGGTACATCCGTTGCCAATGCTGCGGCTAACGCCGGCGCAACTTCATTATGTTCCCATGGGTGTAGATTAATGATATGGCCGTCCGGCATTAATTGGGTAACGCCTGGAGCAAAAATACCAAAATGAGTACGACTATCTTCTGCTGTTTCCGGTCCAGAATGTCCGGCCACCCAAATCATTTTACCTACCTTTAAATCAGAATCCTGAGCAATTTGACTGAATAACCGCATGGGACCATATTTTAAATAACTGAATGAGCCATAAGTACTCATGGCTCCATAAAAGCCATTATATTCTGCATAAGGATCTTCATTAAAGTTTACGGTGGACAACCCTGCCAACATCCCAGAGTTGGTAAACTCTGTAATCCCCTGGGGCATGAGTGGACTGTCTGGATTGGTTTCCCTATCGTACAAGCCCATATCTTTAGCGCCGTTATATCCTTTAGCAAACCCGGAAATATTGGTGGAGTCGGCCAAGTCTGCACTCATGGCAATAACCAGTGGGCGACCATATTCTTGAATAGCTTTTGTATTGATATAGCTGGCATATTTTGCAAAGCCCACACGATTGGGCGCCTTATCCTTCGGCGCCACAAACAGATCATCCGGAAGGTTGTTTACATCGAACAAAGTTTTATCCTTAGCTGGGTTTTTCACCGTTATCTTGCATTCTTTAATCTGCTCAGGGACTGAATCACCGACTGATATCAATGTCCCCGCCAAATAATCCACCAATGCCTGATTATTTTTCATCACGGAAAAAACCGAATTGAAATAGGATATGGCTTGATCTTCCTGCCCACCTGTAGTGTCAGCCGCTTCAACGCCAAACTGATCGAAGTCCATATTATACTTTTCAGCAAAATCCTGTTTTGTCCGCCAGAATAATACGGAATTTCGTTTGTGAGCCGCCCCATGGCTGGCATAATCAATTTTATGGTAACCGCGCCCTTTCACCATCCGACTATAGAGCACTTTTGGCACTTTCGGATCGGCATTTTCAACCAAAAGGCGGTGGTAAGATTCTGTGAGCTCACCCCAGTCCTCCCCATTCAAGGTGCCTTCTACATGCCATCCGTGAGACCCAAACCAATCCTTCGGTGTGCCATACATGATGGAACTGAAAGGACGGGCATCGATCCCAAAATCGTTCCAATCCATAAAGTATACCAAATTCCCTAAACCTAACCCCCAGGCAGAATTAATTGTCTCGTGGGATGCGCCTGTTGTGAAGCCACCTTCACCTTCAAAAGCAAAAACCTTCACTTCTGGTGTATTCGCCATTTTCAATGCAAGGGCCTCTCCTGCCGCTGCGGGAGAACCATGTCCACTGGGACCGGTATTGAATTTGAAAAATAATGTTTTTCCTTCCATCTCAGCGTGGCCCGGGAGTCCGCCATTATTCCGCAGTGTTAATAGGTCTTCCCAAACGAGTTGGAATTTTTCTCCTTTAAAATGCTGATATTTTGCATCACCAGTCTGGTGAAATTTGATCCGTAATGCTTCATTCAGAACCGCCAGTGTTGCATAAACCACGGGGTTCGCGTGGCCAGCTACCAGCACATATCGGTCTGCAAATCGTTTTCCTGCTTCACGGATATCCCAACGCATGGCGCCAGAAAGAAGGGTAGTGACCATCCCATGGACTTTCGATCGGGATCCGCCAGGATGCCCGGATTGACGGAGGTTAAGCATAATATCGATGCATTGATCAATGAGGTCTTTTGTCACTTCCCAATGAGGGTAAAATTGTTTTAACTCGTTTGGAGATTTCATGATTTCACGAGCTTCCCATTTAATAATGGTTTAAGAAAAGAGCCGGTATAGGACCCTTTATTCATTGATAAATCTTCTGGTGTCCCTGAAAAAATAAGCTGCCCACCATCTTCGCCGCCCTCAGGCCCTAAATCCATAATCCAGTCAGCACTTTTGATTACATCTAAATTGTGTTCAATGACCACAACGGTATTGCCGCGATCCACCAATCGTTGGAGGACCCCTAATAATAAACTTACATCTTCAAAATGAAGTCCTGTTGTCGGTTCATCTAAAATATAAAAGGTCTTATCCTTGGATGCGCGAGACAACTCCGATGCTAATTTGATTCGCTGCGCTTCACCACCTGACAAGGTGGTGGCCTGTTGGCCCAACCGGATATAGCCCAAACCCACATCATTCAGGGTCACCAACTTTTTCATCACCTGAGGAATATTCTGGAAAAATTCTGCCGCCTCTTCAACAGACATGTTGAGCACATCCGCAATATTCTTCCCTTTATATTTAATCTCTAAAGTCTCCCGGTTGTATCGGGCACCTTTGCAGACCTCACAGGTGACATATACATCAGGTAAGAAATTCATTTCAATTTTAATAATACCATCGCCCTCACAGGATTCACAACGACCGCCTTTCACATTAAAGGAAAAACGTCCTGGCTTATAGCCGCGAATTTTTGATTCTGGCAATTGGGTGAAGAGATCCCTAATGAAAGTAAAAACACCTGTATAGGTAGCTGGGTTGGAGCGAGGCGTTCTCCCAATGGGTTTTTGATCAATCTCAATTACCTTATCCAAGTATTCCATGCCTTTGGATGTTTCATGAGGAAGTGGATAGGCTCGGGCATTATTCAATTCTTTCGATAGAATAGGAAAAACGGTTTCATTTACTAATGTACTTTTTCCTGACCCGCTTACACCTGTTACTACCACAAACTTGCCCAAAGGAAAAGAGACTTCAACGTCTTTTAAATTATTGCCCCGTGCACCGGTAACTTTTAAAACCTTGCCATTCCCATGTCGCCGAGCTTTGGGCAAAGGAATGGCTTTCTTACCCGATAAATATTGGCCCGTAATAGAGGATTTGGATTTTAAAATATTTTTGGGGGTACCGGCATAGACCACTTCACCGCCATGCTCCCCCGCGCCTGGGCCAAGATCAATAATTTGATCCGCAGATTCCATGGTTTCCTGATCATGCTCTACCACCACAATGGAATTCCCCAAATCACGCAATTTTTTTAGCGAATTCAATAGTCGATTATTATCCCGGGGATGCAAACCAATTGAAGGTTCATCTAAAATATAGAGCACACCCACCAGCTGGCTGCCGATTTGGGTGGCCAGACGAATCCGCTGTGCTTCTCCACCAGATAAAGTCGCTGCGGACCGATCTAATGTGAGATAATCTAGTCCCACATTCATTAAAAAACTGAGGCGCTCCTGCACCTCTTTTAATATTTGTTCCGCAATGGCTGTATCAGTTTTGCCAAGCTTAAGCCCACTAAAAAATGTTTTAATATTCTTGATGGAATAGGATGATATTTCGCCCAAACTTTTTTCACCAATCGTCACGGATCGAGATTCTTCCTTCAA
>CAYVNB010000102.1:0-1416 GCA_964452665.1 uncultured bacterium
GCCATATACAGATGAATAAAATAATTATCCTCGCATCCGCATCCCCGCGACGAAAGAAAATGTTGGATCAAATTGACTTTTCATTTCAAGTGATACCCAGCCAAGTGGAAGAAGATTTTTCCATTAAACTCAATCCGCCTGATTTTGTGGAATACTATGCCAAGGCCAAGGCAATGGATGTGGCTCAACACCATCCGGATCAATTTGTAGTGGGTGCAGATACAGTGGTGGTTTTTGATGGAAATATTTTAGGTAAACCCAAAGATAGGGACGATAGTTTTCGGATGTTATCCACCCTTTCCGGCCAAACCCACACTGTATATACTGGTGTGTCCATTCAGTGCTTGTCAACTGGTATTGACGATACCTTTCATGCAAAAACTGATGTTACATTTAATACTTTATCTAATGATATTATCTATTATTATATTGATACTTATAAACCATTTGATAAGGCTGGAAGCTACGGAATTCAGGATTGGTTTTCCGTTTGCGTTCATAGAATTGAGGGGTGTTTTTACAACGTCATGGGGTTCCCCCTTTCCTTATTTTATCGTCACTTTACCGCTCATCAAAAATAATTGAAATAGAGTTGATAAAAGGGTTTTCTCATGGAAATCCTTCATGTAACTTTTTCGCCCTTATGGCTGATTTTTATACAGAATTAAAAGCACTCCGGAAAGAACGGGGTATTGATCTTGAAGAAATTCACCAAAGAACCAAGATCAGCTTGGTTTCGCTCAATGCAATCGAAAATGGGCAATTTAGTCAGTTGCCCCATACTTATGTGCGATTGTTTGTCCGTGCTTACGCCACTGAGATTGGCGCTGATGCGGATGAAACATTGAGCCAGTTAGAAGTCTTTCTTGGTAACCTACCTGCACCGGCAACACCCAAAAAAGATTTAGAGCAGGAATCACCGGAACCCCTTACCCCCAGCGAATCAGAATCAGCAGACCTTTCAGCGCGAAACCGGTCGGCAAAAAATATGCGGAAAGATGTAGTGACAGGAATCATCTTAGTGGCCATTTCCATTTTTGCTATTTATATCATTCGAGTGATTAATGCGGAAGAGGCGGCAAAGGCGCCCGTTGAATTTCCAAGCGAGTTTCAAGAAGAAGGCCCCATTACTGATCAAATGCTCCAAAATGATTATTATGTTTTAACGCAATCCACGCAAATTTTAGAAACTGAAGCGCCATGCACATTGAAACTGGCTACGGCAGAACGGGTGTGGTATCGCGCCCAATCGGATACAATTTCGCCAGCGGAAGCGGTCCTCCCCATTGGCGATAATCGACTGATTGAATTCGGTGATTCACTAGAAATCCTATTTAAACACACCAACGGATTAAACCTCTACTTGAATGGATTAACCCTAAATTCTTTTGATAAATCACAAAACCCAGTTAAAAT
>CAYVNB010000102.1:1516-3675 GCA_964452665.1 uncultured bacterium
ATCGAAGATGAATTAAGAAAGCTGTCTTCCCTTTCTCGTGTAAATCGATCTTTTGTAAGAAGTACGGTTCGATATGCATCCACCGTGCAATATGACAAACAAGGGCGTATCGCCCTAACCCCTAACCTAATTGCCTATGCCGAATTGGATAAAGAAGCCCTCATCATTGGCATGGTAAATAAGATTGAAATTTGGAACCCCATATTATTAGATGCAGCTGATCAAGCATCCAAAGAAATTGAATCTTCTGAATTTGATGAATTGGCAGATCAAATTATTCTCTAAGGCCCATGACGATGCCACAGGATTACGCTCAACTCCATATTCCTGTGATGCTATCGGAAGTGATCCAATATTTAAACCTGCAGCGAAACGGCGTTTACCTCGATGGTACCATTGGCGCTGGCGGGCACGCCACAAAGATCATAGGCCACCTTTCTTCCAGGGGAAGGCTGATAGGACTTGATCGGGATGCGGAGGCACTGCGCATTTGCAACGACCGTTTTGTTACCTCCGCACGTCCCATTTCTACGCACCAGTTATCCTACCACCAGTTTCCTAAAATCCTTCAAGAATTGGAAGTGCCTGCAGTGAACGGCATCATTCTTGATCTGGGCTTGTCTTCCATGCAATTGGATTCAGATACCCGTGGATTTGCATTCGAATCTGAAGGGGATCTGGATATGCGCTTTGACGGTCAGGGCGGTGAATTGGCATCTGATCTTATTTCCAAGTCATCCGAAAAGGAATTGGCTGATATTATTTTTCAATATGGCGATGAACGGCATTCGCGGAAAATTGCCCATTCTATTAAAGCCATGAAATCCATGACGACAGTAGCGGACCTCAAAGAGGCTATCCGCAAGTCCACCCCTCCACAAAAAAGATACAAATCCCTCGCTCGCGTATTTCAAGCCCTACGCATTGCCGTAAATGGTGAATTGGACAAACTGAAATCCTTCCTCGAATCATTTGTGGATTACTTATGCATAGATGGCCGAGTAGTGATTATGTCCTATCATTCTCTTGAAGACCGAATGGTAAAGCATACGTTTCGTGCATTAAAACAGGCAGGGAAATTGAATGTGTTGACCAAAAAACCAATCATCCCCTCAGCGGATGAACAAGCCCGAAACAACCGTTCCCGCAGTGCCAAACTGCGGGCAGCAGAAAGGATCGCTTAATGCCGGTAAAAAGACGCAGACGGCGTTCGAAAAAGAATCGAGAATTCTTACAAACCCTCCTTTTCTTTTCAACCACAATTCTATCCATCGCCGGACTCATCCTTTACCTTTGGGTATATACAGAAGTGGATGAAACCATGCTGGCTATCGAAGTACAAAATCAGGTATCGAAAGAATTAGAGAATTCAGTCAAAGAAATCAAAATGGATATTGCCCAACTTTCCAGAGGTGATCGGATATCATTTGTTGCCCAAACTGAATTAAACATGGTGCCTGCAGAGCCTGAAACCTTGATGATTTACATGGATGAAAATGCGCTGGCGAATCCCCATTGACTAAAACCTATCTGAAATTCCGATCACGAGTTACCGTTCTTTCATGCTTGTTAATTTTTGCATGGGTTGGGCTCACTGCTCGTTTGTTTCAGATAATGGTTATTGATAGCGCCGCATACCGTGAGCAAGGATTCAGTCAGAGTCAGAAGAATGAAAAACTGCTTGCCATCCGTGGGAATATTTATGACCGCCAGGACCGGCCCCTCACTCGAAATATAATTCATTATTCCTTGGGTGCACACCCATCGAAAATTAAAAATAAGCAATTATTCTCAGAATTGATTTCCAATGCTACCGGCCGAGAAGCGGACTATTATTTAAATAAATTAGAATCAAAATCCGATTTTGTCTATTTGGATCGCAACCTTCGTCGAAAAAAAATTGAGCCTATCCTTGCCACACGAATCCCAGGCCTTGTTTTTGAGCGCAAATCCAGACGGTCCTACCCCCATAGCAATGTGGCAGCCCAAATTGTTGGCTTTACGGATGTGGATGACAAAGGTCTCATTGGAATTGAAAAAGAGTTTAACACCCAATTGTCTGGAACGCCCGGGTGGGTCGTGAAGCAGGTAAATGGGGAAGGCCGATCTCAATTCAAAACCAGTTTTCCCATTAAGCCGCCTGTGGATGGGGCCAATAT
>CAYVNB010000103.1:0-3673 GCA_964452665.1 uncultured bacterium
CATTTCTTACTGCTGCTGCAGGATTTATGTATGATGATCCTATGATTGCCACCATTGCTGCTGTATACAGTCCATTTCCCACTGTGGCCTTGACTTTTCCTGCAGCTATTCGCCATATTCAGCGGGCTCGGATGCATGTGGTGTTTATCCCCACCATGTTCATTGCTGTACGATTCCCCTGGTTTTTATTTATGGTTTTACCCTTATTCTGGTTGCTTAGGTATTACCATTATTTCGTACATGGAGAAGTGAAGCCTTGTTTTAAAGTAGATCTTCCGCATGAATTGACGGATTAGATTGGCCGGTCTTGAATGAACCGTTCTGATCTGTTAAAGACACTTCATCTAAATCAATTCATCGCCCTCGATTTTGAAACGACCGGTCTCCAAGTTGAAACGGATCGCATCATCGAAGTGGCCGCCATATTGTTCCAAGGTGGAAAGCCCACCAAACGATTTACTTCGTTAGTGAATCCCGGGATTCCTATACCGGAACTCATTGAAGAAATCACTGGCATTACCAATAGTATGGTGGTGGATGCACCTCAAGAAAAAGATGTAGTGGATGAATTCTTTACTTTCTTAGGCAACTTACCCATTGTGGCCCACAATACGCCATTCGACCTATCTTTTTTACAATTCATGGCTGCCCGGTATGAGAAAGAACTAACTGAACGAAAATATTATGATACACTCACCTTATCCCGGGCATTTCTCTATTTTCAACCAGCCCATAACCTGAGTGCTGTTTCTGACTATTTTACCTTATCGACAGAAGGCGCCCATCGGGCAGAATACGATACGGAAAATTGCGGTAAAATATTTATAGAATTGATTGAAGAAGCAGCAAGTTACGACCTGGATCTTATCTCTCGAATTATTGCCTTGCTAAAACCATTTCAGGTTCACAATAAAGATTTATTTATCGATTTGGGCAATTCATTGACACAGAAAGGGGATCTTAAAACTGGATTGGTTGAATCCCGAATTCCAAAACCCTCCAATACAAATATTTTTATTCATGCTAGTGAAAAGGATATTTCCAATGCTTCGGGGCATGATGTATTCGGCCCTGAAGGACATTTACATCTGTCATTTGAATCATTTGAAAACCGTCCAAACCAAGTCGCATATAGCCAATTTGTAGATAATATTATGTCCAGTCCTGGTGGCATTGGCGTCGTGGAAGCGGGTACAGGATTAGGAAAGAGTATGGCCTATTTATATCCGGCCATCAAGCATAATGCCACCCATCCTGATGATGGCCCTGTGGTTATATCCTGTTTTACGAAGCATCTTCAGGATCAGCTATTTGGCAAGGATTTGCCACGATTGGCCAATGCCATCGATGCGCCGGTTCAGGCAGTGTTGATGAAGGGACGGAATAATTATGTGTGTAAATCCCGGTTGAATTGGCTGATTGGTGGTGCTGATAAAATGCTGAATGGTGAAGAAGCCATGAATCTTTTACCCCTTTTGGTGTGGCTGGAGTATACAGAAACAGGTGATATGGATGAATGTCCCGGTTTTACCAATGGATTTACATTCAGACTAATGGCATTGGTCCAAAGTGAACCGGGATTTTGTACATCACCCCTATGCACCAAGCATGGTGGATGTTATTTTGGTCCATTACGAAAAATGGTCTATCAAGCCAATCTCGTGGTGGTAAATCATGCTCTCTTGGTTTCAGAAGCGAAAGCGCGTTCTGTGGCTGAAGAAGCCGTGGGTTTTTTGCCTGAACACCGATCGGTCATTATCGATGAGGCACACAATCTGCCCCAGGTTACCTACCATCAATTAACGGCTATTTTGGATCAGCGATCTCTGGGATATTTCTTGGATCGTGTTGATCCGGATCACAGCCATTCGGTACGATGGAACAATCAATTGAAATCTTTGGGTGGGCTCCATCCACAGTTTGAAGGCCACCGGCGGGATCTGACTCGGTCGGTTGCCAGTTGTCGGGACGGACTGAAAGCCTTCTTTGATCAAATGGTGGGGAACTGTCTCCACAAATTCGATCCGGATGCGAAGTATTCCACCAAATTAATCATTAAAAATTTGATTGAGGAATTTGCTACTCTAGATGGTGAACTGGAAATAATGAACCGCGGATTTCATTCCGTGCGCAATCAGGTTCGTAGATTGAGAGAATCCCTGCTGGATATTGATGAAACCAGAACAGATTTTATAGAGCTTCATCAACTTTTGGATCGTGGAGAAGGATTTATGACGGATGCGCTATTACTGATTCAGACGGTGACCGCCAATCAACAAAATGATCATGTTTATTGGTATGAAGGCAATTTTAAATATTTCAAGGGACAGACTCAGTTGATCTTGACAGTGAATGGGGCGCCCATCGAACTGACAGAAGACCTGTCAAAAGGGATATTCAGGTACCTGGATCACTGCATTTTAACAAGTGCTACCTTGCGGACGGATGAGTCGTTCGATTATTATTTGCACAGGACCGGTTTGGACGGGGTAGAATTTGATGATGTAAAGACAGCGGTATTCGAAAGTCCATTCCATTATAACGATCAGGTTACATATTACCAATATGCCGGTACTGATGGCCAACAGCCGGATGTATTGGCCAACATGATTTATATTTGTCATCAGAGGTATCATAAACGGATGATGGTTTTATTTACTAATCGCAGTCAATTAGAGGCAACTCTTAAGTGCCTTCAGCAGAAAAAGAATGGGCGTGACCTGCCTATCTTTGCCCAAAAGCGCCAGACTTCCCGTTCCGGCCTGGTGCGAGGGATGCATCAAACATCCAATGGTATTTTACTGGGAACGAATGCATTTTGGGAGGGTGTGGATCTTCCCGGAGACCTTCTGGAAATTTTAGTCATTGTGAAAATGCCTTTTGATGTACCGACCGAACCATTGATAAAAGCTTATGGAGATATGATTCAATCACAAGGGGGAAATCCATTTATGGACTTTGCATTGCCAGAATCAGTTATCCGTTTCAGACAAGGATTTGGTCGACTCATTCGCACCGCTTATGATGAGGGTATCTTTATTGTTATGGATGATCGTGTGATCAATAAACGGTACGGTGTGGCCTTCAGTGAAGCCATTCCCGTTGATATGGAGGAATTCAACCTGGTAAAACAGATGGCTTAGGCCGAGATCTTACCGATCAATTCTTTCAAAAGTTTCGCCCCAACAACAGCCGTCATATCATTGATATCCCTGTCCGGGTTGTATTCTACAATATCACCGCCCACCACATGACCATTCATTTGATGAATGATATTGATCAGTTCCCGTGATGAAAGTCCTCCCGGTTCATGGTGAGATACGCCTGGAGCAAAGGCCGGATCCAACCCATCCAAATCAATAGATATATAGACCGGCCCTTCAAATATGAATGAAAGGGATGGGTCAAAGTCCTTCATTTCGATCGCTTCAACACCAAACCGATTCACCTGCTCTTTTTGGTGATCATTCAAGGTACGTACACCAACCTGAACCAGTCGTTTCACCAATCCTTTTTCCATGATTCGAGCAAAGGGAGATGCATGGGAAAAAGGGTTACCCTCAAAATTATCATAAAGGTCCGGATGAGCGTCAATATGGAGTATGTTCAAATTTGAATATTGTTCATGATAGGCTTGGATGATGGGGAAAGTAACCGAATGATCACCGCCAAT
>CAYVNB010000104.1:0-3586 GCA_964452665.1 uncultured bacterium
AAAAAGAATTAAAGCAGCAAAAGAAAACTGGATCTACATTTAATGTGAAATCATTTGTAGATGGAGGACAGTCCCTCGGGGATTATACAGTGGTGGTTCAAATGACCGAAGCGGGGTCCATGGATGAATTAAAAGATCTGGGCGACGCATTATTGAATGGACTCAAAAGTGGCGTGGGTGTCCTAGGTGCCGAAGGGGAAAAGCCTATGCTGGTCGTGGTGGTCAGCCCTGACCTGGTGCAAGAAGGCACGAAGGCTGGTGATTTGGCCCAACAGATTGGCTCGATTATGGGCGGCGGCGGCGGCGGTAAGCCCCATATGGCCACAGCGGGTGGTAAAAATTCAAAAGGGCTGAAATCAGCTATAGATGCAAGTTTTGAAATTATTAAAAACACAATTGAAAAATAGATTAGAAAATGCAATACAAACAAGACGGTGATACTTACATTATCTATGTCGAGAAAGATGAAGCAATCATGGAGACTTTAACAAAATTTTGTAAAGACCATAATGTGGATAATGGCCAATTATCTGGGATTGGTGCCATCAAAGAGATTGATTTTGGTGCTTATGATCTTGAGAATAAGGAATATATCCGATATCAATACGATAATCTTTGGGAACTGACCTCATATCAGGGGAATGTACTTCTCAAAGATGGTGAACCATTCATCCATGCTCACATTACGGTAAGTGACCATAATTTGGATGTAAAGGGAGGGCATTTATTCGAAGCCAAGGTCGGTGCAGTTGGCGAATTCGTGTTAAGAAAAATTGATACGGATGGAAAACGAGAACATGATCCAAATATTGGTCTGTTTTGCATAGCCTTTAACGATTAGGAAACAATATGGAACGTACAGTCATAACAGATGCCCATGCGCCAAATCCCATCGGGTCTTATAATCAGGCCGTCATTGCTAACGGATTTGTTTTTACTGCTGGGCAAATCGCAATCGACCCTGATTCAGGTGAACTGGTAACAGGAAACTTCAAAGCAAGGGTAGGGCAGGTATTCAAGAATCTATCGGCCATTTTAGAGCGGGCTGGAACTGATCTGAACCATGTGGTCAAATTCACCGTATTCTTAACGGATATGGGCAATTACGCCGAAGTGAATGAGGTATTTAACACCTGGTTAGATGAGGCCAATGCCCCTGCAAGATCATTGGTATCTGTGGAAGGGTTACCGGCCGGTGCTGACGTTGAAATTGAGTGCATCGCTACCGTTTGATCAAAAATTGATTCGGGGATTACTTTTGATTCTCATCGGAATAGGTCCCCTAATTGGGCAGGTGGCGGATTCTACCCAGCAGAAATCCCCAGCTCAGGCGGTCAAAAGAGCGCTCTTATATCCCGGAAGTGGTCAGTTTTATAATGGCCAGCCGGTAAAGGGAACGCTGTTGATTGGGGTAGCCATTGGTGCAGGATTTTTATATATAGATAATGCCAATAAGTACAGCAGTTATACTGGTGAAGATCCATCCCAAAAGGCACAGTATTTAAAGCTGAGAAACAAATATGGATGGTGGATTGGGTTTGTCTATATTTACGGCCTTCTGGATGCCATTGTAGAGGCCCATTTGCATCCATTTAATGACGTCATGTCAGAAGATTTAGAGCAAACAAAAACAGAGGACGAAAAGGAAAATGAGTCAAAATCGTGAACAATGGGGGTCGAAGCTCGGGTTTATACTCGCAGCATCGGGCTCCGCAGTTGGTATAGGAAATATTTGGAAATATCCCCACATGGCTGGGCAGAATGGTGGTGCCGCTTTTACCGTTGTCTATTTGGCCTGTATCCTTATTGTAGGATTATCCATCGTGATTGCTGAGTTTGTGATCGGTCGAAAAACACAATTAAGTCCCGTGGGCGCATTCAAAACATTGGCACCCAATTCTAATTGGAAATGGGTAGGTTATCTTGGTGTCGCATCTGCGTTTGTTATCCTGTCATTTTACGGTGTAGTTGGTGGATGGATCTTAAAGTACATCATCGATTCAGTCAGTGGTGGATTTTCTGGATTAGCTGGGAACCCTGATGCAGCTGGAGCCACATTTAATGGATTTATCACGGGTACATATGGACCTCTCTTTTATCAGATTCTGTTTATGGCCTTATGTATCTTTGTGATTATAAGAGGTGTGAAAGGCGGGATTGAAAAATGGTCCAAAGTGATGATGCCCTTGATTATCGTGCTGTTGGGTGTTTTGGCCATTCGAGGCATGACATTGGAAGGGGGAATGAAAGGCATTTCATTCTTATTCAATCCCCGATTTGAAGATCTTACTGCATCGGCAATTGTTCTGGCACTGGGGCATTCGTTTTTTACGGTAAGCTTGGGCATGGGGACGATGATTACTTATGGAAGCTACCTTGATAAAAAACAAAATTTACTGAATTCAGCCCTTTGGGTAATCTTCTTGGATACAGCTATTGCCATGCTGGCTGGTGTGGCGATATTTACCACTGTATTCGCGTTAGGTGCAAATCCGGCAGAAGGTCCTGGACTTATATTTGTAGTTTTGCCATCGGTATTTGCTCAATTGGCAGGTGGCACCATCTGGGGTACCATGTTCTTCATCCTATTATTTATGGCCGCTTTGACTTCAGCCATATCTATTTTGGAGGTAGTAACCGCATATTTCATTGATCAAAAGGGATGGTCCCGTAAAAAAGCCACGATCCAGTTTGGTGGGCTGATCACAGTGGTGGGAGCATTCTGTTCACTTTCACTGGGTGGTGGTATCAATATATCCGGCTTTTTGGGTATGTCCTTTTTTGATGTGATGGATAATCTTTCCTCCAAATATATGCTACCCATTGGCGGTATGTTGACTGCAATATTCATTCTGAAAAAATGGGGTATTGGTGAATATATTAAAGAATTAAAAACCGGGATGGGAGACTCAGATATTTCAGAATCCTTGGTAAAAATATTTCTCACTATTTCCGCCGCCATTGTGGCATTCATTATTTTTAATGAAATTTATGCTGAAATATTTGGCAAAGCGTTGATCGGTTAACCTTTGCTGGCAGAAAAGTATTTTCCAAAAGGGTCGAGTCGATATCAATCCTTAGGGAGATTATTCCAAGCACTGGATGGATTCGGAGCCTTGAAACCGGGGCGCTGGTTCGCTATTTGGACCATGGTACTGGCAGGTGCAAATGTCACTGCCCATATTGCTAATCGTTGGATCTATTGGGATTGGTCTTCCTTTTCGATCCTATTATTGGCAGTAATGGCTATTGCCATCTGTTGGGATCGATTCATGTTGAGATTCCCCATTTTTCATCAAACCGTTACGAATATGAAAACTGGATTATTTACACTTATTGTCGGATTCATATTATTTACTTTGGGGACCATTCCGGCTGGTTTTGATCACCTCGTATTTGCATACGGATTGCCTTATTTTATCTATTTTCTCATCGGTCATTTGACTTGGAGCATTCCCATCGATCAAGAAAATAAATCCGTTCCATCAAAAGGAGAAATGGCACCCATACTTGGGGCCATCATTGGGCTTACATTTCTTACTGCTGCTGCAGGATTTATGTATGATGATCCTATGATTGCCACCAT
>CAYVNB010000105.1:0-3550 GCA_964452665.1 uncultured bacterium
TAATTAAATAAACGGGCTTCCCACATTCGTAACTAATGGTGACTTCGGCGTGGGTCCCTGCACCCTTCAGTACATATTTATCCCAAAGGCAAATGATATAATCCACACCATGTCGCACCGTTTCAATATCTTGATCAACACATACACGAATAAAATCTGCATATCTTTTGGGGTCAGACACTTTCCACTCACGGTAATCTTCTTCACCAAAAGATTTGATGAGATTTTGAGATTCAAACACCGGATTATATACTGTATGGCCAAAGGATTTATCCAGCCATGTGGTCATCATCTCACGCCAGCCAGCCCCTTCATCATGGGCATATTCCATAGCACCAGATAAGTAAGCCTTCATTGTTTCATTCTTCGTTTTAAAAGGGCACCATTTAACCAAGTCCATATCAACGATGTTATAATGGGTATGGCCAAAAATTCCCATTGAATGGAACCATCAAAAAGAATTTGTCGTAATTGGGTTAATACAATGCTTAGGGGATTATAAGACAATATTGTGCCGATTATTTTTGGATAGAAGTCAAATTCGACCAACATACCCGTTCCAAAAATGATAAACAGAAACATGATTACTGAAATAGAAAGGTATGTGGATATACGATCAGTCAGCACAGAAAATGTAATCATAATATTTCCCAATAAGAAGGTATATAAAAAAGCAAAAATCGGTATGAGGATATATGCCATCCACGGCAATGGAGTTGAGAGCAGTAAAGTGAGCACGCCCATGGCAAAGATCACATACACCAACGATTCAATAATGGAGGTGGTTAGAAATCCCATAACCAAATGAGACTTGCTATAAGGTGCCATGGTAATAGGGATGAAGGATTTTTTATGAATCCGAAGATCAAACAAATCCCGATAAATCATGGAAAATGTAGATGATACAGCGATTAAAAGTAGAATCCCTGGAAACACCCAAATGTCATATGGGACATTGCCTAATGAATGGACTAGTATATTTTTCATGACCATGGTAATGGATACATGGAGCATCAGCGGTAATAAAACCATGAAGGCCAATGTGGTCATGAAACGGTGTCGTATCAACCACATTCTTCTTAACAATAATGCCTTAATCAATGGATACCATCCTTCGCATATTTTGCATCCATGAGATCTTGAAGTCCCAATTTTTGCACACTGATATCTTTCATCACTGCAGCGGATGCTGCATTCAATACATCGAAAAATACATTCCGTTCCCGACCATAAAAGTGGATGCTGTTTCCAATTCGAGATGGGTTTTTTACTTTTGGCAACTTCGACAATGCTTTGAAAAGATCGTTAGAAAGTTCTTCAAATTCAATTTGGAATTGATGGAATTCAAAAGTACTTCCCAATAATTTATCTAAACTACCATCTAAGACAATTCGTCCATCTTCTAGGACCAGAATCCGATCATGGGCTTCTTCCACTTCCTGGAGGGATTGGCTCACATATAGAATGGTTTTTTGACCGCGTAACCGAAGTAATAAATCCCAAGTGTGGCGGTATGATTCCGCATCCATAAATGCAGTGGGATCATCCATGATTAATATTTCTGGATCATGGATCAATGCCCTTAAAACCATACCTTTTTTCAAAATCCCTGGTGATATTTTACCTGCCATCCGCTTTAAATAGGGAATGATGTGGAGTTCACGGGCCAATTGCACCATTCGGGTATTCAATATCTCAGTATCTATATCATATAGCTTGCCCATAAATTGGATATTTTGCTCAAGCGTTAACCAAGGATCAAGATCCACTTCATGGGGGACAAATCCAATGGAAGACATGACCTCCAAGCGACGCTTTTGCGCATCCAATCCATTGATAAACACATGGCCATATTCCTGATATTCTATGCCAGAGATTACCTTTAGTAGCATGGATTTTCCTGCTTCATTATCTCCGATGACCGCCACCAGCGATCCCCGTTCTATACCAAATGTTAAACTGGCAAGAATGGTTTTGTCACCAACCAATTTTCCGACTTTTTTCAGGGTAATACTGGCTTCCATCAGTGGGCCTCGTACCAGGATTCACCATGACCACAATCCACCACGATGGGTACGGACAAGGGTAATGCTTTTTCCATTTGATCCACAACCAAAGATTGAAGAACTGTTAATTCTGTTTTGGGCCCTTCAAAGACCAATTCATCATGGACTTGACTAATCATTTTTGTGGACATACTATCACTTTCAATTTGAGCCTGAATGGCGATCATGGCCAATTTAATCATTTCTGCGTTGGTACCCTGAATCGGCATATTGATGGCCATTCGCTTGGCCGCTTCCCGGTGAAGATGATTGGTACTGTCAATATTCCAAACCGGACGGCGCCGACCCAACATGGTTTCAACATAATGGGTTTCTCGCGCTTTTTCAATGGTGGATTCCATATAATTCTTAATACCAGCATAACGATCAAAATAGGCTTCAATAATGGATTTGGCTTCTTTCTGGGGAATACCCAATTCCTGACTCATACGAAAAGGACCGGCCCCATAGAGTAATCCAAAGTTGACAATCTTTGCCGTTCGCCGCATTTCAGGGATTACATCCTCCATGCTCACATTAAATACATCCGCTGCGGTTCGGGTATGAATATCTTCTCCCTTTTTGAATGCGTCTACTAAAGCAGGATCTTTACTCAGATGGGCCATAATCCTTAATTCAATTTGAGAATAGTCTGCGGAAAAAATTACCCAATCTTTATTATTTGATCGAAATGCTTTTCGGATGGTACGCCCCTCATCTGTTCGGATGGGAATATTTTGAAAATTGGGGTCTCGGGATGAGAGCCTTCCGGTTGCTGCTACCGTTTGGCTGAATGTGGAGTGAATCCGTTTGGTTTCAGGATGGATCAAAGCTGGCAGTGCATCGATATAGGTATTTTTTAATTTATTCAGCTTCCGATATTCCAATACCAATTTAGGGATGGGATGTTCATTCTTAAACCGTAAAAGCACATCTTCTGCAGTGGATCGTTTTTTAATTTCAGGAAGTCCCTTGATGTCAAACAGAATATTGGCCAGTTGCTGGGTTGAATTCACATTGAATTCTGTTCCCGCTTCTTTTTGGATATCCGCAACCAATGCATCAATCTTTTTCCCCAACGTATCTGACATGGTGGAGAGCATTTCCCCATCAACGAACATTCCATTGAATTCCATTTCAAGAAGAACAGGTAATAAGGGCAATTCAATATCATTGAAAAAAGAATCCAGACCTTCTTTTTTTAATTCAGCTTTAAAGATATGGGTCAATTGAAGGGCCACATCAGCATCCTCTGCTGCATAAAAAGTGACTTTTTCCAACTCAACTTCTGCCATAGAAATCTGGTTTCGTCCCTTTCCGATTAGATCAGTGATGGGCACCATTCGGTATTCCAAATGTTCCATTCCCAGGTTATCCAGTTTTAGATTTCTGGATTCCGGTTTCAACAAATGGGCCGCCAATAAGGTATCAAACTGAATACCATTCACCTTTAGCCCATGCTTCCGAAGAATCAATGCATCAAATTTTACATTCTGACCTGTTTT
>CAYVNB010000106.1:0-3545 GCA_964452665.1 uncultured bacterium
TTTACGCAAGCCTAACGCTTTTAATGTCGTTTTAGCTTTTTGTTTATAACCAATTGGACTTTTGATCTGGATAATTCTTAATATTTTGTCTTTTGCCATAACGATTAACTAAATACTTCTCTAATGGTCATACCACGTTTGCTTGCGATACTCACTACATCCTGCAATTCCGTGAGTGCCTTCATTGTGGCTTTGGTTACATTCATTTGATTATTCGAGCCAAAACGTTTGGTCAAAATATTTTGCACACCCGCTTGCTCAATTACGGCGCGTACGGCTGCGCCGGCAATAATTCCTGTACCTGGTGCGGCCGGTTTTAGCATCACTTGACTTGAACTATACCGAGAAACGATTTTGTGAGGGATTGTGCCATTCACCAATGGGATTCTAACAATATTTTGTTTCGCATCTTCTTTGGCTTTGTTGATTGCGGACATAACTTCGCTGGCTTTTCCTTGTCCAATGCCCACATGTCCATTGCCATCACCCACAACAACCAGTGCCCCAAATCGGAAATTCTTTCCTCGGGAGGTTACTTTGGCAACGCGGGTAACGCGAATGACAGTTTCTTCTTTCAGATCCAGTTCTGCAGGATTAATCATAATACTTTCTAATCTTTAAAATTCCAGGCCAGCTTTACGTGCAGCATCTGCTACCGCTTTCACCCGACCATGATATGGATATCCGTTCCGATCAAAAACAACTTTATTCACTTTATTTTTTAAGGCACGTTCTGCAACGGCAGTTCCGATTAAAGTGCTTATGTCTGTTTTTGATTCTGCTTTTACAATCGCTTTACCCATGTCTTTATCCATGGATGAAGCAGAAGCCAGCGTTGCACCATTATGATCATTAATCACTTGTGCACGGATATGTTTATTTGATCGATATACAACCAACCGAGGTCGTTCCGGATGGGCCATATTATCCCGTTTGCTCCGATTACGTCTACGTTGATTACGAATTTCTTTTGTTGATAATTTTTTCAATGAACTTCACCACCAACAGTTTTACCTTGTTTTGAACGCACATATTCATCTTTGTACCGCACACCTTTGCCTTTGTAGGGTTCTGGCTTTCTGAATGAACGAATTTTTGCAGCCACTTCGCCAACCAACTGTTTGTTAATTCCAGTTACGGTTATTTCAGTCCGATTGGTTTTGATTTCAATCCCTTCGGGTGGTTCAAAATAAATCTCATGCGAAAATCCAAGCTGAAGGACAAGATATTTACCCTGCATATTTGCCTGGTAACCCACACCTCTAATTTCTAATTCTTTTGTGAAGCCTTTAGAGACACCAAACACACCATTAGCAAGTAACTGACGGGTGGTTCCATGTAATGATCTGTGTGTGCGAGAATTAGAAGGTCGTTCCACCATAACACTGCCGTTGTCCTGTTTTATTTGCATATCACTATGCACAGAAACAGCCATCTTACCTTTAGGGCCTTTAATATCTACCACACCGGCACCAATGTTTAACGATACGCTGTCTGGGACTTCAATAACTTTTTTACCGATTCTTGACATGGCCACCTACCAAATATTACAGAGAACTTCACCGCCAACGCCCATGCGTTTGGCAACCTTATTGGATACAACACCTTTGGATGTAGACAAGATTGAAATACCCAATCCATCCAATACACGAGGAATTTCATGTCCACCTACATATACACGGCACCCGGGTTTACTCACCCGTTCAATGCCCGAAATGACAGCACTGCCCTTGTGGTCATATTTTAAGAAAATACGAATCAATGCTTTAACGCCATTTTGGATAAGCATAAAATCTTCAATATACTTTTCTTCTTTTAGTACAAATGCGATACGCTTTTTCAGATTAGATGAAGGAACATCAACAAATCGTTTATCCACTGCCATTCCATTTCGGATTCTAGTCAGCATATCAGCAATTGGATCGGTCATAGCCATTCGATTCTTATCCTACCAACTTGCCTTGGTCACACCAGGGATTTCACCCTTTAGTGCCATTTCTCTAAAACAAATACGGCAAAGACCAAATTTTCTCAAATATCCATCTGGACGACCGCAATTAAAACAACGGTTATACGCTCTGGAACTAAATTTTGGCTTTCTTTTTGCCTTTACAATCAGTGATTTTCTAGCCATTAAGCTACCTCAGAAACTTCTTGTTTTACCGGCTTATCCTGGAGGGGAAGACCGATTAATTTTAACAGCCAATAAGACTCATCATTGGTCTTTGCTGTCGTAGAAAAAGTAATATCCATACCACGGATACTGTCAATTTTATCGTAATCAATTTCAGTAAAGATGATTTGCTCTTTCACACCAAAAGAATAATTGCCACGCCCATCAAATGACTTGAATGACAAACCACGAAAATCACGGGTCCGTGGTAAAGCGATACTGATCAATCTTTCCATAAAGTCATACATGCGATTCCCACGAATTGTAACTTTACAACCTACTGGAAACCCTTTACGAATTTTGAAATTTGAAATATCTTTTCTAGAATGCGTTGTGACTGGTTTTTGTCCAGTAATCAAGGTGAGTTCCTGTAATGCACTTTCTAATTTTTTCGGGTTATCTTTCGCATCACCAATACCCATATTGATTGAAATATGAGAAATCATTGGCACTTCCATCATATTGTTGTAATCAAAGCGATCCATCATACCTGCCACTACTTCATCTTTATATTTTTTCCTTAGGTTTGGTAACATTTGTGTTTCTTTTTTCCCAGCCATGAACTTTAACCCATTTCCTCACCGGTTTTCACGGCAACTCTTACTTTAGATCCATCGTCCAATATTTTATAGCCTACCCGTGTTGGCTTACCGCCATGAACAACCATAATGTTGGAAACATGAAGTGCCGCTTCTTTCTCAATAATACCTCCTTGAGGATTCTCTTGAGACGGTCGTGTATGGCGTTTGATCAAATTGACCCCTTCAATGATTACACGTTCTTTTTTCGGATAGATGTGCAAAACTTTTCCTTCTTCGCCACGATGGTTACCTCGAATCACCCTAACGGTCATGCCTGTTTTAATATGCATTAGAGAACCTCCGGTGCCATGGATACAATTTTCATATAGCCACTATCACGTAATTCACGTGCAACAGGACCCAATACACGAGTACCTCTCGGTTCACCAGCTGTATTTAATAATACGGCTGCGTTGTCATCAAATCGAATGTAAGAACCATCGGCACGACGTACTTCTTTTCTTGTTCGAACAACAACGGCGCGGGTAACTTGGCCTTTTTTAACCATTCCACCAGGGATGGCCTGCTTTACAGTCACAACAATGACATCGCCTACTGATGCATACCGACGACGACTACCACCCAATACTTTGAAGCATAAGACTTCTCGGGCGCCTGAATTGTCGGCTACTTTAAGTCTTGTTTCCTGTTGAATCACTTCAATTAACCAATTTTAACAGATTCACGAATAATTTCACTCACACGCCACCGTTTTCTTTTACTCATTGGACGCATGGCACTAATTTGAACAATATCACCTACTTTAGGCTCCATTGATTCAACATGTGCTA
>CAYVNB010000107.1:0-1986 GCA_964452665.1 uncultured bacterium
CCTATTGATAATAATCGATTCAGGGATGTTTCATCATCGAGGTTAATATAACATCCCTTTTCGAGTGCAAGCATTAAGTCCGGTTCGGATTCATAATTCCCCGTATAGAGGCAATCCTCTGGATCAATCCCTGCCCAATTAGCCGCATAGATTTCCCCCGGGCTTGAGCAGTCGCCACCCAATCCCGGGTGGAAAGATTTCATTAATTTAAGCAGATGGGGGTTGTTATTGGCTTTTACAGCATAACAAATATGAAATTTATTGAAATGGGTATCCAGCGCCTTGTGGAGGCGATTGATGTTTTGGCCGATTTGATCCCTAACATAGATGTATGATGGTGTGCCATAGGTGGCGGATAAATCCGCCATCAATCTTTCATCATATATTAATTTTCGTAAGGGGTGTATGTTCACAAAAAATTCCTTAAATATTGATTTGTAAACTTATTCAATTTCTATTTCAAGTCATAAGTGAAAGTCGTCCTTAATTCGTTTAATTTCTTTCATGGATTATTGGATAAAAAACATAAGTAAAATATGTATCACTATATTATTTATTGGTTCGATGACCGGTCAATCCATTTCATTTTCTACGATTGCAGATGGATTATCTCAAACAATTTCCAATCGTAATGCCCAAATGATTCTTTTCGGTGGATTGATTGGTAGTGGCATTGCATCAAAATATGATCAATCATTCCAATCTGAAGTGCAATCAAATGGACTGATGCCAAATGGTATTGCGAGAGTCGGTGACTATTGGGGCTTTACTGGGCAATTACTTTTATGGGGATCATTGCTGAATAATGATAATAAGAACAGTCAAATGGGATATGCAGTGAACGCATTCTTGGCCAATGGGTTTATCACATACATGTTGAAATTTGGAGTGAGGAGAGAACGGCCTGACCAATCGAATACTCGATCATTTCCATCTGGACATACATCCAATAGCTTTTTGACGGCCACCATTGTTCAGGAAGTTTACGGAAGTAAAATTGGTGTACCAGCTTATTTAATGGCATGCATCACTGGCTTAAGTCGAATTCATCACAATAAACATTATGTAAGTGACATCATATTTGGTGCAGCCTTGGGTACAGCAATCGGAAAAGGGTTTGGACAGATTTACAGATACAACCTTAATCCTAAGATTGGTATTTCACCTCAAACAAACCAGTTACAAATCAATTTGATTTGGGATTTATAATCATGGAGAAAATTTCAGGGAAATCAATTGTTATTACTTTCATTGCCATTTTTGGGATAGTTGTGTTATATATTGTTTATCATATGATCCAAAGAGGGTGGATGTAGAGGGACATCTCTGCCCCTCTACATGATGAATAGTTACTTTTTTTGTGGTTCATTCATGACAAGATTAATCTGTGTAGAATCAAGTGTGTTCCCAGGTTTTATCAATTCTTCTGCGAAACTAGTCGTAAAAGATTTTCCATTCCATTCAAAAATGGCACCGGGCCCTCTCATTCTTCTTGCTTCTGAAAATGCTTGTGAAAAAGAAAGAAGTGTAGCCGGTTTTTCATTTATTTCTACCATTCTTTTTGGTGATTCTTCTTCCCAAGCTATTCCTGATATCTCTGTTGGCGTTATATTACCTATTTCAATATCGATGGGATGTTGTAATTGATCAGTTAATTGTGCAGGTGGTTCCCGAAAAATGCCATTCAAAAGAATAGCAAATCCTGCAATAGTGATGAATCCAATGGTTAGTCCGTCTGTTTTATTTAGGCGCATAGTATGCTCCTTTATGTTATGGTTAAAAAAAAGAGGGAATGCCTTTCGGCACTCCCTCCATGGTCTTGTAGATTTAACACTGCAATGGAAATAAAAGTTCCAAAAAATAAATTCTATTCTATGATGTTCTTTTAATTTGGAATGTTTTTTATATCAAAATATTTAGATATTCGTACGAAATATGTTCAATATTTGTGAATTCACATCAATATTCAATAAAATATGGAATTAA
>CAYVNB010000107.1:2086-3502 GCA_964452665.1 uncultured bacterium
AATCCTGTTGCTAGGCAATAATCCTGTACCCATGAACTATCCATCCAATTGTTTAAGGTTTCGCCAGGATAGCAATTTCCTATATTACTGTGGATTGGATTACCCCCATCTCAATTTGGTAATTGATGTTGAAACGAGAGTATCAACTTTGTTTGGCGATGATCTGACTGTAGATGAGATTGTTTGGGAAGGTGAACGAACCCATATATCTGAAATGGCTCAATCCGCGGGAATAGATCAATTTTTCCCATCGTCTAAAATCAAAGAATTTTTAGATACACAAAATAAAAATGTTCACCATTTACCCTATTATCGTGCTAGCCTTCAAATATTTATTGATGGATTATTAAATGGACAATCCAAAGGTGCTTCAAAGGAATTGATCCAAAAAATAATTCACCAACGGTCAATAAAGACTGGCGAAGAAATTGCTGAAATAGAACAAGCACTAGAGATAACTGCCGAATGTCATAAAATAGCCATGCGATCCACACATCCTGGAGTGAAAGAGCAAACAATCGTCGGCCAGATTGAGGGACATGCATTGGCCGAGGGAAGACGGTTGGCCTATCCTGTTATTTTCTCAGTTCGGGGAGAAATTCTTCATATGAATGAATATAATAATGTCATGGATTCGGGTCAATTAGCGTTAAATGATTCTGGCGCTGAATCTCCGTTACATTATGCCAGTGATATTACACGTACATTTCCTGTATCAGGACAATTCACCGATAGACAGAAGTCGATTTATAATATTGTTTATGAGATGCAGGCTGCTGCATTTAAATATTGTGCCCCGGGTAAATCATATAAAGATGCCCATCTTAATGCGTCAACCATTGCGGTAGAAGGATTAAAAAAACTGGGACTCATGAAGGGGGATGTAGATGCGGCAGTAAAGGCCGGTGCCCATGCATTGTTTTTCCCCCATGGATTGGGTCATATGCTAGGATTGGATGTCCATGATATGGAAGGCCTTGGTGAAGACTTAGTGGGATATGATGAAACAAATGATCGGAGTGAGCAATTCGGATTGACTTATCTACGATTGGCGAAAACTCTTGAACAGGGATTTGTAATCACCGTTGAACCAGGCATCTATTTTATTCCTCATTTAATTGATCAGTGGCGTGCTGATGGGAAACACACTGATTTTATCAATTATAATGAATTGAAATCTTACCGGGATTTTGGCGGTATCCGAATTGAGGATAATATTTTAATTACTAAAAATGGTTATCAAATTCTTGGTCCACATATTCCCCGAACGATTGAAGAAATTGAAGCCGTAATGGCAGGAAAATAATGCGTAAAATAATTTGGCTTTACCTATCCTCATTTGGAATCATGTTTGCCATCATTTCATGGTTGCAGGAATCGGGATTATTTCCAACGGAAATAGGCGCTCTGAAAGGT
>CAYVNB010000108.1:0-3493 GCA_964452665.1 uncultured bacterium
GATTTTCTACGCTAGATGTGGTCATTTTTTTGGCTGTTGTTACTGATTGAATATTATTCACTGCGCAACCCCCTAAGATTAAAATCAATGATAGGATTCCTCTAATACCTGTGCGTTTCATGATTAACAAACCCCTCGTTTTAGTGTTTCAATTATGCGGTAAAAATACGGGCAAGGGGAGAAAAGATGAATACAAATTCTTCTATTGGGCATCAAATTATAAGTACAGAAATTATCTGATATGTTGTTTACTGCTTTTGGGATGATCAAACTAAGTAAAAACAATATTAATCCCAATTTCACACCCTTGTTCTATGCTAAAAAAAAGTCCTAAATTACTTAATGGGTAGACTAATTATTTCAACCAATTCCAAGGACTGGCATGACCTCGTGCCTTTCCTTGATGAGACTGCCCGTGTTAGCCTCAGCCTTGAGGCGAAAAAAGCCATTCGAGATTCCCATACTATCCTGAAAAAAATTTTAACCTCTGGCCAGCAGGTTTACGGTGTGAATACGGGGTTTGGGAAACTCAGTACCGTATCAATTGCGCCGGATGATCTCAAAAAATTGCAATTGAATCTGATCCGATCTCATGCTGCAGGTGTAGGGGAACCGCTGGATTTGGGCGTAACTCGCATTACCTTGATACTCAAACTCATGACTTGGGCCAAGGGCCATAGCGGTGTTCGACCTGAATTGGTAAAGTTGATAGTAGGAATGCTAAACCGTGATATTTTGCCTGTGATCCCACGCCAAGGTTCTGTAGGTGCTTCAGGTGATCTGGCGCCCTTAGCCCATATGGCCCGTGTTATGATAGGTGAAGGGGATGTCCATTTTCAGGATCGTATCGTGCCCGCTATGATTGCCTTAAAAGAAGCCAGTCTTGAACCCATGGTTCTGGAGGCAAAAGAAGGGTTAAGCCTAATTAATGGTACACAAGTATCTACGGCATTGGGCATTCGGGCATTAGCTGAATCGGAAAAATTATTGTACACAGCGGATGTTGCCGGCGCACTCAGTGTTGAAGCCAGTCTTTCAACCAGATCTGTATTTCAACCCAAGATTCACAAATTAAAGAATCATCCAGGTCAGTTAGCCGCTGCTACCAATGTGTATGAACTCTTAAAAGGGAGTGAAGTGGTTCAGTCTCATGAAGACTGTCTACGCGTCCAGGATCCATATTCTATCCGTTGCATCCCCCATATACATGGGGCCAGCCGAGAAATATTCGGCAATGGTCAAAAGATTATCAATAACGAAATGAACTCTGTCTCGGATAATCCACTGATCTTTCCGAATGGAAAAGTAATGAATTCAGGCCATTTTCATGCAGAGCCGGTCGCTCAGGCATTAGATACTATTTCCATTGCATTGGCAGAGATAGGTGCTGTGGCAGAGCGCCGTGTACATTATTTTATGAAGGGGATTGGAGATCGTATCCCTATGTTTGGGGCTGTGAACCCCGGGTTGGAGTCTGGATTTATGATGGCACAAGTTACGGCAGCGTCTTTGGCGTCAGAAAATAAATCTTTATCCCATCCTGCCAGTGTGGACTCCATTTCTACTTCCGCTGGACAAGAGGACTTTGTTAGTATGGCCCCATGGGCAGGCCGAAAATGTTTACGCATTTTGAATAATGTGACCATGATTTTAGCCATCGAAATGCTGGTGGCAGGAAATGTTAATTATCGGTTTCACCGAAAATTTAAATCATCTCCGGGTCTTATGCCCGTGATGCGCTTACTTATGCGGTCTAAAGTGCTTCATAAAGGAGATCGACCTCTATCCGATGATATGCAAAATATTTCAAATCTGATTCGATCCGGAATGATTCTGGATCATGTTAATAAAACCATTCACTTAAAGTAATCAATGAAAAATAGAACTCCTTTCATACAAGCACTCACATTTGACGATGTCCTCCTAGTACCGCAGGAATCCCACGTGCTCCCTAGGGACGTTAATTTGAAAACGCGATTGACCCGCAAGATATCCATGAATATTCCGTTGCTATCAGCGGCCATGGATACAGTCACCGAAAGTGATATGGCCGTGGCATTGGCCCGTGAAGGTGGAATTGGTATTATTCATAAAAATTTATCCATCGAAAACCAGGTACTTATGGTGGATCGAGTAAAACGATCCGAAAGTGGGATGATTTTGAATCCGGTCACATTGTCTGCAGATAAGACTATTGATGATGCGAAAAGGGCCATGGCCAATTACCATATCAGCGGATTGCCAGTAGTGGATGGTAAAAAATTGGTTGGCATTATCACAAATCGAGATATTCGATTTGAAACCGATGATTTTTTATCTGTCCGTGATCGGATGACCGGAAATAATTTGGTCACAGTACCTCAAGGTACCACTTTAGAAGAAGCCAAAAAAGTGCTCCAGAAACACCGAATTGAGAAATTGTTGGTTGTAGATGAAAATGGAAGTTTAGCTGGATTAATCACAGTGAAGGATATCCAAAAGAAAAAAGACTTCCCAAATGCATGTAAAGATGGGAAAGGCCGTTTGCGTGTTGGAGCTGCCCTGGGTGTAGGTGGCAATGCCGTGGAACGAGCGCAAACCTTAGCGGATACGGATGTGGATGTAATTGTCATTGACACCGCCCATGGCCATTCAGCCGGCGTGTTGAATGGCATTAAAAATATTAAAAAATCCGTAGGTGATTTACAGGTCATTGCGGGGAATGTGGCCACGGCTGATGGCACGAAAGCATTAGTCGATGCGGGTGTGGATTGCGTCAAAGTGGGGATTGGCGCCGGGGCCAGTTGTACCACACGGATTGTGGCCGGTGTGGGGATGCCCCAGTTGTCCGGTGTAATGAATTGTGTAGATGAAGCGAATAAACATAATATTCCTGTAATTGCCGATGGAGGTATTCGCTATAGTGGTGATTTATCCAAAGCCATTGCAGCCGGTGCAGAAGTAGTGATGCTTGGATCTATGCTGGCAGGGATGGATGAAAGTCCCGGTGAATTTATACTCTTTGAAGGCCGTCAGTATAAATCCTATCGAGGTATGGGGTCACTTGGTGCAATGCAAGAGGGGAGTGGTGATCGTTATTTTCAGGAGGGGGAAGAGTCAACTAAACTCGTCCCGGAAGGTATTGAAGGTATGGTTCCTTATCGCGGTGCCGTCCGAAATACAATCCACCAATTGATGGGTGGTTTGCGATCATCCATGGGATATTGCGGTGCAAAGGATATAGTTGATTTTCATAGCAAAGCGGAATTCATTCAAACCACATCCGCTGGAGTAAAAGAAAGCCATCCACATGAAGTGAAAATTATGAAAGAAGCACCTAACTACCAGGTTGTAGACAATTGAAAAGATGACTGGTTCGTCAGACTTATGGCGACAAAGATGTAAAAACAAAAAACCCCGCCAAAGCGGGGTTTTTTTAATGTGTAAAGATAAATCTTTATATGCGTTATGCAGATAAAGAATTCAGATGACGAGTAATCTGAGATTTTCTGCG
>CAYVNB010000109.1:0-3453 GCA_964452665.1 uncultured bacterium
TCGGGTGTAAAGGGATATTCCTCATCCAAATAAATTGGAACGGACCAACCTTGCAATTCCCAACTCCCCGGGACTTTAATGCTCGACCAATTTGTATCATCATAATTCGTTTTATAAAAGTGCTTTTCTCTATCTTTGGGATTTGGAGAGAAATTGAATTTCCATTCCCCATTCAAAGATTTGAAATATTGGGATGCCGCTAGTTCATTGGATTGGGCAAGTTCTTCTGTTTCGAATGAAAAAAAATGAGCCCGCGGGTCTTCCTTGTTTATCTGGAAGACGGTTGGGTCCTCCCATTCAGTCTGATTGTTCGATTGGCAACCGAAAAATAACAGATTTAGGAACAAAAGGAAGTGAAAAAATATTTTATGCATGGAATTCAAAATATTTCATGGAAAACCGAATCCAAATTAACTACAACTTGATCAGCATTTTCATGTGTAAAAACAAGAGGTGGTTTAATCTTCAATACATTATGGTCGGGCCCATCTACACTCATCAATATTCCTTTATTTTTCATTTGATTAAAAATTGTATTGGCTTCTTCTTGTGCAGGTGTTAATGATTCGTGATCTTTCACAAGTTCAATACCAATAAACAGTCCTTGACCACGTACTTCCCCAACCAATGGGTGATCAATCTTCTTCAATTGGTTTAACATATAATTTCCAACTTTTTCTGCGTTGTTTTGAAGTTTTTCCTCATCAATTACCTTTAGAACTGCATGGCCAACGGCACATGACACCGGATTACCTCCAAAGGAATTAAAATATTCCATTCCATTATTGAAAGTATCAGCAATCTCTTTAGTCGTTACAACCGCAGATAGTGGATGTCCATTCCCCATGGATTTCCCCATGGTGACAATATCTGGAATCACACCGCAGGTCTCAAATCCCCAGAAATGAGATCCCATTCTCCCAAAACCGATCTGGACCTCATCCGCAATACATATGCCCCCGGCTTCCCAGACCAATTCAAATGATTTTTTCAGAAATCCATCTGGCAACACCAATTGGCCACCACAACCCATAACCGATTCTGCAATGAATACGGGCTTTCCATTGCTAATATGATGAATGGTTTGCTGCACATCATTAACATACCCTGTGGTTGCATTTTGTCCACGATATTTCCCTCGATATGAATCGGGCATAGATATAGCGTGAACAAAATCCGGCGCACCCGCCCCACCTGGCCCATCATGCTTATAAGGACTAATCTCAATCAATGAAGATAAATTTCCATGATAGGCTGCATCCAAAACAATTGTCTGTTTACTTTGAGTATAGTGTCGAGCTATCCTTAGGGCTAAATCATTGGCTTCACTTCCGGAATTGGTAAAAAAACACACATCCAATCCATCCGGTAATTTTTGGGTTAATTCCTTAGCGTAATTAACAATAGTTTCATCCAAATAACGGGTATTGGTGTTCAGTTTTTCATATTGCTTTTGGGCAGCTTTAACTACCTTTGGATGACTATGTCCCACGTGCTGAATATTATTCACAACATCTAAATAACGCTTCCCATCCGCATCATATAAATATTGCCCTTTACCACGGACAATATGAAGTGGCTCCTGATAGGATACGCTAAATGAAGGACCAAGATGGGTTTCTCGAAGAGATTGAATGGATTTTTTATCCAGCATTGTGGAATTCAATTTATGGTTATGGTTTTTAGGAATTGACCTGACAATGATTCTAAGTTTTTCTTTTCCATTTTTCGTAACAAGGCCCATGCCGGGTTTTGTGAAATAGCCAAGTAATCGTTTTTAGGAAATAACTGCATCCGCCATGCCGCCATGGTTACCGAAATGCAAAGACGAATAATCATTAAATAAATAGCCGAATTTATATCAAAGTCATTTAATGGGAATCTGGCATGATATCCTTTTAATACCTTGCACATCGAGCGGATTGGATTTGATGATACAATTCCTACATAGGCCATACATACGGCCGGCTCGGCCACTTGATATGAATAAACCATATCGCCAAAGTCGATAATTCCAATTGTTTTACCATCAGTATTGACCAACACATTTTGATCATTCCCATCATTGTGAATAACCATTTTTCTTAAATGACTTTCATGGGGTGAAATTTGAGATTCATATTGATCTAAAAAATAGGTAACGGTTTCTTCATCCGATTGATTATTCAGATATTGTAATCTAGAACGAATCAAATTGATCGATCGTGCATCCCAATGGAATTCCCGATCTGCTGCTGTATGGGAAAATCCGTCAAGGGCAGTGTTTAATCTTCCTAAAAATTGTCCCAACTTTTCGAAAGCATCATCATCCAGTGGTTGGTCTTTTAAAAATTCACCATCTAGATATTCAAGCAATCGAACAAAATATGATTGATCTTCTTTTTCAATTATTTTGATCTCCCCAATTTGCAATGGAACACCTAGCTCTGGATCGTTGGATTTAATATACCGAGTGGCCTCATTTTGCATCTCCAGTACCTGTAGTTGCTCAGCTGGGTTTGAAATTTTCAAAATATATTTTTGGCCATTATCAGTGGATACCAAAAAGTTTTGATCACGGTCGCTGACCAAAGTTTTTACATCCCCAATGATTTTGAATTGGGAAGAAAGAATATCTTCACTTTCTTCTTTAGAATAGCTTGGGGGAGGCGTTTGAAATACGGACATGTATGGATTGAATTTTCTTAATAATTGATATTATGTTTTATAAATCAACAGTTTATAAGATTTATACTTAATAAAATTTTCTCCCGTCAGTTCGCCGGAAAACCATACCTGGTTGATTCGATCTAGTTTTTTACTGAATTTCCATTTTACCAATTTGGCCAATTTGGGATATTTATAATTCAAATATTCTCCGGACATATCCGCAATGGGTTCTACCACATCAGTAAGAAGTTCATTTAGAAAATCGTATGTTGGTGCTGTTTCTTTAGTAATATCTAAGTCTTTAACCAAGTTCAATTTTGATTCCCCAATGGCCTTTTCAAAATAATCCAAACGGTGCCCACCCCGCATAGGACTTTTGCCTTCGACATTTTTATGGAATACATCACAAATCAAAAGATGACTGTTAGCCGTTAGTAATTTTTGGACTTTTTGAAGGGATTCTTCCAAACGTATATATTGGAAACTTTCACTGAACAAAATAAGATCATAGGTTTGGGTGAATTCCACATCCTCAAATTTGCAAACTCGTATTTTTGATTTTTTATCCAATTTCTGTTTGACACGTTCTGCCAGAAATTCACTGGGAATCACACAATCCACATGATATCCTAAATTGATCAGCCTCTTAGCCAAATTGCCCGAGCCACTGCCCACATCCAAAATGCGTTTAACACCATTTGGAATATGATCAATAATGAGTTTGGAATGCCTGTACTGCGCTTCTGCAAAATTTTTGGCTGTGGCTTTTTTATCATTTGGCCAGTAACCATAATGGAGATCTTC
>CAYVNB010000110.1:0-3443 GCA_964452665.1 uncultured bacterium
CATAGGTGGCAGTACCGCGGCCGATTTCATCCAAGAGAATGAGACTTTTATTTGTGGCATTATTTAGAATGTTGGCGGCCTCATTCATTTCCACCAAAAATGTACTCTCACCCCCTGCCAGATTATCACTGGCGCCCACACGAGTAAAGAGTTTATCCACCCTTCCAATCTCCGATGATTCCGCTGGGACAAAGCTCCCCACTTGGGCCATGCGTACAATGAGTCCTATTTGCCGTAAATAGGTAGATTTCCCTGCCATATTTGGCCCAGTAATCAGTTGAATCTGAATCTTTTTCGTATCAATGTCTAAGTCATTAGGAATGAACCGTTCTGTCGCTGGTAAAAGTTGCTCTACCACCGGGTGACGGCCCCCTCTAATCTTCAGGGCACCTTTATTATTTAATGTTGGACGAATGTATTTATTGGCTTTAGCAACAGAAGAAAATGTGGACAGCACATCAAATCGACTGAGTACAGATGCATTTTCTTGTAAAACTGATGCTTGAGATAAAATTTGACTGCATAATTCACTGAAGAGGCGAGATTCAATTGCATCAATCTTTTCATCTGCGGAAAGAATCTTTTCTTCATATTCCTTTAAATCTGGTGTGATGTATCGTTCCGAATTCACCAGCGTCTGTTTCCGGATATATTCCTCAGGCACCCTATCACTATGGGCTTTGGTGATTTCTAAATAGTACCCAAATACTTTATTAAAGCCCACTTTCAATGACGAAATGCCGGTCCGTTCCCGCTCAGTGGCTTGGAGTTGGGCAATCCATTCTTTGCCACCGGTACTCAATTGACGGAGTTCATCCAATTCATCATCTATCCCACCCAGAATCACATTCCCTTGTTTAATCTGTGCGGGTGCCTCCGAATGAACTGTTTTCATAATAAGATCAACAATAGCATCCGTATCACGGAATCGTTTCACAAGAGCCTTCAATAATTTATTCCCCGATCCTTTTAAAACAGATTTCAGTTTTGGAATCTGCTCCAAACTCAAACGAAGTCCATTGATTTCCTTCGGCGAAACTTTTCCATTATTCACCCGACCCACAATCCGCTCAATATCAGAAATTTGCTTTAAATGATCTCTGAAATCCTCTAAGACACGATTATTATCGTGAAATGCCTCCACCACATTCAGCCGGACGTTAAGGCGCTTTTGGTCTGTTAATGGATGGTTCAGCCATTGTTTCAGCATCCGTGCTCCACCGGCAGTGACTGTATGATCCATTACATCAATTAGTGTCCCGTGAGTCCCTTGGGTCGCAAGGCTTTTGAATATTTCTAAATTCCGGACGGTAAATCCATCCAAGCCCATTATATTTTCATCCAATACAGGACGAATAGCGGATATATGATCCAAATTACCACTAAGGGACTGGGTCATATGAATAAAGATGGTCCCAGCAGCGGTAATGCCCTTATTCAGCGCTTCGCAGCCAAAACCCTTTAAGGATTTAACCTGAAAGTGCTCAATTAGAGATCGGTAGGCCTGGTCATAATTGAGGATCCAGTCCTCAACCTTGGTGATAAATGGTTTGAGTTCGCGATACCAATTGGCGGTCGAATAAACCACCGATTCGCCCACCAAAATTTCTCGGGGAGAAAATTTTCGCAATGCCTCCGTCAATCGTTCCGGCACACATTCACCCAAAAAGAATTCACCGGTTGATTGATCCAATAAAGCGTAACCCACTTTGGACTTCCCAAAATGAAGAGATGCTAAATATTGGTTGACGTTTTGATCTAGCGCCTTTTCAGCGGTGATGGTCCCGGGTGTGACTACTTCGATCACTTCTCGTTTCACAATCCCTTTCGCCAGTTTTGGGTCTTCAACTTGTTCGCAGATGGCCACACGGTAGCCTGCATTCACCAATTTGTGTAAATAATTATCGAGAGCATGGTAAGGGAAACCAGCCAAAGGAACATCAGCTGCAGCACCGTTGGAGCGTTTGGTAAGAACAATGCCCAATATCTTGGCGGTGGTCTTCGCATCTTCACTGAAGGTTTCATAAAAATCACCCATGCGAAAGAGGACGATGGCATCGCTATACTCTGCCTTCACCTTGTTATATTGCCGCATGAGGGGCGTACCTTGATCCTTAGCCACTATTCTCTCCTTTTTTACGCACATCCCCATCACGTTCAGTCAGGCCATGCTTATCGCAATATTCAAGTAACGGAATGGCCGTTTTCCGGCTCATGCCGGTTATGGATTTAAAATCCGCCACCTTCATAGTACCATTGGATGCAAAATATTCACATAAATCATCCTTCAATTTATTCAATACATCTCTGTGAATCCACATTCCCCGCGCCACATCTAGCACTTTTTCTTCGTCCTTCAAAATATAAAGAACTTCCAACCCCTTTTTCTCATTTTGCGGATGGATGATTTTGGCATTGGGTAAGTCAAATTGAGCCGTTTTGACCGCCGCTTCTATTGATTTTGCCAAGGTCGCGTCGGTATCGGACAATACTACGGAATGACTTTTCAAGGCAAATCCAGTCTCTACCATGATTAATTCATTTTTCATGTTTTCAAGGATAAAGGATAACCAATTTCCATTAAAACTGGTGCTTTCTTGGATTCGGTCTTTTGATAATGATTTTTTGTAAGGATTCTCATCGTGAAATTTTGTCAGTATTTCCCGGATTAAAGATGAAGATTCCTCTACAGATTCATCAGTAAAGAGTAATCCTTTTTCATTCCGGATCTTTAATGATTTGAGCCACAACTTAACATGGGATTCATGAGTGTGAAATTGTCGGGACCAATTCCCTAGTGACTGTGGTGTTTTCCAAAATTCAGATACAAATTGATGAAACCTTTTTGATGGTTCTTTACTCAAATTTTCAGTCCAAATACGTAGTGTTCTCCTCGGCTGAGTTGGATCAGGATCCAGCACCAAACATCCCCCTATCGTTTCCATAGGTGAAAAGCTACGAATAATGAACCGTTCATCCATGAGAGCTGCCACCGGTTTTTCGATGAGAAATAGCACATTCCCGGATTGCCCTGCTTCTAACGGTATTGTCAATACCGCTTTAGCCATGGCCTCCGCTGTACCCATATGAAGGCGGACACGCTGGCGATTCTTCAATTTCCATTTCGTATCGGGAACCATAGTCACTTGAGCAATAAGTTTTTCTGTGGCCTTCAAACGGTTGGGCTCCACAATGACTGTCCCTCGATGCAATTCGTTTAATTCCATTCCAGATAAATTAATGGCCGCACGATCACCCATTTTTACTGAATTTGTTTTCGAACCATGGGTCTGTATCCCCCGAACTTTCGCCTTTCTATTCCCGGGAATGATCTCTAATTCAGACCCTGTTTTGGCTTTTCCTGATAGCACGGTGCCAGTCACTACAGAACCGAATCCCGTTTTTGAGAAAACCCGATCCACGGGCAAATGGAAAAATCCACG
>CAYVNB010000111.1:0-3431 GCA_964452665.1 uncultured bacterium
GGAATGGTTCACCACGGCACCTATGAAAGCTATTACCAAAGTATTAGACAAAGCGCATTTAAGCACAGAAGAAATCGATCTTTGGGAAATTAATGAAGCCTTTGCCCCCGTGGCCATGGCCCCTATGGATGAATTTAATTTGGACCCTGAAAAAGTAAATGTAAATGGGGGCGCCATTGCTATTGGTCATCCCATTGGTAGTAGCGGCGCACGGATTTTAACCACATTAATCCATGCAATGAAAAATCGAAATGCTCATACGGGGTTAGCCACTCTTTGTATTGGTGGTGGTGAAGCGTCAGCTCTGGTGATTACGAAATAAAATGGACTTTAATTTAACAGAAGAACAAGAGCTCATCCAGAAAACGGCTCGGGATTTTGCCAACGATCATTTGCGCCCCGGTGTGGTGGAACGGGATGAAAAAGCGGAATTCCCCGCTGAACAGTTGAAGATGATGGGTGAGTTGGGATTAATGGGTATGATGATGCCCGAAGAGTATGGCGGCGCCGGTCTTGATACAGTCTCATATTGTATGGCCATGGAAGAAATCGCCAAGGCAGATGCTTCTGCAGCGGTGATCATGTCCGTGAATAACTCTTTAGTATGCCAGCTTTTAAAGAATTTTGGAAATGAGGATCAAAAGAAAAAATACCTGACACCATTGGCCAACGGTACATGGTTGGGTGCATTTTCATTATCTGAACCGCAGTCCGGTTCAGATGCCAGAAATATGCGGACCTTCGCCAAAAGAGAAGGGGATCATTATATTATCAACGGCACCAAAAACTGGGTCACCAATGGAATCTCATGCGATATTGTTTTGCTCATGTGCCTGACTGAAAAAGAAGTAGGTCATAAAGGGATATCCACCTTTATCATTGAAAAAGGCTTAAAAGGATTCTCCACAGGAAAAAAAGAAGATAAATTGGGCATCCGTGGTTCTGATACCTGTGAACTCTATTTTGAGGATTGCAAAGTCCCTGTAGAAAATCGACTGGGTGATGAAGGAGGCGGATTCAAAATTGCATTAGACACCCTGGATGGTGGTAGGATTGGTATTGCCACCCAGGCTTTAGGTATTGCGAAAGAATCATTGGATCGATCCGTTGACTATGCCAATGAGCGAAAACAATTTGGGACGAAGATCGGTAATTTTGGTGCCATCCAGAGTAAAATCGCCCAAATGGCGATTCAAGTGGATGCAGCCCGTCTATTGATTTACCGCGCAGCAAAGTTAAAGGATGAAGGCAAACCTTTTGGCAAGGAAGCAGCAATGGCCAAGAATTTTGCCGCGAAGGTGGCTATGGATGCATCGACACAATGCGTCCAAATCTTTGGCGGATATGGTTATATCCGTGAAACTGGCGTTGAACGGCTCATGAGGGATGCAAAAATCACACAAATTTATGAAGGGACATCGGAAATCATGGAATTGGTTATCGCTCGAAATTTGCTGGCTGGGAATTAAACATGGTAATAAATAAACAAAATATTGAATGGGACCAGCTGGGCTTCAGCGTATTTCCCACCCGCAGTATGTGGAAAGCCACCTGCGAATCAAGGGGAGAATGGTCCAGTGGTGAATTGATTCCCTACGGTAATATTGAAATGTCACCTGCCGCAGGTGTATTGCATTATGGACAGGGTGTTTTTGAAGGATTAAAAGCATACCATACTGCCAAAGATCAAATCGTTTTATTCCGCCCGGATATGAATGGGCAGCGCATTCAGGATTCCTGTCGACGGCTATGTATGCCGATTATGACAACCAAATATTTCATGGATGCTGTCAAAAAAGTTGTCCGTGATAATATGGATTTTGTACCCCCATATAAAAAAGGCGGCCTTTATATTAGACCGGTGGTTTGGGGAACGGGCCCGACCATTGGTGTTGGGCCGGCAGACGCTTATACGTTCATCATTTTTACCACACCGGTGGGTCCCTATTTCAGAGGGGGAATAAAGCCTTTAAACTTAATCGCCTCAGAAAACTACCATCGTGCAGCCCCCAAAGGTATTGGCAATGTGAAAGCCATTGGTAATTATTCTGCATCGCTTCAGCCAGTAAAAGAAGCCAAAGCAGATGGATTTGATGAGGTCCTTTACTTAAGGGCCGCTGATGAACGGTATGTTGATGAAGTGGGATCTGCCAATATTTTTATGCGAAAAGGAAACAAATTGGTTACACCCAGATTATCCGGATCCATATTGCCGGGTATTACGCGGAATTCAATTATTCATTTGGCCGCTGATCAATTGGGATTGGATGTGATAGAAGGGGACCTCTTACTGAAAGATATTTTTGAATCAGATGAAGCATTTTGTGCGGGGACGGCCGTGGTTATCACTCCCATTGGTCAGATAACACATAAAGGAAACTCCTATCAAATTGGTGATGGAAATATGGGTGAAGGAGCTACAGAATTAAGAAAAACCTTAGTGGGCATCCAACGAGAAGAAATGGATGACCCTTATGGATGGATCTATCCGGTTGAGTAAAAAAAAGAAAAAAATGAGTTCAATAGCGGCCTCATTAATATAGCCAAAGAAATCGAAGGCTCCAATCGTTACAGCGCATTCAGTTAGGTAGAAGGTATTTATGATATTTTGCTCACGTTTTATCAGTTGTCTGAAGATGAGATTTTCACAACTACATGGTAGCCAATCGGATGGCAGAAAAGTGAATAGCAGATATTTCAATATTAAAAAATTTCTGTTTGCCCAAAAAGAACTTTATGAGGAAGCTTGACAACAGCTAATCATCCCCGAAGGCAAGGGCGGGAAGCGGTGCTTCAAGCCCTCTATGCCAGTGAAATTACCGGTGAAGATCGGGTCAAGGTTTTGCAGGATATTTTGGCGCGACGGCCTTATGATGATAAAATGAAAAATTTTATCACCACTTTATTTGATTTGGCCATTGACCATAAAGATTGGTGTGAAAGTCAAATTAAAAGCCGACTCAATAATTGGGAATTTGGCCGTGTTGCATTGTTGGATAGATTAATGCTTGTGGTGGCCATCAGTGAAATTCATTTCGTAGATGATGTACCGCCAAAAGTATCCATCAGTGAAGCAATTGAGATTGCCAAACAATACAGCACGGAGGAAAGTGCTGGTTTTGTTAATGGTGTATTAGATAATATATATAAATCGATGGCCAATGGTGCCAAGAAAACAACTTCGTGATACAAAATTTTGTTAAAAAAGTTTTCGGATCCCGATCAGACCGGGAAGTCAAACTATTGTTGCCAATGGTTGATCAAATCAATCAATTGGCTGAAGGAATAACGAATTTATCCGATGACGCGATGATTGAAAGATCTCAAGCACTTCGGGAATCCGTTATTGCTGCCCGTGAAGCCGCCCAAACCAAAGCAGATGCTGAAATTTCGGATAAGGATGAAGCCAATAAATTCGTTTTAATGGCAGA
>CAYVNB010000112.1:0-3362 GCA_964452665.1 uncultured bacterium
TCACAGGTGCCGAAAGTCAAGCGGATTTGGATAGTATTATGGCTTATTTCTTTCCAAAAAATAAAACCAATTCAGGTCTAGGAGATGTGACCATTGGGATGAATGTTTTATTTATCGGCAACCCGGCATGGCGCGGCGGCAAACAAAAATATTCATTTTATGGGGGTATCGATGCCACCTTTCCATTTGGAGAACGGTTGGAGAAATATTTTCCAAAAGAAGTAGATGCGAATGGCATACCGGATCAATTTAAACAACTCCCTATCGGTAATGGCCTTACCCGGTGGAGGGGCCGTGTGTTTGGAGAATTGTACCGAAAAGTGTTGGGGAGGCTCATCAATATAAATTGGTCTTTCAGTGGTGCCACGTATAGTAAGGAAATTATTAATCCTTCATATTCATTCCTTTGGCAAAAGGATACCCATATGGATTCCATTGCAGCATCCATAGGTAAGGATGTTCTTCATGAGCAAGGCTACGAAGTAGAAGGATCAATTCAGGGGCAGATCGAAGCCATTCCACACCGCTTATTTGTCTCTACTGGGGCTAATTTTCTTTTCTCCGGTAGGGATAAATATTTTTCTAGGTCTGAACCATGGAATATCTGGATGGCGTCCCGAAAAAACTATGACACAAGGCGAACTGCTGTTTCACAATATGTAAAAATCAATGTGCTCAATGTGGATCCATTCAAACAAATTGGACCGCTCCCATTTGAATTGGAGGTCGGTATTCAATGGTTTGTGCCATATTTGACCTATCATACCTATGGAACTACATCCACATGGATTCGGATTAGTTCTTATTTTCAGGCGTGGTAATCGATTAAATTAAAAGATTAGACAAGTAACCAAATGATTGATTCAAATAAATCCATACTCTCCTGGTCTTTGTATGATTGGGCCAATAGCGCATTTTCCACAACGGTTATGGCCGGATTCTTCCCTTTATTTTTTGAAAAATATTGGTCCACCACTGAGTCGGTGACATTGAGTACATTGTATTTAGGATTGGCCAATTCGATCGCATCCATTATTGTGGCAGCACTTGCCCCTTTTTTAGGTGCCATTGCTGACCGGGGAACCGCCAAAAAGAAATTTTTAACCATGTTTGCATTTTTGGGTATTATAGGCACAGGTGCATTATGGATGGTCAATCAGGGCCAGTGGCAAATGGCAGTTGCATTTTATGTGGTGGCGTCGGTCGGATTTTTGGGTGGAAATATTTTTTATGATTCATTATTACCCGGTGTGGCCTCAAAAGAGAAGATTGATTATGCATCCTCGTTAGGATTTGCATTGGGCTATATTGGCGGCGGACTATTATTTTTAGTCAATGTGCTCATGTATCAAAAACCAGAATGGTTCGGTATTCCTGATGGGTCAACTGCGATTCGACTTTCCTTTTTATCCGTGGCGATCTGGTGGGCCCTTTTTTCAATTCCAATCCTTGTTTTTGTGAAAGAACCAAAAATTCATGCACCGGTAGGTATCGTCAATGCCATCGGAAAAGGATGGAACCAATTGACCCAAACCATTCGGGATATTAGACACCTAAAGGTGGTTGGGACATTTCTTCTGGCTTACTGGTTATATATTGATGGGGTAGATACCATTATAAGGATGGCGGTCAAATATGGCACCAGTATTGGTTTTTCCGCCAGTTCATTGATTATCGCTTTACTCCTTGTCCAATTCGTAGCATTCCCTGCAACATTGGCCTATAATTATTTTTCATCAAGGATCGGGATAAAGAAGGCAATCTATACTGCAATCTTCGGTTACTCAATAATTACAATCTTCGGCGCACTAATGTCAAAGGAATGGCATTTTTATACATTAGCCGTTGGGATTGCCTGTTTTCAAGGCGGTATTCAGGCATTGAGTCGATCCATGTATGTACGGATTATTCCAAAGGAGAAAGCGGCTGAATTCTTTGGATTCTATAATATGTTAGGAAAATTTGCAGCTATTATTGGTCCCCCATTGATGGGATATGTAGGATTTGTGACCGGAATCCAAGAATAAGCATTTTATCTTTAATTATACTATTTATTGCCGGTGCATATTGTTTATCAAAAGTGGATCTTTCAGAGGGGGAAAGGATGGCAAAGGAGTATTTATCTAATGTTTGAAAAAAATCCTTGAAAATCATACCTGCATAAAGATAAACTTTTTCCATGAAGCCCCGCAGGTGTGGCGTGCTCTTCAGGGAAAAAAGATTTTCTCGAGGGTGTATTTGCGGGGCTTTTTCTTTATACTCGCCTATGCATAGTTTTCAGGAAAGGAATTTGTACGATGTCGAGCGTTTCAGCAAAATATTCTCAATTTGTGATGCCGGATCACATTAATGTGGTGGGCACACTGTTTGGCGGCCAAATGATCGCTTGGATTGACTTGGCTGCAGCCAAAGTGGCTCATCGGTTCTTAAAAGGAGCTGATGTGGATGGATCTGTAACACGGACCATCGATCAAGTAGAATTCAAAGAGCCAGTTTACCTTGGGGACTGGGTGAACTTCACCGCAACCATCATTGATGCCGGTACAACATCATTCAAGATTCAAGTGGATGCTTATGCAGAAGGCCGGCATAAAGCACCGCGTTTGGCCTGTGTGGCAACCCTTGTGATGGTGTCTGTTAAAAAAGATAGTCAAGGCCAATACCATAAGACACCCCATGGGCAATCCTGCTAAATCCCGCCGATTCATTTTTTATTGTCTTATAATGTCCCTGGGATGGGGTCAGGAAGATTCCACCATATTTGATAAACAGATTCGGGTGAGAAAACCCAATGAATCAAAAACAGTAACAATTAATGCCACCGTGAATCCCATCGATGTGTCACCTACGGCTTATCGGCTAAGCATATATCCACGGAATCGACCAGCCGAAATGCAAATTCAAAAAATATTCTTCCCGGGTGAGCCCATCCAGATCATTTTACCGGCGGACATACTAAATCCGGATTCATTGGGTAATATGGCCAAATTGGAGCCCATGGGAGATCACTATGTCCATCAATACCGAATGTTTGATACGAAACCAGGTGAAATTCAATTGACCCCATTCGATGTGTACGTACCAATGGATATTGTAAAACTATTTGTGATGGACGAAAAAACAGGTGATCCAATTCCCGAAAGTAATATTCGGGTCTCCCAAGATGGTGATATATTGACATCGACCCAATTGGATACATCCGGGTATAAAAGAGTCAGAATTACCACCAAGCGTAAATCAGATGAACCGGTTTTATTTTCAATTGATACAAAGGGATATTATCCTCCGTGGAAAGGATGGATTGCCATTCCGGAAGGTCTATCAGAAAAAGTGGTATTTATTTCTGCCTTAGAGCCAGATAC
>CAYVNB010000113.1:0-3338 GCA_964452665.1 uncultured bacterium
ATGGAAAAAACCATTCATGTCTTTATGGGCATCGTAAGCAGAGGGGTTGCAGCGAACGATTCGATCTGAAGTCATAATGAGTCCTGTAATTACACCATTATTGGTTATAGCCTGGGCCCCATAATTAGAACAACTGGGGTGGAATTGACAATTGAGGGCGTCATTGGCATAAGATATATTTTGCCACTTAGCAATCGGGTAGAGGAATAGTTTTTGGAATGGGGTCGTATCAGGATTACGAAAGAGTGAATCCGCTGGTGTTTGGGCTAAAATGTAAGTCCCCATTAAAAATGTTTTGATTAAACACTTCATTACACTCAATTTTAGGCATGATGGGGCAGAAAAAACCATCCATAGTTGTCCTTTTAACGGTCATGATAATGGCGATGCCTTTTGCGCAGAAAAGCACCCTTTACATTCTTCACACGAATAATACCAACGGTGCCCTTGAAAATTGTTATTGTCCCGATCACCCATACGGCGCCGTGGAAAAGCGTGCGGTTTATGTGGCTGAATTTATCCAAAAGAACCCGAATACCATTTTATTAGATGCCGGGGACATTTTTACTATGACCCATCAACCCTTAAAAGATAGCCTTATGGCCGTGGCCTACGGGCAGCTGCCCTATGATGCCATCTTATTTGGTGATCAGGAAATGACCTTGCCGCCCGATCGAAGGGCGCAGTTAATATCCATGATGGATATCCCTGTAGTCGGGACCAACATCGAAGGCATATCAACCAAAGTACAAATTTTGGAAAAGAATGGAGTCAAAATCGCCATCCTGGGCATTATGGATCCTCATGCCATAAAGTATTATCCGGAGTCCATTCGAGATCAGATTGAGTTGACCAATCCGGCGGAAGCGATCCAAAATGAAATGAACGGACTAAAAGATGAGGTGGATGTAATTATACTTCTCACCCATCAAGGGGCCGATCTGGATTATGATCTAGCTGAATCCATTGATGGGATTGATGTTATCATTGGTAGCCACAGTCAATCGAATATAGAATCACCCGAAACGGTAAACGGCACCCTTATTGCGCAGGCGGGAAAAGAAGGCTATTATATAGGTATCATTGAATTAACATTAAAAAAGGGTAAAGTGGTGGATCAAGCAGGGCGAACCGATACCATGAAATTTGAAATGCCTGATAATCCTGCCATCATGCAATTGATTGAAGAATATGAACAAAAATCAGGCAGGATCAATCATCAAAAATTGAGAATGAAGGGGAAGAAGCACTAATGGATCAATCCATTGAAATGTTAACTTCAAATCCTGTCTATATGGCTATAGCCGTTGTATTGGCCATCATCATTTTATTGGGAGTGATCAAAAAACTCATCAAATTAGTATTAGTGGTCAGTGCTATTCTTGTTCTCTGGGTGGCCTATATGGTGTGGACAGAGGAAGATGTGACGGTAGATTCACTTAAGGAAGGCTTGCAGTCGGGGATGGAAGCGGTGAAAGAAAAGGCGTCTGAATCTAGCGAAAAAGCGAAAGAAGCGGTCCAAAAAAGTATAGAAGAAAAAACGGAGGAAAAGCTGGATCAGCTACTGCCAAAATATAATTAATTAAATCAGATACTTATATTTCATTTGGCCATGAGTTTTTCATTGGCTACCCGGAGCCGGCCGGTGAGTAGTTTAATTATGCCCTCCATGATGTCACTCTGGCTTCCCATCACTTCATAAAATCCTTCCTGCTCAATCTTAAATAAGGTAGAATCTTCTGTCACCGTGGCATCGGCAGATCGAGGCTCGTCATCCAACAGTGCCATCTCACCCAAGCAAGTGCCCTTGCCCAGCATGGCTAATTCCTGCTCCCCTTTATGGATTTTTACATTTCCATCCACCACAATAAATAATGAATCGCCGTAATCGCCCTCAGCGAAAATAAGCGCATTGGCATCATAGGTCACTTCTTCAGTGATTTGGGCCACCCGTGAAAGATTCTCCGCCGGGATGGATTTGAATAAATCCACCGATTTAAGGATAATTGTTTTTTCTAATGTAGAATACATGGATAATTCCTGTGCCTCTAATTTAAACCGTTCTGAGGGAATGAAATCAAGGTTCGTCCCATTTTTTTGGATAAGCCGGGTAAACAGTTCCTGGTTCGCTTTGGAAGCGGGTACTTGTTCCCAATCTAGAGATTGAATAACATCCATTTTATCGGACTGCAGTAAATAATCAAGGGCAATCACTGAATGCCATTTATGAGGTGAATAAACCGCATCTTTCAATTCTTGATTCAGATCATCTGGGAGTTTTCCAAAATGGACAAGACCTACTTCACGACGCTCTTCCAAGGATATTTGTTCAATCAGTGGATTGATAATATCCCGCTCATCTTTTGAAAAGATATTTTCAAAAAATTCCAAAAGAAAAGGCAATTTTGCGGGATCACCGGATTTAACAGTGTGGATATAGGTTTCAATGGGCGTATCCGGTACATTCAAAACACCCAGTTTTAATAATGTAGGAAGGGTGTTTTGAATCTCATTATGGAGATGATCATGCATCAAGAATCGATTTTCATCATCGGGGAGGAGTCGAATATTTTCATTGAGTGTATACAATTTTTGGGCCATGGCGCGAATCTCTTCGGTGATTCGATCTTTCTTTTCTTCGCCAATAGGATGTATCCGTGCCACAGCAAGCAGGGCATCCACCACTTCGTTATATCTATCTTGATCGGTTTGATTTAATTGGGTGAGTAATAGGTCAATGGCGCGATCATCAGGGTATTCACGGAGGGCTCGAATAATGCCCAACCGCAATTTCCGATAAGTATCTTCTGATTCGATCAGTATTTCAAATTGATCAAGGACAAATTCATCAGAAAATTGTTCTAATGTTTGTCTAGCCTGAAGGCTTGTTTTGGGGATGGCCAAATTTGTGATAACAGCTGGGATTAATGCTTCGTCCTTTCGTTTACTGGCAATTTTTAAGGCCGCGTTGCTAATTATATCACCCTCATGGGATAAAAATGAAATAAGGGCATCCTGAGGTAAAAATTGGTCGTTATTTACAAGGCGTTTTAAGGCGGTGGCTTGGGTGAATTCATCATCACTTTCCAGCATATTTTTTAGATGTTTTTCCGCTTGATCTGTAGGCCCGCTGTCAATATGTAAAATGGCCGCAGCCGCAGCTGCCCTTATATTTGGATCATCAGTTGATAAAAAATTCTCTAATTCATCGGTCACATGATTTAATTGTCTCTGGCCAGCCACCATAATGGCTTCAGGCGAAACATCATCATGTTTATTCATGGCCGCAACGATATCGGCATTTGAAATAATATCTTCTTCATCCCAAGTCATGGTAA
>CAYVNB010000114.1:0-3330 GCA_964452665.1 uncultured bacterium
AGGGCCAATTTTTCTTACGGCTGATGAATCCGATGCGATTTGTCCCAACGCCGTGGCAAAGCCCAATAGAAGAGTCAAAATCTTATGGTGTTGTGACCACATCATAGATTATGATCCCCTTATCACTCAAGACCCATACCATATTATTCACTACAATGGCATCCATGATGGTTTGACCATCCATGGGTAATTGGATTCGTTCACTGCCCAGCACCTGAATCATCCCTTTCTGATTGATTACTAGCCAGAATTGTTTAAATGGCAAAATACGAATCGGATTCTCCACGGATGTAGCAAACCGTCTGATCAACCGGCCGGATCGGCCATGGATATTCACTTGATCTTGGCAAGGCATTAGTAAAGACAGTTCATCTCGTTTATTCATTCTCATGTCGGTCACACATGGACTCCCATCCATATCTCTGCTCAGGTCCAAAAACAGGTTTAATTGACCGGACAATCCCTGAGTGTGGAGAATTTCATCTGTCTCAGGAGAATAAATATATATATTCCGTCGGGAATCCATGGCCATTTGAGATGGATAAATAGCATCATTATCCAAAAGAATATCCTGAATAAAATTTAATGCCGCATCAAATTGTCCGATTTTATGTGCGGACTGATCCAATACAAATACATCCAATTGGTTGGCCATCAAATCGACAGGGTCGAATAAATCAGACCCATGACTCCCAAAACTGCTTTTGATTTCTATAGAATCGGATACCCATAGACCCAACTGACGGTTTTTAGAATCAAAAAATACCACACCGCTCGGTGTCTTCACCAATCGATCCGGTTGAAAATCAGATGAAATAATGGATTGGGTCAGATCCACCTGCCCCACCTTTACGGTAGACTGGGACGTCAATGTCCCTATAATACAAAAAATAAGAAAAGACGCTTTCGCCTTATTCAGATGGAGACTCCTCCGGTTGAACAATAGAATGGGTCAAAAACCAGGTACCAATACCAACCATGACCAATGCAATCAATTGGGCGCCGGAAAGTCCAAATATATACTTTTGATTCAAACGTAAAAACTCAATAAAGAATCGTTCTACTCCACCGAGAACCAAATAGGTGAAGAATAGACTTCCAGCCACCGTGACTTTTGTCCGTTTATTATAAAGATAATAAAAAATACCAAATCCGAGAAGAGATTCATAAATCTGTGTTGGATGTACCTTCAATACGCCAGGATCAAATCCTTCTAAACTAATCCATGGATAATAGGTCTGAAAAATGCTGTATGTAGATGGCGGCAATCCATCGGGAAAAGCGATCCCCCAAGGCAAATGGGTGGGCAATCCATAATCATCTCCTACGAGCAAACATCCAATACGGCCTACTGCATATCCAAGGATGACCAACGGTGCGGCTATATCCACGAACTTAGGCCAAGGCAGGTCATTCTTTCGAATTACATAAGAGACCGCCAGAAATCCACCTATGAGTCCTCCAAGAAAGACTAATCCTGCTCCACTAAAAATCATCCCCATAGGATCAGCTTTAACGCGATCAAAATTCTCAATCAGATAATAGATCTTTGACCCAAGGATGCCCCCTAATGCGGCCGCAAATACGATATCGCCTGCCAACTTCGCGTCATAACCCAACCGCTTCAGATCTTTACTCAAAATAAAATAACAGGAATAGAATGCCATCATGAGCATAAATCCATATGAATTAATTACCGGATGGAATTGATATCCGAAAATACTTATTTCACCAAAATCAAAAATGACTGGATACATCTACAGTTTACCTCCGCAATGGGCACAAAATTTATGTTCAGGAGATATTCCTTCTCCACAATGGGTGCAAAATTTTCCTTCAGCTGGCTTCGCCGTTGATATACTCAATTCACTTTTTTCCTTCTTTAACTGGGCGGATGCCATCCATCCCACAGTAACTGCCACAACAGCCAATACGGTTAAGGGTTGCCAAAGGGGCAATTTATGTCGAACCGGTTTTTGACTCGTACTGGGCGTTGGTACCAGTGTAGCAGTTTGATCTTCTGCAGAAAGCATGGTTTGTAGTTTATTGATCGAAATTTCCCCTGATGGGTTCTCATATGCAAATCTCACACGCTTAGGCGTATTCGCCTTAAAATCGTGAATATGAACACGGCGAAAGGTCATACCATGCTGATCTTGAAATGATTCAGCTTCTGGTTCTGAAAAAGAAAAGTTTTCCGCCACCAATGGCTCCTGAAGAATAATATGGGCATCATCTACAGGATGATTCAATTTCAGAGTGAAGTCACCTCTGCGTAGGGCCCCATCTTTCTCTCCATTAAAGAAAATGAACATTCTGAATTTGGATTCAAGGATGTCCACTTGAATAAAGGACCGTTTATTATTTTTCACTACGGATAAATGTTTCACCTCCGCATCAGATGATGCCGTCCCGCTGACAAAAAAGACCGAATCCGCATTGGCCGGGACATCCATTTCAAAATTTAATGGAAACTGCCCTTCTTTGATTTCCCCATCTACTTCTGCCATTAATCCTTCGAAATAGTATTCCGGATAAATGACCACATCAAAGTTGGTAAAAGGTGATTCCTGGGCTATGGTTAGCCCCAAAAAGAATAATGATGTGATGAATCGTTTCATATGAATTGAATTTCCCCCAAAAATAGACGCTAAAGTTACAGCAATATACTGTGAATATTTAGGATGAAGTCGTGAATTTCACCAGTACAAAAAGGTCATAAATCGTATGAGTATAGGCAGTCACACCAAATCCCCGCATGACATAAATGGCGCCGAGTACAATGCCCGCAATCATCCGGATTAAGAATAAGTCTATACTAGGCATTTCTCCATATACCCCAACAAAATGAAATCCGGAAAAAAGTATTGCGGCCAGAACTACAGCCCCGGATTTCTGCGCAATCTCTCCCCATTGAAAGAGGAAACCCAATACGGAGGCTAATCCTATGATTAATATGACACGGAATACAAATTCTTCATAAATCCCTGCACCCACGGCCAAAACGATTTGCTGAAGCAGACGGCTATCCTTTCCTACCATAAGCAGCGTTGGGAACCACATCATAACAATAGTTAATCCGATGGCCCAGCCCATACTTTCAAAAAACATGGTAAGTAAATATTCACCTTTAATGGATGATGTCCTAAGGGTTTTTTTCTGTCGGAGAAAAGCGATCATAAATCCAATGAGAAATGTTCCTGAAAAGCCATAGACACCAAAGATACCAAATATTTCCAAAATCTGCCGCATTAATACATCGGCACCATTCCTGAGTAGTGGGAGGTCACTGACAGAAATAGCGAATACACCAATTTCATACACCAAAAA
>CAYVNB010000115.1:0-3296 GCA_964452665.1 uncultured bacterium
ACAGAAAATCGAAAACCGGGCATCGGTATGTTTAAAAAAGCAGCGAAAGATCACCGTATCAATTTGGCGAATTCTATAATGATTGGTGATGCTGTTTCCGATATTGAGGCCGGTGTCAATTCAGGCATGGATACCATGCTCGTTTTATCCGGAAGAGGTAAGGAATCTTTGAAGAAAGTTGGTGATTTATCACCTACATTTGTCGCGCAGGATTTGGCATATGGGGCAAACCAAATTTTAGAAAAGACATCATGAAAATTGGTGTCATGTTCGGAGGGACATCTTCGGAACGGGCGGTATCTTTAAGTTCCGGACAAGCCATTGTTTCGGCATGTGCATCCTTGGGGCATGAGGTCATATCATTAGATCCTAAAGATGGATTGTCTAATCAGCTGCCTGCACTCAAATCTGTGGATGTGGTTTTTAACGGCCTCCATGGGGGCGATGGTGAGAATGGTGTCATCCCGGGCTTTTTAGAATCGATTGGTGTTCGATATACCGGTTCAGGGAATGAAGCATCTGCCATCTGCATGGATAAACGCGTAAGTAAGGCATTGGTGCTTCGAAAGCAAATTTTAACCCCAGATTGGATGTCCTTATCTATAGAAGATGATATACCCAAAGACCATGACCTGGGTTATCCATTGGTGGTAAAATCCAATAATCAAGGCAGTACCATCGGATTAACCGTTGTTTTAGATCCATCCCAATTGAAAAATGCAGTGACGTTAGCAAGAAAATATGATACAGTAGTATTGATGGAATCATTTGTGGCTGGGCGGGAGATTACCGTTTCAATCATTGGCGAGAAGCCATATCCCATTGTCGAAATCAACCCGAGTCATGACCTTTATGATTATGAATGCAAGTACACAAAAGGAATGACAGATTACTATTGCCCGGCTGATTTGGATGAAGCATTAACCAAATCAGTTCAGGAGACGGCTTTGCGTATCCACAAAATGTTGGGGTGCCGTCATTATTCCAGAGTAGATTTTAGATTAGACAAAAATAATAATGCCTGGTTTTTAGAAGTGAATACATTGCCGGGGATGACGGAAACCAGTCTCGTGCCAAAATCTGTAAAAGCCTCGGGAATGTCATTCTCAGATTTAATTCAAATGATTATTAATGAAGCGTTAAAAGATTAATGGATTTACAATGGATAGTGGTTCGATCTAAACCTCGGGCAGAAAAAGTCGCCTTTGACCAATTAATGAAAAAAGGGATTGAGGTCTATTTGCCTTTGGTGAAAAAACGGCAAAAATGGTCTGATCGAAAGGTATGGGTGGAGTTACCCCTATTTTCCAGTTATTTATTTGCGAAGGTAGAATTGAAAAATTCAATTTATATTCTCCAAACCCATGGGGTGAGTTCCATTGTGAAGTTTAATGGCACGGTTGCCACCGTCCAGGAATCGGTTGTGAATAGCATTCGTTGGGCTCTTGAAGGTGGTTATGAATTGGAACCAATGGAATATTTTTTTCAGGGCGATGAAGTCGAGGTGATTGAAGGCCCCATGAAAGGAACCATAGGGGTGGTGGTAGAATTAAAAGGAGAGGAACGCCTTGTACTGAAAATCGATGCCCTGCAGCAGGCGGTGTCTGTCCATATCGATTCCAAATTTCTTCGATCCGTAGAAAAAAAACGTGCTTCAATTTTATAATTCACTCACTCGAAAAAAAGAGCCATTTATTCCCATCGATGATAGGAAGGTGAAGCTATATACATGCGGACCTACTGTCTATGATGTGGCACACATTGGTAATTTCCGCACATTCCTATTTGAAGATTTTTTAAAACGGGTTCTCCTTGCGAGAGGATTTGAAGTCCTTCATGTGATGAACATTACAGATGTGGATGATAAGACGATTAAAAAAACTGTAATAGAAGGGAAGTCCCTTTCTGAAATTACAGACCATTATACGGACCTGTTTAATCAAGACCTTAACACTTTAAATATTTTGCCTGCTGATCACTATCCCGCCGCTACGGATCATGTGGAAGGTATGATCAAAATGATTAAATCATTGATTGCTAAGGGGTATGCTTACGAAACGGAAGATGGATCTGTTTTCTTTAAAATTGAATCCTTCAAGGATTACGGTGCTCTCACAAATATCAACATGGCAAAAATGCGCCAATCTGCGAGGGTGGATTCAGATGAGTATGATCTGGATAATCTCCAAGATTTTGCTTTATGGAAAGCTTATAAAGATGAAGATGGTGATGTGGCATGGGATTCTCCCTGGGGCAAAGGGCGTCCAGGCTGGCATATTGAATGTTCAGTTATGTCCATGGCTTATTTGGGGGATCATTTTGACATCCATTGTGGTGGTGTGGATAATAAGTTTCCCCATCATGAAAATGAGATTGCCCAATCCGTTTGCGCCAATGATACACCTTTTGTCAATATATGGATGCACTCGGAATTCTTGATGGTTGATGGCGGGAAAATGAGCAAATCGTTGGGGAATTTCCACCATATACCAGAGCTCATCGATAAAGGATTTACTTCTGAAGAGATTCGATATATTATGCTCAACGGCCACTATCGAACCAAAATCAATTTTACTTTAGATAAGCAGCATGAGGCTAAGGCAAGTATTCAGCGCATTCAATCCTTAAAAGATCGACTACAAGATTTAGCCAAACGTTCTTCTAATGAATTCCCTCCTGAAAAATCAAAGTTCGATAAAGCTTTGGAAAATGACCTGGATGCACCCAATGCATTGGCCGTTTTCTTTGACTGGATTCGTACCACCAATTCAGCATTAGATAAAAATGGTTTTTCAGAAGATGAATGCGCCAAAGGATTAAATTTTATTGCATATTTCGATGGTGTATTCGGTGTGTTATCTAAATCAGAAGCAATTCCTCAAGATATATTAGATTTGGTTTCTGAAAGGGAAAAAGCGCGACAAACCAAAGATTGGGCCAAGTCCGATGAATTACGTGACTTGATTGCATTAAAGGGGTGGATTGTAAAAGATACACCTGGCGGTTCAAAATTAACTTCTAAATAAATTATATTTCTTTCAGTGATTTTATTCAAAAATAATTGTCATTAAAAAATATTTAAACTAATTTTCAAGGCTTTTTTCGGCAATCGTGTTGCGCAGTGCCTACAAGAACTATGCCATGCGGTTATTTAACCGACGACAAATGGATCTGAAGTAACGGATCAAATCCGAATTCAAAAATCTGAAAATGATTTTGGATTTGGATCCGACTTGCCGGTGTAGCTCAGTTGGTAGAGCAGCTGATTTGTAATCAGCAGGTCGGGGGTTCGAGTC
>CAYVNB010000116.1:0-3293 GCA_964452665.1 uncultured bacterium
GGAGGGATTCGAACCCCCGACCCCCTGCTCCCAAAGCAGGTGCGCTAACCGGACTGCGCTACACCCCGAAAATGAACCCAAGTCACTTGTCACTTTATCCTTGTAAACTTGCCTTGGGTGAGTGATGGGACTTGAACCCACGGCCTCCTGGGCCACAACCAGGTGCTCTAACCAGCTGAGCTACACCCACCATTCAAATTCAATCGAATTACTTCAATTGAAGCCGAGGAAATTAGGTGTTTTCTTTAAAACTAATGAAAATATTTTTACCGGAACTCTCTGTATAATTTTCGATTCAAGATGATAGAATTTTAACTGAATGAATGTAATTTTTCCCATGCGCCTGCTCACCAGATATATCCTCAAGCAGCTATTTATGCCCTTTATATTTTCGCTGCTCATTATTGTATTCATCCTCTTTACTCAATTTCTCCTGCGGGCCATCGATCGATTCATCGGCAAAGGACTGGACCTGGGCACCATCTTTGAATATCTCTTTTTAAACCTGGGATGGATCGCCGCACTGGCCGTACCCATGGCCGTCCTTGTGGCAGCCCTCATGGCCTTCGGCCAATTTTCTGAGGATAATGAAATCACCGCCATGCGGTCTGCCGGGATCAGTTTTACCACCATCGTCCGGCCGGCCCTTCTTTTGGGGATAGGCATTGCCCTCAGCCTCATCCTCTTTAATGCGTTCATCATGCCCGAAATGAATTTTAAGGCGCGGATGCTATCTGGAGACATCTACCGCAAACGCCCGGATATGAATATTGAGCCGGGATATTTTATGGATGACCTCCCGGACTACAGCATCATCATCCGGGATAAAGAAGGTGACACACTGAGAGATGTGCGTATTTTTAGCAAAGGGGGAATTCAAACCCAAACCAGCATCCATTCTAAAACAGGTACCGTGTCCACTATTGATGATGCCATCATACTTGATTTATATAATGGTGAAATTCATGAACTGGACCTCCAGGATTACGGCAATTACCGTCGGATCGAATTTGAAAAACACAAGATTAGCATACCTGCCGATGATCTCTTTTTAAATCGCCGGGATACCACCAGCCGATCCGATCGGGAAATGACCATCCAAATGATTTTGGATAAACAACTGGATCTGGCTGAACGAGCAAACATTGTAAAAGGGCGCATTGGCCGTTTATTTCTGCGGACAGAATTAGATAGTCTTGTACCTCCGACTTTTGAGGAGGCAGAGGTCATCCTGAATAAAGTGAAAACGGAATTTGCCACCAATACGGCTAAATATACCATCGATGTTATTTATCGCAAGGAATCTGATGTGAATGTTGCCATTCGACAATTGCGGAATGAATATAATTTGTTAGGCAGTTATGCGCGATCCAATAACAAATATACGGTGGAGCTCCATAAAAAATTTTCACTCCCCGTGGCCTGCATTCTCTTTATTATGACCGGCGCATCGTTAGGCGTTTTGTTTCGTAAAGGGGGATTTACCATCGCCACCAGTTTATCATTCGGATTCTTTTTACTGTATTATGTATTTATGATTGGCGGAGAAGATTTAGCTGATCGCACCATCCTTTCCCCTGCCGTGGGGATATGGACCCCCAATGTGGTCCTCTTTATTATCGCCACGTATCTCATGATCCATACGGTTCGTGAACAGCCCCCCCTTCGATTCCAGATCAATTTCTTGAAATGGTTCAAAAAGAAAAAAGATGAATCCAAACTCACTGATTCAGCATAAATTTAACGGGGATGCCGTCCCCAAATCCGAACTTGCATCTTTTATCACCGCCTACGTGGATGGTGAGTTTTCTAACGAAATCATGACGCCGTTCTTGAAAGCAGTCCATGCCAAGGGGATGACCTATGATGAAACCTTTACCTTTACAGAAGTCATGGTCAATTCCGGAGATTGCGTCTCATTCAATAATATGGATGCTTACGTTGCGGATAAACATTCCACCGGCGGTGTGGGCGATAAAGTATCCATTATTTTAGGCCCCCTCATGGCGGTAGCAGGATTGGCCATCCCCATGCTGGCGGGACGGAGTTTAGGCCATACAGGCGGCACCATCGACAAACTGGAAACGATACCCGGATTTCAAACCAGTCTCACCATCGATCAATTTAAATCAAACGTAGAAAATGTGGGCCTTTGCATCATGAGTCAGACCAAATCCATATGCCCTGCTGATCGGAAGATGTATGCCCTTCGGGATATCACAAACACCATCGATTCTATCCCCCTCATTTGCGGTTCGATCATGAGCAAAAAGATTGCAGAAGGTATTCAAGGGCTAGTTTTGGATATTAAAACCGGGAACGGCGCTTTCATGAATACAATGGAGAAAGCCGTTCCTTTGGGCAACATGCTCAAAGCAGTGGGGGAAGCATTTGGGGTAAAGACGGATGTGGTCTATTCCAGTATGCATCAGCCTTTGGGACGGACGGCGGGTATGTGGTGTGAAATTGCCGAATCCATCGTAGCATTAAAAGGAAATGGCCCGAAAGATCTCATGGATGTAGTCTATGAATTGGGTGCCAAATTATTGATTCAAGCCGGGGTAACACGAGGGGAGACAGCTGCCATTTCCATCCAGGAAAATTTGATTCAATCTGGAAAGGCTTACCAGAAATTTGAAGAGATGGTCCACGCCCAGAGCGGACATCTCCCAGATAATGATTCAATCCATACCCCGAGTTGTGAGCAGATAGTGACAGCTTCTGAGTCCGGATATATTACCGAAATGAATACACTAAATATTGGCTGGGCTACCATTGAATTGGGCTGCGGCCGTCATCAAAAATCAGATCAACTGGACCCCACTGCTGGCATTGAATTTTTTGCAAAGATTGGTGATACCGTGGCACCGGGTGACCCTATATTTCGTTGTTTCAATTCGGATGAAAATAAAATGAATTCCGCCTTAAATTATTTGACCGATACTGTTTCAATCGGATCAGAAAAAACAAGTCACAGATTATTTTTTAATTCATAAAAAGTATCATGGATAAGTCATTTAGAAAACTGTCCTCAGCCCACGCATCCACGATTTTAGATACGGTTTAATTACGCCGGTGTACTTTGCAGGTCTGGGATGGTTCCGTCCCTTTAATATATATTTCTGATTCTACGGGACAAAGATTGGTGGGCCGATCTTTGGTTGTACTGCAAATTTCCACATCCACAACACCATCGGGGCGGTCAAATTTGGCCCGTTTTAATCCCAACGTGTCGTGAGCAGCGGCCATGAATTTTGCCCATGCAGGGAGGGCGGCTCGAGAGCCATCCTGAC
>CAYVNB010000117.1:0-3282 GCA_964452665.1 uncultured bacterium
CTATATTGCAAATAGCTGTCATAGGGGAAATCACCAAGTCCCCTGTTTGCGTGGGAAACATGGCCGCTTTATAAAGCGTAGCCACCTTATAGCCCACCCCTTTAATCTGAGTATCTCTAAATCGTACCGTTTGAGCTACACGAAGATCTTCATTCCAAAAACCTACACTTTTTGGATATTCAATATCTTCAATGGATAAGTTCAGTCGTGTAAATAATCGATACGTAACGGTCACCTGTTCACCGGGGTAGGCCTGTTCCTTATCAGGCTTGGCTTCGATAAACAAATTAGCCAATTGGGCACGGCCAGCCCCCCTCTCAACTGTAATGCCAATGGGATTGGTACGATAAGATTGCTTCCCCATTTTTACATTGAGCCCAGGGATATTGATCTTCCCTTCTTTTTTTGCCAATAAAGTCCAACTCAGGCTGCGTGAACTTGTCATGGCGCCGTTTACCCACTGGATATTGGTTTGCTGAGCAGGACCGCTTACAATTTTGAAATCTTTAAGCAGGGGTGAAATATCCACATTTGGAGTGCCGTCTGCATTGGTGGCTACAATTTTAAATCCAACCGTTTCACTTTGGGAGATCCGATTCACATCCACGGAGGCTGTGACGGAGACTTGGCTCCACAAAATACCGAGAAACAAAAAATTTGAAATAAATCGCTTCAAAATTACCAGTCCTTCGCCAACTTCCGGGATTTTGCGCGAGCAATCTGCTGTTTTTGCATAATCTTTTCATTCTGCTTCAGGGCATCCAGTATGCTTTCTGCCTGTTTTAAATCTTGTGCTTTTTCTTCTTCAGAAGCTTCTTGTTGCTGCTGCTCTTGTTGCTCCTGCTCTTGTTTTTGTTGCTCCTGCTGTTCTTGCTGATTTTGTTCTTCCTGCTGTTTTTGCTCGTCTTCTTTATCCTCTTTTTCTTGTTCCTGTTTATCCTGATCCTTCTCTTCTTGGTCTTTATTGTCCTGATCTTGGTTTTGATCCTGCTTCTGATTTTCATCCTTCGGTGGTTCTTGCTGATACTTTAAAAATTCATAATTGAATTTGGCTTCTTTATCGGTGGGATCTAACTCAAGTGCCTTTCGATAAAAAGCCAATGCTTGTTCTGTCTTCTGATTTTGATAGAAGGTATTCCCCAGATTGTATAAGGCTTTGGCCTGGAGGGATTCATCAGATGATTTCAAGGAGTGCTCAAAAGATTGTTTAGCAGTTTCTAAGTCACCCAGTTGAAACGAAGATGCACCATGACCAAATTGGGCGGCTGGATTATTTCCTTTTTCTAAGATTACCGATTCATAATATTGCTGGGCCGCTTCAAATTCTTGATTCTCATAATGGTTCATGCCTTTATCTTGACCTAATGAGATAGAAATAGTGACCAATCCAATGAAAATGGATTTACTAAACAAACCGACCCCGCCACGTATCATTCTGTTTAGCTCGTGTGGGGAACAGCATGCCCACCACCATCAATCCCATGGATACAATAGCAAAAGATTGATACCGATCTTCATATTCAGAGTAAATGTGTGATTTTAATGTGCGCTTTTCCATGCTGTCAATCGCCGTAATAATACCCCGGAAATTAGCAGGTTTATTATCAAATTTCACATAAGTACCATTCCCTGCATCCGCAATATCTTGAAGGATAGCTTCATTAATGATGGATGTGATCAATTTGCCGGAACCATCACGCTTATAATCCCGAATACCTTGCTTATCCACTATGGGAATAAGTGAACCGGAAGCAGTGCCAACACCAACCGTATGGATAATCATTCCCCGATCTGCGGCCTGCCCGGCCAAATCAATAGCCTGACCTTCATGGTCTTCTCCATCCGTCACCAAGACCAATACCTTGTATTTTGAATCATCTTCCGTAAATGCAGATAATCCAGTTTGGAGAGAGGAACTCAGTGCCGTCCCTTGGGTGGAGATCATTTGTGTATCAATTTTATCAAGGAATAAACGTGCCGCTTCATAATCGGTAGTCAAGGGTAAGTACATGTGACTAGAGCCCGCAAACACGATGAGTGCCACTCGATCTCCTTTGAGTTGGCGAATCATCTGCGATATTTCGAATTTGGCTTTTTCCAATCGGCTGGGCTTCACATCTTCCGCATTCATACTGGTGGATACATCAATAGCGAAAACCAGATCCACCCCTTTCCGATCCAATGGGGCCAATCGCGTACCTATTTGGGGACCTGAAGCAGCGAAAACCAGCGCCACCATAGATAAAAACAAGAATCGTTGCTTCCAATTCAACCGATTTAAATCCATTTGATTCAATAATCGCGCACGCAACCGTGAATCCGTTTCGGATAAAATGACCTGTTTTCGTCCGCGCCAAATCCAAAGGGCCCAAAGCATGGCCATCGGGATATATACATAGAGAATGAATGGAAATCTGAAATCAATCATAACCGCCGCCGAAATAAAGCGCTATCCACCGTTTGTCCGCCCAAACCAAAAACCAATGCGGGAATGAGGAACCAGCCAAATAATTCACGATACCTCGTATACTCTTTTACTTCAATTTCTGTTCGCTCTAACTGATCAATGGTGGCATAAACCTCCTCTAATGCTGATACATTGGTGGCACGAAAATACCGACCATTGGTCCGTTTGGATATTGATTTAAGTGTTGCTTCATCGATTTCATTCCGAATATACCCTCGCCCGGGAATGAATGACACATCCTGATTCGTGCCGGCACCGATAGTATAAATCTTAATATCGAATTTGGCAGCCAAATCTGCGGCGGTATTGGGGTCCAACTCCCCTGCATTATTACTACCGTCTGATAGCAGGATCATAACTTTGCTTTTCGTATCACTGTGGCGGAGCCGGTTCGTCGCATTGGCGATGGCCATCCCAATGGCGGTACCATCATACGATTGTTCCGCCACTTTAATTTCATCCATGAGAGATAAGACCACATCTCGATCAATCGTTAAAGGACATTGAATAAAGGATTCCCCTGCAAATACGAGTACACCAATTCGATCCCCGGAGCGGGCATGGATAAAATCTTTAGCCGTTTTCTTTACTGCTTCAAGTCGGTTTGGCGGAAAATCCGTAGCCAGCATGGATGAACTGATATCCATGACCAGTACAATATCCACCACATCTACATTAGTCTCCTGCATGGCGTCAATTAAACGAGGTCTGGACAATCCCATCAATACAAGACAGAGAGTTAAATATTGAAGTATTGTGAGAAATTTAATACGCCGTTTGCCCCGCCGTTTCATTTTATCCGAAACCAATGCAGC
>CAYVNB010000118.1:0-3279 GCA_964452665.1 uncultured bacterium
ATATACGCCTTCGATGATGAAGTAGGCCCCGGTTTACCATTATGGTTGCCAAATGGTGGCGTAATCATTGATGAACTGGAGACATTGGCAAAAGAAACTGAAAAGCGCCACGGTTACCATCAAGTGCGCTCTCCCCATTTAACCAAAGGTGATTTATATAAAAAATCGGGACACCTAGAACTATATAAAGATGCCATGTATCCAGCCATGGATGTGGACGGGACTGATTATTTTGTAAAACCCATGAATTGTCCTCATCACCATAAAATCTACGATGCGTCACCCAAAAGTTATCGCGATCTCCCATTCCGCATTGCAGAGTATGGAACCTGTTATCGCTATGAAAAATCTGGCCAATTGTTTGGCCTCATGCGTGTTCGCAGTATGCAAATGAATGATGCGCATATTTATTGCTCACCAGAAGATTTTAACGGAGAATTTCTCGATGTGTGTAAAATGTATCTTGAATATTTTGATATTTTTGGGATCGAGAAATATGAAATGCGACTCAGCTTGCATGATCCAGCCGATTTGGGTAAAAAGTACATAAATGAGCCTGAATTGTGGATTGAAACAGAGGATGCTGTTCGGGATGCTTTAAAAGAAGGTGGGATTCAATTTGTTGAAATTCCTGGTGAAGCTGCATTTTATGGTCCGAAAGTAGATGTGCAGGTATGGAGTGCCATCGGAAAACAATTTACACTGGCTACTAATCAGGTTGATTTTGCAATCCCAAAGCGATTTGACCTAAACTACACTGATGAAAAGGGAATAGAACAGACACCATTATGTATCCACCGGGCACCACTGAGTACCCATGAGCGATTCATTGGCTTTTTGATTGAACATTATGGTGGGGATTTTCCATTATGGTTGGCGCCAAAACAAACTACGATTTTACCTATTTCGGAAAAATCACACACTTATGCCCGATCAATTGAAAAAAAATTTAAAGAAGCAGGGATGCGTGTCACTTTAGATGACCGCCCTGAAAAAATAGGCGCAAAAATTCGTCATGCAGAATTGAGTAAAATTCCTGTTATGATGATTGTTGGTGAAAAGGAAGCGAATGAAAATAGCGTTTCTGTCCGACGTCGATTTTTAGGTGATCAAGGCACCATGCCTGTGGATAATCTATTGTCGAGCCTACAGTCCGAAGTAAATAAAAGGAGTCAGTCCTATCGCGAAAGTCAATAAAATCAGAGTAAATGAAAAAATCCGTGCTTCTGAAGTACGGCTTATTTCAGAATCAGGTGAACAGTTAGGTGTCATGTCTTTGGAGGATGCGATTGAAAGAGCTAAAGATGTGGGGCAAGATCTCATAGAAGTCGCACCAAAAGCAAAACCACCTGTGGCCAAAATTCTCAATTATGGAAAATTAAAATACGAAGAAAAGAAAAAAGCCCAAGCTAGTAAAAAGAAACAACATGTGGTTAAAATTAAAGAGATCCGCGTTCGTCCAAGAATTGATGATCATGATTTGGAGACCAAAGTAAACCGAGGCCGACAATTTTTATCCGATGGGTGTAAATTAAAAGTAACCCTTATGTATCGCGGGAGAGAGTTGTCCAGAACCGATTTGGGACTGGATGTACTGAACCGTGTGATTGAAATGCTTTCCGACTTGGCCGTCGTTGAAAAGCAAGGAGACTTGGAAGGTCGTCGTCAGACGATCGTTTTGACTGGTAAATAGGAGAAAGTCGATGCCAAAGCAGAAAACAAGACGCAGTGCCGCCAAACGATTTCGTTTGACAGGTACTGGTAAAATAAGACGAAACAAAGCAAACCATAGCCACATGCTCATTCGCCGGAGTAACAGCGCAAAACGGAAGATGCGTCAACCTGACTTGGTAGATAAATCTGAAGAAAAGCGCGTCCGTCGGATGATTGCTCAATGATAGGAGTATATAAATATGCCTAGAGCAAATAGTTCTGTGCCACGGCACAGACGACATCGCAAAATAGTGAAGCAGGCCAAGGGCTACTATGGTGCCCGGAGCCGCAACTTCAAAGCTGCAAAAGATGCAGTTGAGAAGGCAGGACTGTATGCATATCGGGATCGCAGACAAAGGAAACGCCAGTTTCGCCGTCTGTGGATTATCCGTATAAATGCAGCTGCGCGGCAACACGGCTTGTCCTATTCTCAGTTCATCTCTGGGCTCAAGACAAAAGGAATTGATCTCAACCGTAAGGTATTGGCTGATATGGCCATGAATGAGCCCAATGCTTTTTCTGAGCTCGTAAAGGCTGTCAATAGCTAGATGAAACTGAAGGAATCAATTGAATCGGTCCGGAAGGAATTTCGGGCCGATTCTGATCCCTTTCCAACAAATGTACAATTAGTCGAATCGTTACGTATAAAATATCTTGGTCGCAAAGGGCTAGTGGCTGGCTTATTCGCTGGCATGAAGCATATACCTGACAAAGATCGTCCAATGGCCGGCCAACTCCTCAATGAATTGAAACAAGAACTTACCCAAGCATTTGCGTCTGATTCGCAAAGTGAAGATGCTGAATCTAGTATCGACAACGTTGACTTTACTTTACCCGGATTAGCATTCCCTATTGGCCACGTACACCCATTGCAGCAAATCATGGATGAAATTAAATCCATTTTTATGGATGTAGGTTTTTCCATTGCATATGGTCCGGAAGTGGATGATGATTTTCATAATTTTAGTGCACTTAATTTTCCGTCCGAACATCCGGCCAGAGATATGCAGGATACATTTTTTATTGACCCCGAAACGGTACTCCGAACCCATACATCCAACGTGCAAATCCATTTAATGGAGGAACAGGATCCACCATTACGCCATATCGTACCCGGCCGTGTATATCGCAATGAAGCAATCAGTTTTAAAAGCTATTGTCTATTTCATCAAGTTGAAGGAATCTATGTGGATAAACATGTGTCCTTTGCAGATCAAAAAGGCATTCTAGAATATTTTGTTAAACGAATGTTTGGTCACGATACAAAAATGCGATTTCGCCCCAGTTTTTTTCCATTTACCGAACCTAGCGCAGAGGTGGATATATGGAGTGAAAAACGTTGCCAATGGATCGAAATACTTGGTTGCGGCATGGTAGATCCGGAGGTATTTAAATCCGTAAATGTGAATCCTGACATTTGGCACGGTTTCGCTTTTGGAATGGGTGTAGAGCGGATTTGTATGCTTAAGTATGGTATTGATGATATTCGTCTATTTTATCAGGGTGATATGCGATTCCTGGAGCAGTTTTAATGCGAATTTCTATCGATTGGCTTAAGTCATTTAT
>CAYVNB010000119.1:0-1141 GCA_964452665.1 uncultured bacterium
GGTAAAAAAGCAATTATGTGGTCGAAAGAAAATGGAGCGTATTTTCTTTATATTTATGATGGTAATACATCGCCGCCGCTTAGGCTGCTCCAATCCGGTGGCCGATATGCCAATTGGATTAACAATGATACGGTATTATTTCGATATGAATCGACCAATGCAATGTATAAAAAGGCAATCACAGACGATTCAGGGACAGACCCTGTATTATTTTATGATGTCCCATGGGCACAACTTCAACCTAGGCAATAAAAAATGGAAATACGATCATTACGACGAGAAGATTTTGAATTTATAATCGCCATAGAATCGCGATGGAGAGATATGGATGGTTTACGTCATATTAACCATGCAACCTATTTGACTTATTTTGAAACTGCCAGAATTAACTATCTTATGCATTTGGGGTTAAACGTCAGTGACTGGGAAGCTGAACTAAGTACCATTTTAGCAAGCATGCACATTGATTATATTCAGCAATCGTCATTTCCAAATCATTATGACATTGGAAGCAGAATTATTCGATTGGGTAAAAAAAGTTTTGACCTATTCAATGCAATTTTTGAAAAAGAAAATGAAAAGCCTATCGTTACTGGAACTTTTACACTTGTTACTTTCAATTATAATACACAAGAAACGATTCCTTTGCCTAAAATTATAAAAGACGCATATCAACCATTCTAATGACTGTTCCTAAAGAGATATCCCCAGATAAATGGTCAGAACGATTAATAGATAGATTAGCCTATGCACATGATGCCAGCATGTATCGATTGGTGCCTCAGGCTGTTGCTCGACCAAAATCGGAGCAGGATGTACAATCAATCCTAAATTATGCCAATGACGCCAAAATGCCGGTGACATTTAGAACGGGAGGCACATCCCTCTCTGGTCAGTCTATAACGGAAGGCATTATTGCAGAAGTAGTACAGGGATGGCAGGATTATGACGTATTGGATCAGGGACGGTCGATTCGACTATCACCAGGCGTGATTGGTGCCAAAGCTAATCTTTATTTATCTCCATACCAGAAACGCATTGGGCCCGATCCGGCCTCCATTAATGTCGCACGGATCGGGGGTATAATTTCAAATAATTCATCGGGGATGGTGTGTGGTGTAAAACATAACGCATATCACAC
>CAYVNB010000119.1:1241-3276 GCA_964452665.1 uncultured bacterium
TTTCAAATAATTCATCGGGGATGGTGTGTGGTGTAAAACATAACGCATATCACACCATGAAATATATCCGGTTTATGCTAGCGAATGGACATGTATATGATACGCGAAATCAGGATGATTATGAACGATTTGTTACTGAAGAATATAAATTGGCGGAAGGAATATTATCGTGTAAAAAGCAAGTTGAATCCAATCAAGATATGGTAAATAAAATTACTAATAAATACCGTATTAAAAATACTTTAGGGTATTCACTTAATGCTTTAATTGATTATAATCACCCCCTAGATATTTTTGCACATTTGATCATTTGTGCAGAAGGGACATTGGCATTTTTCTCGTCCGTTGAATTGGAATCCATCGATGATCCTCCCCTCAAATCAACAGGATTAGTTTTGTTTAATTCTGTAGAAGAAGCCGTATCTGCCTTGTCCATTTTGGTGGATGAGGGTGCAGATGCAATTGAATTGCTGGATGATGCATCTTTAAGAACCGCTCGATATGTGAAAAATGCTCCTTACGATTATAGGGAGATTAAAGATCAGTCGGCAGGGCTTTTATTTGAATTCCAGAAACATGACGTTTCGTCGATTGCATCGTTAAATCAAACGATCCCCGATGCATTGAAATTTGCAGGAGGAGAATTGCCTTTAGGGTTGACCGATGATATAAAATCTAGAACCGATCTTTGGAACATTCGCAAAGGATTGTACCCAACGGTGGGTGCTATGCGTAAAAAAGGAACCAGCGTAATTACAGAGGACCTTTGTTATGATTTCTGGGATTTACCAAAAGTCGTAAAAGAACTCAAATCCATATGTCAAGTTTGGCAATATGATGATGCAGTTATTTTCGGACATGCTAAAGATGGAAATCTTCATTTTGCTGCGTCCATGGATTTAAATAGCACCGATGGCGCCAGTCGATTTGAGGGACTTTTAGATGAAATGGCCGATTTAACGGTGGGCAAGTTTAATGGGTCTTTGAAAGCGGAACATGGCACGGGAAGAAATATGGCTCCATTCGTTGAATATGAATGGGGTGGCGATTTGTATAAAATCATGTGGAAAATAAAATCATTGGCTGATCCAAACCATATAATGAATCCTGATGTATTATTAACTAAAGATGATAAACTTCACGTGAAAAACTTAAAGAAAATGCCCATTGTTTCTGATGAAGTGGATCTATGTGTAGAATGTGGTTTCTGTGAACCGGTATGTCCTTCAAAAGCGTTAACCATGACGCCCCGGCAGAGGATAGTTATCCAGAGAGAAATATCCATGGGAAACGCAGATGCTTCGGTTCTTAAAGATTATAATTATGACGGAATAGATACATGTGCCACAGATGGATTATGTGAAATGGTTTGTCCAGTAAATATCAATACCGGATCCTATATCAAATCTTTGAGAGAGTATAAACATTCAAATTTGGCGAATAAGGCAAGTGAATGGGCGTCTAATAATTTTGCATTTGTACAATCTTTAGCTCGATTGGGGTTAAAAGTAGGAAAGGGACTAGAAACAATTTTTGGTACCAAATTTATGATGATAGTTTCAAATGGAATGCATGCCCTTTTTGGTACACCAAAATGGCATGCTGAAATGCCCCATGCTGCCCCGACAATAAATAAACAAGATTCAGATTATGATGCCAAGTGGGTTTATTATCCTTCTTGCCTGTCCCGTATATTTTGCGGAGACAATTCAAAGTCATCTTTGATGCAGGTAGTGCAGGATATTGGTAAAAAAATGAGGCACACACTAATAATACCGGATGGAATACAATCCACTTGCTGCAGCCAGCCTTTTGCATCAAAAGGATTCGCAGATTCAGCAGCATCTATTCAATCAAAAACAATTGATTATTTATGGCAAGCTTCTGAAGAAGGGTCCTTACCCATTATGGTGGACACATCCCCCTGCACATATCAATTCTTACATGCCAACTCAAATTTGAGTGAATCGGCAAAATCAAAACTTAAACAGTTAAAGATTATCGATATCATTGATTATTTATCTGAATATGTTGG
>CAYVNB010000120.1:0-3232 GCA_964452665.1 uncultured bacterium
ATTATAATCCGTTTCGCTGCATTAACCGGATCTAAACAATCCAAATCATGCATAAATGAATTTCCTGTTCCGCCAGTTATGAGCCCAATGGGAAACCGTTGACTGTCTGTACGCATCATCATGCCATTAATAGCTTCATGCATGGTGCCATCCCCACCAATGCAGCAGAATCCATCATAACCGGACATATCCATATCTCGAGCTAAATCCCGGGCATGGCCAGCATATTCGGTTTCCAAAACGGTGATGTTGGCTTGTGCACTTTCAAAAACAGGCATGACCTGGTCAAGTATATGCAGTCCTTTTTTCATTCCCCCTTGGGGATTGATTGTGATATAGTATTTTGCCATGAATTAATTACGATGTTTCATATACTTATTATCGCCCCATTCGATCACTTCAATCTTTACTTCTGTTGTCCCTTGAGTGACAAAATCCAATTTTTTCGCTGCCCCATAAGAGCAATCCAAAATACGACCCTTAACATATGGACCACGATCGTTGATACGTAATATAAGCGATTTACTGTTGGTTAAGTTCGTCACGCGAACAATTGTATTCAAAGGAAGAGTTTTATGGGCAGCTGTTAAGCCATACATATCATATATTTCTCCGTTGGCCGTTAACTTTCCATGGAAATCTTCTGCATAAAAGGAACTGACTCCTTTCATAACCTTTCGGTGTTTCAAATTTGCTTTTGTTTTCAATGCGGGTGGCTTTTTGGACTTAGTTCCAACGGTTTTTACAGGGCCTGTCCGATATCGAGGGGAACTGCTGCACCCACTTGCCAACATTGCCACCATGATTAATAAAGCAAGTCTTCTCATGAATGGGTTTTTACCTGCCCAACCATTTCGTTTGCCGATGACCATTTTGATTCGGAAATAAAAGTATCGAATTGAGAAACAATGTCTTCGCTGATTCCGGGATTTCGGTAATTGGCAGTTCCCACTTGTACAGCCTTAGAACCGGCGAGCATGTATTCAGCCACATCCTCACTATTGACGATTCCACCCATACCAACAATAGGAATAGTCAGTTTTTTATACAATTTATAAACAGCGGCCAAACCGACAGGCTTTATGGCAGGGCCGGATAAACCGCCGAATATGGTATAAATTTCACTCATTGTAGATTTGGCATTAATACTCATTCCTACCACGGTATTAATCGCTGAAACTGCATCAGCTCCCGCATCTTGCGCTGCTTTACCAATGGAAACAATGTCCGATACATTAGGGCTGAGTTTCATGATGATGAGTCGATCCGTTCGAGATCGTAAAGCTTCGGTGAGTTTTGCGGTCATATCACAATCTACACCAAATTCCATACCGCCTTTTTTCACATTTGGACAGGATATATTGATCTCATATCCGGCAATAACAGAAGAGACCGATTCAACCATTTCAAGGATTTCAATATATTCCTGAATATCCGTTCCCGCAATATTCATAATAATTTTGGTAGATAGAGATTCATAAATGGGCAGCATTTCCTTTATATAACCTTCCACGCCAATATTTGCCAATCCGATAGAATTAATCATACCCGACGGGGTTTCTACAATGCGTGGTGGCGGATTACCTTCTCGAGGGTGTCTGGTAATCGATTTGGTTACAATGGCGCCTAGACGATTCACATCCACCAATTCAGGTGCTTCGGTACCATAACCAAAGGTGCCTGACGCCACCCAGATTGGATTATTAAAATCTACATTTCCCATGGTTAATCTTAGATCAGTCAAATTGAATTTCCTCCGCCTCGTAAACCGGCCCATCCAAGCAGACCAGCGAATATTTTTGATGATAGCTATGTTCTTGTATTTGATCATTATGTCGTGATATGACGCACCCTTGACAAAGCCCCACGCCGCACCCCATGTAGCTTTCAACGGATAATTGTGCCGGTACACCTTGCTGTAATGAAAATTCTCGGATAGCGACAAGCATAGGTTCTGGACCACAGGCAAAAATGTACGGATTAGCGTGTTCTGAGACTAATCGTTCTAAGGGACTCATGACCGTGCCTGCTTCCCCTATAGTACCATCATCGGTGGTTAAATAAATTTGATGATCTGGATCATGTTCAATAAAATGTTCATTACTGCTTCGTGCACCAATAATTATCGAATGCTCTACTTGAGCCGATTTACATTCCGATTGAAGATTCATTATAGGGGCGAGGCCCACACCACCACCGACTAAAATGGGATGATATTTGCCTTCCCATTGGGTAAACCTATTCCCAAGCGGTCCCAGTATATCAACGATATCACCTGCCCTCTTATTTGATAGGATTTTGGTGACTTCTCCAAAAATTTTATAAATGATAGAAACCGAAGTCCCATCCGATGATGCAATACTCATGGGCCGACGTAGAGGATTTTGCCAATTTTCCATGGCCAAGATATTAATAAACTCACCAGCACCCTTGATCTCTCTCGCGATAAACGGAGCTTCAAATTTCATTTCCCAAATGTTATGGGCGATTTCCGTATTGGATAAAACGACTGCTTTTTCAATTTGCATTTTGCACCGTTGTGTCTGCTAAAACCATGTTAAGGAGAACCACTCGTTTTTGGGCTTGATTCGCTTGTTCACTCCCCTGATGATATTTTAAAACCCATTCGTAATATTTTTTGGCACTGTCAGGTCGAATAAACTGATAATCATATTGGTGAGCCAAAAAATAGGCCGCTTTAACGCTGGCTTCTGAAACTGTATCACTCGAGACAATTTCTTTATAACTATCCATGGCCAATACAGGGTTCTCTTTCCATTTATCCTCTGCTGAGACCAACCGATCATCTGAGTTTGACGTTTTTGTACTGTATGTAGAGTCCGAGCGAATGACGGCCATGGCATAATCCGTTTTGGGATATTCATTTACAATTCTGGTCCTTAACACTTTGACGGTAGAATCTTCTCCCATTTCAGATAAAATCGCAGATTTTGCATACAAAGCCTTCGGTATTAATGGTGCATTGGGTGCAAACGTAATTAGTTGGTTTAAATAGATTATGCCTGAATCACTTCGTCCAAAATGAAACATTTCCAACTCTGCCAATCCATAGAGTACAGTGGATAACCCAATATGATCATCAGATGTCATGGTGCTGTTTCCTAGAGAATCCACCTGGGCAATCCGTTCCATCCATGGTCCATATTCACTATGAACCTTTAAATAAGCATTGATTTCTTTTAATCGACTTTTTGCTGGTGAAATGTATAAT
>CAYVNB010000121.1:0-3181 GCA_964452665.1 uncultured bacterium
CAAGATATTCTCGATGCTTTTGAATAAGTGACGCCTGCACTCAAAAAATCACCGGAATTATTTCAAGATTCGACTTTAATAGACGAAAATAGTTCGTCATATATGGGTGCCATTCGGTTCCAATCAAATTTTTCAGCCACAGATGAGAATTTACATTTTCTGACGGTTGAAATATCAATGATAGCTGATTTAAGTTTATCATAGAGGTCCGCTTCATCGTTATATATATGATTTTGATGATACGCTTCCGGAAGTAATTCAGGATAAGTGAGTCGATTAGGCAATATGGGATAGACGTCGCAGTATAGGGCTTCCATTATACTAATACCGAAAAAGTCCTGAATATTGGTGACCGGTAAAATATCCGCCTTCCACAGCCATTGTGCATAGGATTCAAAAGATTCACAAAATCCAAAGTGAACAATCTTGTCGGATAGCTTTTGTTTAGAATCATCAAAGATGGATGGGGTTGTTTTAAAATTCTTACCTAATATTGCCAATTGAAATTCAAATCCTTCATCATTCAAACGGAATAATGTGTTAAAAAAATCCTCGGGGTTTTTATCATATTCCCAACGATGATTCCATAAGATGAGGGGAAGTCCATCATGATTGGTCTTATAACTATTGAATCGGTTCAGATCTAATCCCAGATACAGTACTTTACTCTTTTCTTCAATTTTATTAATGGATTCCAGCTCATTATAATCAGGAAAATGTATTAGCAAATTTCTCGCTTCCTGAATGAATGAAGATTTATGATATTTAGAATTAAATAATACATGATCTGCGGCGAGTGCAGATGCATAATTGATAAATCCATAATGCTTATTTCGTTTTTCCACCAAATCCCTATCGTTGGCTGACCAAGGGTAGGATAATTGATTCTCGTGAAGATAGATAGCTACAGGTATTTCAGATGAACGATGTCGCGTTAGACTGAGAAAAGTGGTGAGGTCTAACATACTCGTTGCCAAAATCAAATCAGGTTGCGCATCCGAATCATTAAATTGATTAGCCAGAGATACAGCGCCACCATGCATACGCCATTTCCAGAATTGACCCTTCATGGATAAAATTTGAATCTCATGTTGAGAATAAAATTGGAACTCTTCAGACCAAGATCGATGGGATCCAGTAAAATAAGGTTCAAGAAGTAAAATGTGCATGATGAAAGTTATGGCCATATGGAAATAGGATGAAGAATATTAACCTTTTTACCCATTTTCAATATGATTAAATTAATTAATGGATTTGTCTCATCACTAAAAGGAGGAATTGTATGTTCCATTCATTTAAACGCAGATTATATACTTTATCATCCTTAGTTTTTGTTTTAAGTGTTCCATGGGCACAAGATGTCAATATTACTCATCCTGTAGCTGAGATCGAGCAGAAATTAAAGAATGATGAATTTACTATTTTTCGTTTTCGTGATCTCCGTTTCAAGGGAGATATTGGGAAACGGGTGATCCTACAATACCCTGATCGAAAGGATCTTCAAATTAAGTGGCGCCGAGCACTAACCGGAGGGCATGAATTCAATAATGCACCTCGATTTGAAATTGCTGCTTATGAATTGCAAAAATTATTTCTTGATGAAGCAGATTTTGTAGTACCACCCACAGTAGTCAGAGGATATAGTTTTGAAGATTATAAATCAATTGAAGCGGATGCTGACCCTACATTTAATAAACCCGATATGGTGATAGTGATGCTTCAGTATTGGTTAAATGAGGTAACCGTAGGGGGTGAAGTCTATAACAAGAAAAAATTCAAATCTGATCCTGTCTATGCAAAGCATTTTGCCAATACCAATATTATGACATATATCATTAATCATCAGGATAGTAATGAAGGTAATTTGCTTACATCAACAAATTCGGATAATCCTCGTGTGTTTACTGTGGATAATGGAGTGACATTCAGTAGCCCCAAAAGTAATCGGGGCGCAAAATGGAAGCATATACGTGTAGACCGATTGCCAAAAAATACGGTAGGAAAATTGAAAAATTTGTCATCACAAATACTAAATCAAAAAATGGGCGTGATTGCACAATTTGAATACAAAGATGGAAAGGTATTTTCTGTAGAACCGACTGAAAACTTAAATCCAAAAAAAGGTGTTCGTCAATCGGGGAATGTAGTCCAATTTGGCCTGACTAAAAGAGAGATAAGGGATGTAGAGAAAAAGATCAAAAACATATTAAAACAGGTAAAAAAAGGCAAATACGATTTGTTTTAACAATTTACTGGCATTTAATTTATCATTCCATCGATCCATCTTTGACCTTCGGTGGACTTGAATAATCATTATCAAAATACAGGTTTTCTTTCTGATTTAAATTTTTCTGAATAAATAACTTTCCAAAAATCATGATCCCGATTCAATTTTACAATTCTTCCATTGTGTTGATTGAGTTGGGATCAGATATTTTTACAATGGCCCACATAACGATGCTCGCCATCCAAGGATCGAGTTATATAAGTAAAATACATGTTTAGTGCCCGAGACTGGAGTCGAACCAGCACGTCTGTTAGGACACACGGACCTGAACCGTGCGCGTCTACCAATTCCGCCACCCGGGCATAAAAACGGCCGAAAATTACATTTTTGTTTATTCGACGGGCAAGGAATAAACTTGGAAGCGGAAAACCTAATTCCGTACTTTTACAGTCGAAATTTTGACTATGGATAATCAGGTTGTCGCCACCAATCGCAAAGCCTTCCACGAATTCCACATCCTGGATACCTATGAAGCAGGTATTGAATTACTGGGTAGTGAAGTAAAAAGTCTTAGAGAAGGCAATGCTAATATAAAAGAAGCCTATGTGGTAATCCGAAAAGGACAAGCGTGGGTGATTGGTGTGCATATTAATCCCTATTCCCATACGGGAAGCGAAGGGCATGCGCCGGTAAGAAATCGGCGATTATTACTCCATAAAAGGGAAATTGCTAAAATACAGGCATCCCTGGATCAAAAAGGATTAACGGCTGTTCCATTAAAAATATATTTTAATTCCAAAGGAAGAGCCAAATTGGAAATTGGATTGGCCAAAGGGAAAAAAACCTTTGATAAAAAAGATGCCATCAAAGAACGAGATATAAAGCGCGATGCACAAAGAGAATTACGGAATAGAATAAGATGACATTTAAATCTATAGATGCACAATGGGAATT
>CAYVNB010000122.1:0-3089 GCA_964452665.1 uncultured bacterium
ATATGAACCCATCTCGTTCGTCATTGAAAAATTTCATTTTATCAGTAGTGAACTCTTCCCAAAGAAGCCAGTATATACTATTTTAAGTACTCACTTTTTTAAAAATAATTCAGTTTAGGAGTGGAAATGGCTGCCACAACAGATAAAAAAACAAAAGCATTAGAACTGGCAATTACCCAAGTTGATCGTCAATTCGGCAAAGGATCGATTATGCGGCTTGGATCAGACCAACCGTTTATGTCTGCGAATAGTATTTCAACGGGATGTTTATCCTTGGATGTAGCCTTAGGTGTTGGCGGTGTTCCTCGCGGCCGAATCATTGAAATATACGGCCCTGAATCATCAGGGAAAACCACCTTGGCCTTGCATATTGTGGCCGAAGCTCAAAAAACCGGAGGGTATGCAGCATTTATTGATGCAGAGCATGCCATGGATCCTCAGTATTCCCAGAAACTTGGTGTGAATCTTGAACAATTGCTCGTATCTCAACCGGATACAGGTGAACAAGCCTTGGAGATCACTGAGACGTTGGTACGCAGTGGTGCATTAGATATAATTGTGGTGGATTCAGTGGCCGCATTGGTCCCTCGTGCCGAATTGGAAGGTGAGATGGGAGATACGCATGTAGGCTTGCAAGCAAGGTTAATGTCTCAAGCATTACGCAAATTAACTGGAACCGTAAGTCGATCTAATACGGCGGTTGTTTTTATTAACCAGATTCGTGAAAAAATCGGTGTTATGTTTGGCAATCCTGAAACAACACCTGGTGGCCGTGCCCTTAAATTTTATACATCCGTTCGGATGGATATACGGCGAATTGCCACCATTAAAGATGGCCAGGATGCGATTGGAAATCGTACACGAGTTAAAGTGGTGAAGAACAAAGTGGCTCCCCCCTTTAAGCAAACTGAATTTGATATCATGTATAATCAAGGCATCTCTGTTGAAGGGGATATTATTGACCTAGCTATAAAAGGGGATATCGTCCAAAAAATGGGATCATGGTTTTCTTACGGTGATATGAAAATTGGCCAAGGACGCGAGAATGCAAAACAATTTTTAACTGATAACGATGACGTAAGAGAAGAAATAGTACAAAAGGTCAAATCATTCATGGGTTTAGAGGAGACACCACCTGAAAATGGGGAATCGTAAGGTTGTCAAAATAAAGCGATCTACAAAATACTCGGATCGCATCATTGTATATTTAGATGATAAAAGCGTCTTCAGGATTCCTGAGGACGTTTTTGTTTTAAACCCATTGAATGTGGGTGATAATATTTCATCTGAATCTATTGAGTCCTACGGTAAAAAGATGCGCTTTCAAGAAGCCAAGGATGCAGGTTATAGTCTATTGGGATTTCGTATGCGGAGTACTGCTGAAATGCGAAAACGTCTTAAAGAAAAAGGCTTTGAGCCAGAAGAGATCAATCAGGTAATTAATCAAATGATTAAACTGAAATATCTTGATGATACTGCCTTTGGTCAGGCTTTTGTACGGGAAAAAGTAAAAAATAAAAAGATTGGCCCTATTGCATTGCGATCAGAAATGATGCCCCATTTTTTACGTTCGGGGTTGGTCGATAAATTGATTGAAGATATTTATACTGAATATGATCCCCATGAATTGATAGAATTCCATTTAAATAAACGGGGCATAAAGCGAAAAAAACATCTTGATCAAAAATCTCAAAAACGAATGAATGACTTTTTGGCCCGTAAAGGGTTTTATTGGGATACCATCAGGGAAGTATATCTTGATTGGGGATTACTATAGCTATCGGGAACCCGTTTGCGTATAAAATAATAAGATGAAAAAAAATAAAATTATTCAAAAGTTTTTAGGTAGGGCACCGAATACCAATGAAGCTCTATTTTTAACTGCATTTCAAAAATCAGTTACCCTGCAAAATACTTTTCGGAGCGAATCGGAACAGGTATATACTCAAAGTACTATTGACTCTCCATTAATGTTAGTGGCGCAGGGGAATGATGATGTACGCGGTCAGATGGCTATTCATACTATCAATGCGAAAATTGGAACCAAAATTGGTATAATCGATTTAAAAGAGGGTTCAATATTGATGGGACATGCGCCGATTATGAAAAAACAAGTCAATCCATCGTTAGGTCGTATTTATTTTGTAAAAGGAACTAAAAAAGAATCAACTATTAATGCTTTGAAAAAAATCGCATTGAACATGAGGATGATACCTGTAAATAAGGCGGGAATGGGATATAGCCTTTTTCGTATTTTAGAAACAGATGGTGGATGCGGCATTAATCTGGAAAAGTACGCGATAAAGCATATGTCAAGCAAACGTGGACATGGTATACTTATTCATATAGATAAACCATCTGTATCAATATTAGAAGCGCATGAATCATTATTAAATAAAATGATATTGGTGGGTACTCTAACGGCCGATTCGACCGTGATCATAATGAACGGAAGTAAATCAATAGGCCATTTTCCCATGCAATTATTAATGATGATATCCAATCAAGAAAGATTTACTGATGAAATTAAAATGCAATTGGATTTGCCAAAGTCTGGTCAACTATCCATTAAGCAAAAAAAGACCTATAATAAGGAATTAAAAGCATTATTAGATGATGTGCCTAAATCACAACAGGTATCCGTTATTACCAAAAAAGGTCATGCATATGGATATGCAACTCATACTAATGATTATATAAAATATGATGCTTATCAAATGAGATCGATTGCTGCGATTACCAATGTGGCACGTCACTTAACATGCAGTGGGATTCGACCGGAAGTAGCCACAGGAATCTTGTCTGTACCTAAGGGAAATGTCTCTGAAAAGGGCTCATTTTTAAAAGGTGTTCATATGGCCGGAAAAGAATTAAATATTGCAATAGACCACATTGCTTTTGGCTGTTATTCTGATCAACCATCAGGACGGTTTTATGTTGGAGGTCAACGGATAATTAATTCGGATTTTCCTAACACATTTCTATCCTCAAGTCAGTTCATTTCCATTTTGGGCAGTCATCGGGGTGAGTTGGGTGGTAGTCGCTTTTTATCATTGCAAAAATTGGATTATAAAGGTGCACGACCCAAG
>CAYVNB010000123.1:0-3082 GCA_964452665.1 uncultured bacterium
ATAGATCAAATATCCGGTTGAGTGTATACACAACCTCCAGGGTATCATCCATCACGTCTGCAATAAGTGCATCGGAGAGAAGCACCTTTACATCCCGTAGCAATTGGGGCAATCGGTTCTGTGTCGCGTCAATTACATTCCCATTTTCATAGGGTTGTCCTTCAGCTTGAATCTGCTGGTTCACTTCCTGCCCAAAAGAAAATCCTACCATAAGGATCAGGAAATATAAAATTCGTGTAAATGTCTGTTTCATTAATATTTAGGGTAATTTTAGGTGGCGAACTTAGTTGGAGGTCTCTTCCTCAGTCAAGCCTTTTTGCACCTGATTTTCTATTGTTTTTGTTGTACTAAATCCCGGGACGAAAGGCAGAATTACCACTTCTCCCCCATCAGCCCTGACGCGGTCCGCTCCCACCACTTGATCTACATCATAATCTCCGCCTTTTACCAAAATATGAGGTCGTATTTCGTCAATCAATTTTTTAGGTGTCTTTTCTGAAAAAATGGTGACTGCATCTACATAGGATAAAGCCAATAAATTGGCGGCACGTTGCACTTCTCCATTTACAGGACGACCTGGCCCTTTAAGTTGCGAAACAGATGTATCTGAATTTAATCCTATGATTAAGAAATCGCCTGATGCCCCTGCCGCACTTAAATATGTGGTATGTCCTTGATGTATGATATCGAAGCATCCATTGGTAAAAACAATCTTTTTCCCAGCAGCCTTGAGTTCTTTAACCTTGGATTTCACTTCAATTCTGGTCAATACTTCCATGAAATTCCTTTAGTTGAAAAACAGAACAATGGCTTGAATTACAGTTGTGCTTTTCTATCCAGAAGGACCCTTGAGAAACAGCAAAATTTCTAATCGTGGCTGGAGGTAAGGTTCGTTCAGATTGCTTTTTAAACCGGCCATAGGATGAACTCAATCGTAATGTCTCCCATTCTAATTTTATTTCACCGTATGCTTTATGTTGAAACCAGTGTGCTTCCAGCCGTTTTTCATTTATTTGACTAACCGAAATCCATCCGAGGGTATGCATTTCATCATCAAGTAATGAACACAATATTTTATCCATTTGCCCGCCATTTTTCTTTTAATGCCACCACAGATTTCTGCACGTCTTTTACATACTGATTTCGATCTTCAAAAGACAATTGGGCTGTTTCAATGGGTGCGCCAACCTCCACTGTTAACGGATGATTGTTCAGCACCAATGATTTCTTTTTCATGGCATCCCGCGTACCGCAAAGGGCCACTGGAACAACAGGTACTCCAAGTTGCAAAGCCAATACCAAACCACCCTTTTTAAATGGCATAATTTCTCCATTAATGGATCGGGTTCCCTCAGGATATATAATGATGGAGCGTGGATTTTTTACCATGGATGCCTTGGCTTTTTCTAATGATTTTAATGCCTGTTGATGGTTTCGACGATCCACAAAAAAATGCCCCCCGGCCATCATGGCCCATCCAAAAATGGGAATCCATTTTAGTTCAATTTTTGATATGGCCACAATATGATAAGGTAATCCGGCAAAGGTTAGAGGGATGTCCATTGCAGATTCATGATTAGCGGCAAAAACATAATGGCCTTTTGGATCCAATTGGTCTAATCCATTCACACTATATTTAATTCCGCCCAGTTTTAAAATGACTTTCCCCCAAGTCCGGGCGATCCAACCCAAGAATTTTCCCCGCCATTCAAACAAACATCCAATCAGCCCTATTGTGGCAAAGATGATCGTCCAGATACCCACATTTAATAAAAACCATAGGGATCGAAGATTAATGAATAACCTCCACCCCAAGGTAGGGTTGCAATGGTTTCGGTACAGTTATGGATCCATCTTTATTTTGATAAGTTTCCAATAGGGCGACCAATAATCTCGGTGTGGCAACGCCGCTCCCATTCAGAGTATGGACGTACTCAACTTTTTTGTTATTCTCACTACGATAGCGGATATTGCCTCGCCTTGCCTGAAAACTTTCAAAATTACTACAAGAAGAAACCTCAATCCATTTTGCCTCTCCTGGTGCCCATAATTCCAGGTCATAACATTTGGCGGCAGCAAAACTTAAATCGCCGCTACACAGTTCCACCACACGATAGTGTAGGCCTAAAGATTTGAGGATGGCTTCTGCATGGGTTACTAATACTTCCAATGCCTCATAGGATGTGTCAGGCTTAACAAATTTTACCAACTCAACTTTATTAAATTGATGAAGTCGTAAGAAACCACGCGTCTCCTTACCATAAGACCCAGCCTCCCGCCGAAAGCATGCCGAATAAGCCGCATAATGAATCGGCAATTGTGACTCAGAAAGAATTTCATCCTTATGGATATTGGTAACGGGCACTTCTGCCGTAGGGATCAACCACAAGTTATCTTTTTCTGATGTGTACATATCCTCTGAGAATTTTGGAAGTTGCCCTGTAGTTGTGGCGGAGGCAGATCGCACAACAAATGGTGGGAAGATTTCTGTATAACCATGTTGCTCCGTTTGAATATCCAGCATAAAATTAATCAGTGCCCGTTCTAATTTGGCCCCTTTCCCTGCATAAAGCGGAAATCCTGAACCGGAAATTTTGGCACCCCGTTCAAAATCAAAAAGACCTAAGTTATTGCCGAGCATTAAATGGTCTTTTAACGCAAAGTCAGGATCAATAGGATTTCCCCATTCCCTGACCACCACATTTTTAGATGCATCCTCCCCTTTGGGAACCGAATTATGGGGTAAATTGGGAATACCCAATAATATTTCATCTAATTCAGACTTTACAGACTGGGCCTTATCTTCTAAAGATTTAATACTATCACCCACTATGCGCATGGCTTCGATGGCTTCATCCGCATTCTCACTGGCCCGTTTGGCTTTGGCAATATTCTCCGAAACTGTATTTCTTTCTGCACGGAGATCATTGGTTTTGGATAAGTGTTCTCTGTAAGTCGCATCCAATTGAAGCAACTGATCCAAAGAAATTTCTTCACCCTTCAAGGTTAATTTTTCATGAACAAGATCTGTATTTTTACGAATTAAATCTATTGAAATCATTTAACTCATCATTTCATATTG
>CAYVNB010000124.1:0-3050 GCA_964452665.1 uncultured bacterium
AATCGTCCATAAATTTTATTGGGGTTTCGGAATGCATCTTCCCGAGCACCTGTCAATTTTACATCAAATAAATGACTCTCAATCTGGTATAGTTGTTCGTCTATATCCCTTGCGGCCTTTTCTTCATCGGGTGTATTGTAGTCATTCTGAAGTGAATAGCGCAGTTCCTCAATTTTATTTATCAAATCCACATTATCATTTATTGTTTCTTTAAGACTCATGAGGAATTCGAATTGGGTATCTATATCTTTCATTGTGCCAGATGTGTTGGGGTCCTTCAATACATTAAAAGTTTGTTTAAAAACAGATCCATCCACGCTAAGGACCGCTTCGTATTCTCCCGGTACGGCCATTGGGCCTAATTTACCCGCATTCACATCCAGATCCCATGTGCGCAAGGTGCGCCACCCATCTTTATTGTAGTTCACCCAATCTACACCGCGGGGGTTTACTCTTAGTTTCGGTGTTTTCGTTCGCTGATATCTCAAATCCCACATGACGCGATTTACACCTTGAGATGTGCGTCTGGGGTAGACCTTACGAATTTCATTGCCATCCATGGTTCGGATCGAGATGGATATGTCTTTCTCCGTCGTATCCGGAAGATAGAAATCCAAGTTGGCCCCATAGGCAGGATTGCGGCCGCGGATGAGACTGGCTCCATCGCTCTTCAAACTTTGTTTTGATTGAAATCGCCACGCATCCTGAACCGGGAAGAACTGAACTTTTTCTTTATCGGCTTTAGCCATTTCTCTGAATGGACTTATGTCATCCAAAATGTAGAATCCCCGGCCGTAAGTGCCGATGACCATATCGTCAAATCGTTCCTGAAGACTGATCCAATAGACCGGTGCCGGCGGCAGGTTGTTCTTGATTCGAGCCCAGTGCTTGCCATCATTTACAGATACATAAACACCATTATCCGTGCCCGCATAGAGAACGCCGGGGGTTTGGTGGTCTTCTCGAACCACATGAACAAAGCTGGAATAGGAATTGGGAATGTTTCCGGAGATACGCTTCCAAGATTTTCCGTAATCATCCGTCTTAAATATATAAGGGGAAAAGTCGCCCATTTGATGGAAGTCCACACTGATATAAGCTGTGCCTTTATCAAAACGAGAAGCCTCAATATTCGAGATCGTACCCCAGGGTGGCATATCGATATTCTCAGAAAGATTTATCCAAGTATGTCCGCCATTGCGCGTCAGATGGATTTGTCCATCATTTGATCCCACCCAGATTAATCCCTGTTTCAGTGGTGATTCAGTAATGGCAAAAAGTACGGAGCCGTCAAAAGTCATTAAGTTATCAATGGCTATGCCCCCGGAACTCTCTTGGTGGCTTTTCAGATTTAACGTGAGATCCGGAGAAATGGCCTCCCAACTTTGGCCAAAATCAGTGGATCGGTGAACGAATTGGCTCCCCACGTAGACTGCATGTTTTTTATGTTCCGAAATATGGATGGGGAAGGTCCAATGCCACCGGTATTTCATATCTTTGGGCGGGACGCCGTAGCCGGCCTCGGGCCAGACGCGGACGTTTCTGGCATGGCCAGTACGTACATCATAAACTTCCAGGCCACCGTCATAACAACCGGACCAAACAATATTGTTATCATTAGGATCGGGAATTCCAAATCCCGATTCACAACCGCCGAAGGCCTGCCAATGGCCAATGGTAATCCCACCACCAAGCGAATTACTTGGGCCGCGGTAGGAGTACCCGTCCTGCCTGTTGCCATATACATTGTAAGGTATTTGGTCATCCACATGGGCGTGGTACATCTGAGCAATGGGAAGAACGATTCGTTTAAAAGTATTACCGTCATTTGTAATAGATGCACACCCATCATGAGCCACCATAATCCGGTCTCCATCATCCGGGTCGATCCAGATATCGTGATTGTCACCACCGGCACGATAACCGGACTTGATGGTTTTGCCTCCATCCTCGGAAACGCTGAATTGAACATTCAATACATAGATCTTTTCAGGATTATCCGGTGCAACAGCCATCCGCATATAATAGGGGGCCCGTTCTGCCAGGGTGTGGTTTCGGGATACGAGATACCAGGATTTTCCGCGGTTGTCTGTTCGGTACAATCCTGGGTGGCTTTCTTCAGCCAGAACATACATGGTATTGGGATTGCTTTGGGCGATGGCTACAGCCACCTTGCCAACGGGTTTCCCTTTACCGCCAGGGAGGCCGTTTTTATCCTGGCGTTCCCAAGTGTCACCGCCATCTCTTGAAATAAAGACACCGCCGGACTCACCGCCGCTGTTTAACCCCCAAGTGTTGATGTGGATTTCCCACATGGAGGCAATGATAAAGTTTGGATTATTTCGATCCATGGCAATATCGATCCCGCCGGTGTTTTCATCAATGAATAGGATATGCTTCCATGTTTTGCCACCATCAGTGGTCCTATAGATTCCCCGCTCTTTTTGTGGACCGTAAGTGTGTCCCAAAGCCGCTACATAAACGATATTATCATTTTTAGGATGAATGACAATTCGACCGATCCGGGCCGTTTTTTCCAGGCCCATGTTGGTCCACGTGTCGCCCCCGTCTGTGGATTTATAGATGCCATCTCCAATGGCGTGGGCTGGGCGGATGACAAAAGTTTCACCGGTGCCCGCCCAGACAATGTTGGGATTTTTCTGCGACAATGCTAGGGCGCTGACAGAGGATACGTCCTGGTCATCAAAAATGGGCTGCCAGGAGATACCGTTATTTTTTGTGCGAAATAGGCCACCGGATGCAGCCCCTACATAATAGGTATTGTGATCTGAAGAAACACCCGTGACCGCAATGGCCCGGTTCCCGTCAGGACCGATAAATCGAAAATTTAAATTTTTGAAATGGTCGGCGTCCAAGCCTTCTGCGACAATGGTGGTCAGAGAAAGAATGGCCACCAAAAATAATTCCCTCATTTGAACCTCATAATGAATAGATAGCGGAGGAAATATACAAAAAAGCCTCCGCAATGGCTGAGGCTAAATATTGTACCCCGGACAGGATTCGAACCTGTGGCCTACGGATTAGAAGTC
>CAYVNB010000125.1:0-3042 GCA_964452665.1 uncultured bacterium
ATTGGACATTGGCAAGTATTTGTGAGTGATTCTTTGGGTGTAAATTATGATTCACTGTCTTTTCAGGTTCAGAATACTACCGTCGAATAAATATGAAATGGATTCGCCAATTATATGATTGGGTTCTGAAATGGTCTGAATCCAAATATGGGCCCTTTGCGCTTGGGATCATTGCATTTGCAGAAGCATCTTTTTTCCCTATCCCACCGGATGTATTGTTAATTCCATTGGCATTGGGGATGCGATCGAAAGCACTTCGATTTGGGTTATTTTGTTCAATCTATTCTGTATTGGGCGCCATTTTAGGTTATGGAATCGGATCATTCTTATGGTGGTCAGGTGCCGGAGTATTTTCAGGATTGGCTCAGTTCTTTTTTGATGTCATCCCCGGATTTACGACCGAACTCTTTTATTCCATAAAAGTCAAATATGAAACATGGAACTTTTGGGTCATATTTACAGCGGGATTCACACCAATACCATTTAAGGTATTTACGGTTTCTGCCGGCGCATTTGATATTAATTTTATTCTATTTTTGATCGCATCAACAATTAGTCGATCGGCCCGTTTTTTATTGGTGAGTGGATTAATCTGGAAATATGGTGAACCTATCCGTGATTTCATTGATAATTATTTTAATAGATTGGCCATACTTTTTACCATATTATTGATCGGCAGCTTTGTGCTGATCAAATATTTAATTTAATATCAAATTTATATTCTGATAGGTTGTTTGACCCTGGATAAGCAACCTAAATTTACCTACGTTTTTAAAGATTGAAATTCTACAACCCGGGGTGTAGCGCAGTCCGGTTAGCGCGCGTCGTTCGGGACGACGAGGTCGGAGGTTCAAATCCTCTCACCCCGACAAAAATATTCATGTCATACAATTATAAGCATATAGAAAAAAAGTGGCAACAACATTGGGAAGATAATCATGTCTTTCGTGCTGAGGACAATACTGATACTCCAAAATATTATATATTGGACATGTTTCCTTACCCATCTGGGTCCGGACTTCATGTAGGCCATCCTCTTGGATATATTGCCACGGATATTATCGCCCGCTATAAACGGCATAAAGGATTTAATGTGCTCCATCCCATGGGATGGGATGCGTTTGGTCTGCCTGCAGAGCAATTTGCCATTAAAACAGGTACGCATCCTGCTATTACCACAAAAGAGAATATCGATAATTTTCGCCGCCAAATCAAAATGCTGGGATTCTCATACGATTGGGAACGGGAAATCAATACCACTGATGCGGATTATGTAAAATGGACCCAATGGATATTTTTACAATTATATCATAAAGGATTGGCGTACGAGGCTGAAGTCCCCGTGAATTGGTGCCCAGAATTGAAAGCTGTCTTGGCAAATGAAGAAGTGGTGGATGGTAAATCTGATATTGGCGGGCATCCTGTATTAAAAGTCCCAATGCGACAGTGGATGTTAAAAATCACAGATTATGCCGAATCCCTTCTCGAAGGGTTGGATCATCTGGATTGGCCTCATAGCATTAAAGAACTCCAACGAAATTGGATAGGTAAATCCGAAGGAGCAAATATTCATTTTCATATTCCTTCAATCGATAAAAATTTAACTGTCTTCACCACACGCCCTGATACAATTTTTGGGGCAACTTACATGGTTATGGCTCCGGAACATCCCTGGGTAGACTTATTAACAACACCGGAGAGAAAAAATGCAGTAGAAATGTATAGGGAGGAAGCCTCAAAAAAATCAGAACTGGACCGAACAGAATTAAATAAAGAAAAAACTGGAGTCTTTTTGGGGATATTTGCAATTAATCCCGCTAATGGCAAAGAGATTCAAATATGGATTTCTGACTATGTTATTATGAGCTATGGAACAGGATCGATCATGGCTGTACCGGGTCAAGATCAGAGAGATTGGGAATTTGCCGAAAAATATAATCTTCCAATCCTCAGAACTGTTGAACCAGAGGGAGGTTTCGATGGAGAAGCTTATACTGGAGAAGGGCAGGCTATCAATAGTGAATTTTTAAATGGACTGCTGGTTGATGAAGCAAAAGAAAAGATTACGGATTGGCTTATTAAGGAAAATCTAGGCGAGAAAGCGGTTCAATACAAACTTAGAGATTGGCTATTCTCCAGACAGCGCTATTGGGGTGAGCCAATACCAATTATTCATAAAGATGGGAATCCAAATGCATTAAACGAAGATGAATTACCATTACTACTACCAGAGGTTGAAAAATATGAACCATCAGGTACAGGTGAATCACCCCTTTCTAAAATTACGGATTGGCTTGAAGTAAAAGATAGTAATGATAATATTATTGGACTTAGAGAAACTAATACCATGCCACAATGGGCTGGGTCATGCTGGTATTATTTACGTTATATTGATCCGATGAATGCTGAAAAAGGGTGGGACGAGGCTAAGGAAAAATACTGGATGCCTGTGGATCTGTATATAGGTGGCGCTGAACATGCAGTATTGCATCTTATGTATGCACGGTTTTGGCATCATGTATTATATGATCTGGGTAAAGTATCAACTAAAGAACCATTTAAGAAATTATTCAATCAAGGGATGATACTTGGCGAAGATGGTTCAAAAATGAGTAAATCAAGAGGGAATGTTATTAACCCCGATGATACTATAGATCAGTTCGGGGCTGACGCCATGCGCATATATGAGATGTTCATGGGACCACTTGATAAAGCGAAACCATGGAGTACAACCGGATTAAAAGGTTGTGCACGGTTTATCAATAAATTATGGAATTTACTTTTTGATGACAATGGACAATTATCGGATAAGATTAATGATAAATTATCTAATAATGATACGTTAATCGCATTACATCAAATGATTAAAAAAGTGTCGAATAATTTGGATCAACTTCAATTTAATACCTGTGTATCCGAATTCATGATTTTCACAAACCATCTTCAATCTCAAAAAAACATCAATAAAGATGTGTTAAAAAAGTTTATAATCTGTACGAATCCGTTTATCCCACATTTAGCACATGAATTATGGGAAGCGGT
>CAYVNB010000126.1:0-3041 GCA_964452665.1 uncultured bacterium
TAAGGGCAGTGCAAGCCGGAGTAGATGTGGCTTTGAGTAATAAAGAAAGTTTGGTCATGGCCGGGGCTATTATTGAACGGGAGAAATCAAAATCCGGGGTGAAAATCTTCCCAGTAGATAGTGAACATTCAGCCATTTTTCAATGCCTCACCGGTGAAAATATGGATGAAGTAAGGCGCATCATATTAACGGGAAGCGGCGGTCCATTTCGGACCCGAAACATAAATACATTTAATGATATCACACCAACAGATGCATTAAAACACCCAAACTGGGATATGGGTAGTAAAATTACGATTGATTCAGCCACCATGATGAATAAGGGGCTGGAGGTCATTGAAACCCACTGGTTGTTTGGGGTGGATCCTGATAAAATCGATATTGTTGTACATCCCCAATCCATTGTTCATTCTATGGTAGAATTCAAAGATAAATCGGTGAAAGCACAGTTGGGTGTGCCGGATATGAAAATTCCTATTCAATATGCATTGACCTATCCAAAGCATGTTCCAGCCAATTGGGAGGCCTTAGATTTAATTGATGTGGGTACACTTACATTTGAATCTCCGGATATTAGTAGATTCCATTGCATCGAATTGGCTTACGAAGCCTTACGAAAAAAAGGCTCTACGGCAGCTGTGTTAAATGTGGCCAATGAACAAGCTGTTTACCGCTTCTTAAATGAAGAAATTGGATTTATGGACATTCCGCTTATTATAGAAAAAGCATGTACTCAACATGATTGGATTGCTCATCCTACATTAACAGATCTTTTTGAATTAGAGGAATGGGCCACAAGATTTGTTAAAGCCTATTCCGCAAAAAAAACAATAAATAATTTAATATGACAACTTTAATTGCAACCATCGTCCTTTTGGGCGTATTGATATTTATTCATGAATTAGGCCATTATTTGGCTGCCCGATCGATTGGCGTAAAAGTAGAGCGCTTTTCCGTTGGGTATCCCCCAAGGCTAATGACGCTTACCTCCATACCGGATGGATGGGAATTTCGATTTTTCTTTTACCGTAGGAATGATGAAGGGAAAATTGAATGGGGCCCATTTCTCTCAAAAATGATCTCTGTCTCTGGACGCAAAGGGACAGGAACTGAATACTGTTTTGCGGTAATTCCTTTTGGAGGATACGTGAAGGTGGCTGGGGTGATCGATGAAAGTATGGATACAAATATCGACCATAAACCAGACGAACTCATGAGTAAATCCAAGTGGAAACAAATTTGGTTTATGAGCGCCGGTGTCATCATGAATACGGTGTTGGCATTTGTTATTTTTACTGGCCTTTCAAACCACACGGGTAAACCAGTTATTTCTAAAGAGCCAGTAATCAATGAACTCCTTCCCGGGCTACCTGCAGATATGGCAGGGTTAAAATCAGGTGATATCATTAAAGCGATCGAAGGGAATGGAATCAAGGAATGGAATGACCTAACCACAGAAATTCATAAAAGGCCTAACCAAGAGATTAGTTTGTCCTATTCAAGGAATGGAGAGGTCGCCGCTGTAATATTAGAAACCAGTTTTCAAATCAACCCCACGTCCGGCGACACAGTAGGGGTGATTGGTGTTTATCCTAATATTGAATATGAACCGGTGTCATTTTCAGAAAGTATGAAAATGGGCACAAATGCCACCGCTCGGGGTTTTGGGATGATTATCCTTTCCATTCGAATGCTAACCTCTGGGCAGGCATCTATCAAGGAATTAGGGGGCCCAATTATGATTGCGCAATTGGCTGGTGAAACAGCTAAGGCAGGCTGGATCCCCTTTTTATCATTAATGGCACTGATCAGTTGCAACCTTGCTTTCTTAAATGTATTGCCAATCCCAGGGCTAGACGGCGGCCATATTTTAATTACAGTCATAGAAGGAATAATTCGACGACCCCTAACCATTAAAATGCGAATGAGCATCCAACAAATCGGCATGGTAATGCTACTCATGCTTATGATTACCGTTATTGTAAACGATATAGGGCGATTGTTTGGGAATTGAATTCGTGTTGTAGGTGTGAGGTATCTCTCTCGCCTACATTATTAACTGACTTCTTTCAATAACAGAGTCATAGATCCAAACTTCATTTTAATCTGAATTTTTACTGGCAATCTGCGATCATCGTCACTGATCCATATTTGCATATCGCCTTGATTTTTGAACAAGTTTTTTCCTTCACGGAAAGGACGAACAACTTTGCATGACATGGTACCCAGAGGCGTTCTAACGGTTTCTTTACCTGTCATTTGCAGATTATAGTGTACGATCCGCTTGCCTTCAAAAGAAGAAAATGACATGACTTCATTTTCTTTAAGCGGAATAGTTCTTAAATAATAAAACATAGAGAAAGAATCACGAGCCTTAAAATCAATTTCAATTTCTTTGGATTCAGTTTTGGCAATAGATCGATCATAATCAAAATGAACATCAATTTTCTTATGATAAGACCCTTCATTAATATCTTTTTTCAATCTATGGGTAAAAAATTCACTTTTATCCATCCAAATATCAATTCGATCTCGAATCTTAAAAAGTTGATCGGCCAAACCACGAGTCCGCGCTGAAAAATATACATGGTAAGCTTCTATATTATTTATGGATTCAATTCCCGTTACATTTAATTCAGCAACCCCCACAGGCAATAAATTGAATTCTGCAGAATATTTTAATGATTCTCCAATTTTAAAAGGCACTTCTCCTGCAATGGTTAGAGAAAAAAGTAGAATAAATATTTTAAAATTTTTCACTGTCGGATTACCTTTAATTTTGATTTTTCAAGCTTATAAATTGTAGAACCATTTGATTTTGGCAATTCACCATCATCAATTAATAAATCAAATTCTTTCCCAAATTTATTCGCAATTTCATCGGGGTGATTCAGTGGAGGCTCTCCATGGCGATTTACAGATGTGGTGGTTATGGGGAAACCCAATTTATCGCATAGATCCGGTCCAAAAGAATAAGCAGGGATTCGAATGCCCAGTGTGCCGTCATCACCCATAATGCTGTGATGAACAATACCTTCTTT
>CAYVNB010000127.1:0-3026 GCA_964452665.1 uncultured bacterium
CCGCTTGATTGATGGGATTCTCGGAGCGAATATATTCTTTGACCAATAACATATCTTTGATGATGAATAAAGGTTGACCCATATCTACATATTCAAAATACTGTTTTTTTACCTTGATTCGATCAAAGGGAAAAGTAGGAATTCGGTCATCCTTGTGTACAATCCTAAAATGTTTATTTTTTAGACGATTATCGAATCCAGTACAAAACTGTGGATTGCCTACTCGAGGTTGGCCGAACGTATAGATTCCCTGAACCGGTATGCCATCTTCTTCCAAGTCATATCCGCAAAGACAAGCCAGCGCACCCCCTAAACTGTGGCCCGTGATCCAAATGGTGTGTTCTTCTGTTTGATGTAAGCTTAGGACAGATTTGAGTTCATCCTGAATCAATCCATATGCTTTGGCAAAACCTTTGTGAACTTGACCGCCAAAATCCATTACTTGCTCCAATTCCAGATCCGTAGAGATATCCTCTCGCTGTGTTTTTTCCGTTCCCCGAAATGCGATAATCACAACCTGATCATTACTCACCACAATGCATTGGGTCGTATCATTACTAATAAAATTAAAACGATCCATCCCTTTTTCAAGGATGGTCTTCTTAATCACTGGTTCTTCATCATAGATGTGGGCAGCACAGAAACATAGCCAATAGGCATTCCCTGGGTGGAAATCCGTAGTATGTGCATCGAAATAGAAAAATTCTGAATTCATGTGATTCCTTTGGCTTTGATTCTCTTCATCAAATTTATAGAAGAATCCATGAATAACACCATACCCTTGATTTTGTTTTGATCCCAATTCGGATATATCTTCTTTTTCTCTAAACTCGCGAAAATCATTAAATGAGGAGGTATGATGCGACAGTTATGGCCCATTCTATTTATTATCGGTATCGGCATTGCAGAAGAAAAAGCAGACAGTCTTGGGAATAAACTTCCCTTAGTTCCAACTAGAACAATCTCATTTAATACAACCGAGGGGACTTGGATGTCTCTTGATGTCTCACCAGATGGTAAGTCAATTATTTTTGATTTAGTTGGTGATCTATATTCAATCCCATTTCGTGGAGGTGAGGCAAAACGAATTACTTCGGGAATAGCTTTTGATTCACAGCCCGTTTTTTCACCTAATGGAGAAATGATGTCATTTGTAAGTGATAGAGGTGGATCTGAAAACTTATGGGTTGCAAATATTGATGGAAGTAATCCAAAACAACTAACACAATCAAATGATGGTCAATTTGCATCTCCAATATTTTCAAATGATGGCAATTATGTATATGTATCTCAAACCTCTTGGGCTAAAAGAACATTTGAAATTTGGATGTATCATATAAATGGCGGCTCGGGTATTCAAATAACAAAATCTAAAGCATCATCCACAACTCCTGGTAGTCAGTGGAAGAATACATTAGGTCCTGTGATATCACCTGATAATAAATTTTTATACTATGCAACTAAACGAGGTGGCTTTAGCTACAATATGCGTTTTCCTGCATGGCAAATTGAAAGACGTAATATGGTTACGGGAAAGGAAGATATAATCACTCGAGCAGAGGGAAGTGGGATAAGACCAATTATTTCACCAGATGGTAATCATTTAGTTTATGGTACTAGATATAAAACTAATACAGGATTGAGGATTAGAGACTTAAATAAAGGAACGGATACATGGCTTGTCTATCCAATTGTAAGAGATGATCAAGAATCTCGTTCAACACGTGATCTTCTACCAACCTACGACTTTACACCAAATGGAAAAGAAATAGTCTTCACAAAAGATGGAAAATTTCATCGAATCAACATTAAATCTAAAAAGGTTAATATTATTGAATTTTCTGCTAAGGTAGACATAGGTGTTGGTCCTGAATTAGCATCTCCATATGAAATTAAAGATGATCAAGTAACTTCAAGGATCATTATGGATCCAGTGATATCTCCAAATGGTAAGCAAATAGCATTCTCTACTTTAACACATCTTTATATTGCTGATAGTGAAACTGGAGAACATAAACGAATAACTAAAAGTAATTTAGGTGAATTTTATCCATCCTGGTCTCCAGATAGTAGGTCTTTAGTATATGTTACTTGGGAGGCTAATGGTGGTCATATTTGGAAGGTAAAAGTTGATGGTAGGAGTTTACCTAAAAAGCTAACCAAGACTACTGCATTTTATTCAAATCCAATATTCACTCCTGATGGAAAGACAATTATTGCACTTCGTGGATCAGCCATTGATCGATTAAGAACCCAGGCTGAATTTGGCGGACCAACGGTGCCAATGGATTTGATTTCCCTAAGTGCTAATGGTGGAAAAATAACATTAATTATGCCATCACGTGGATTAGGGAAACCTTTCTTTACAAATGATCCGAATAGGGTTTTTTTGAATGGATATAGCTTAACGGCATTGGGAAGAGGAAATGGTGTCATTTCTGTTCGATTAGATGGAACAGACCGTCGTGAACATCTTGCGGTAAAAGGTAAAGGATTTTATGGTAGCAGTGAGCCTGTTAATGCACGTGACGTTCGATTTAATCCAGACCGTACTATGGCTTTAGCCGGGGTAAATAATCAACTTTACATCTTACCGATTCCAACAGTTGGTGGTAGTGCACCAACTGTTGATGTTAATAGTCCTTCAATACCAGTAAAAAAATTGACGGATGTTGGTGCAGATTATTTTGATTGGGCAGATAATGGAAATACAATTACTTGGTCAATTGGCTCAACTTTTTACCGACTACCTATTGATTCTGTTTCTTTTGAGATCAATAAAGAGGATTCCGCAAAAATAGAGCCACTTGCAAATAAGGCAATAAAGACTAAGATAAATGTTATTACTAAATTTGCTAAACCAAATGGAATGGTGGCTCTGAAAGGTGCAAAGATAATTACAATGGATGGTGATGAGGTCATAAGAAATGGAGTAATTATTGTTAAAGATAATCGTATTTACAAAGTGGGTGATACTCGATCTGTAAAGATTCCAAAAGATGCGACAGTGATCAATGTTAATGGGA
>CAYVNB010000128.1:0-3014 GCA_964452665.1 uncultured bacterium
ATCGCAGCGGTAAGGATGAATACTATCAAATGCTCAATACCTTATTGGAAGCCTTGGGTGAATTTGATGATCCTGAAATTCGACGGGCAGTTTTAGAAGTGGCCATGAATGATGACTATCCACTAGAAATTCGTACTAAGGCCATAGGAAAACTGGCCGATGTAAGTGACGAAACAATCATCCCATCTATTATGCCAATTTTATCTGATTATGAACAATATAAACTACACGAGGCAGTGATTCAGACCGTGAGAGATTTGGGCCAATATGATCAATATGCTCAAGAGATCAAAAGGCGAACCTTTGAGGCCCACCAAAGAGCAGAAACTATTAATGATTAAACCAATCATTTTACTCCTTTTTTCCGCAGTGCTTTTTGGACAAGAGGCAGATTCCGTTACGGTAGATACTGCCACGACTGTGATTACTGAAGACTCAGTCCCCCAAGATACCGCCCAAATCTCATTGCCGGATATTCGACCATTAAAACAAGGGAATGATAAACTTGAACTCAGTGATCCTTTCTTTCAATTGCAATCCAACATCGATCGGTTAAATCAACAAATGGATTCTTTAAAACAAGTGATATCCATTTATGAAGAAGGAAAAGGCACTATGCCGACCATCGATGAAGAATTATTAAATTTGATCAAAGTACCTCAACTTCGTCATCGTATTGAGTTGCAGAATGGTACCATCGTTAATGGCGAAATTATTGAAGAAGATGATCTAGGAATCATTATTCAAACATCCATTGGTCAACTGATGATCGAGAAGGACCGTGTGGTCAAGATCACTGAAGATTTACCGCCGATCGCCAAAGTTGAATTGGTATCAGAACCCTTTGTAAATGCGTTTCCCGATCGGGAGGAGATTATCGGTACAATTAAAAATATTGGTTCAAAACGGGCAGACTTCGTAAGAGTCATCGCCAACCTGTGGTCCCCCACCACTGAATTAATTCTGCAAGATTCCATATTTGTGACCGGCCAAAATCAAAAATATTATACGGGGATTCGTTCTGACACCGCCATGGAACCAGGCACTATCAGTGAGTTTCGGATGGTTATCCCCCTAAAAGAAGGTGATGATGTATCCTACCGCACTTATGAAGTCCGGTGGGAATCGTATAAATAATTTAAAAAAGCCGCGTTTGATAAATGTCATGAAGACGCAGTAAACCGGCACAGGATTTTCCATTGCCATATATGACAGGTAAAACAGAGATCTGGGATTCACGATCTTCCATTAATGTAACTGCATCATTAAGCGGGGCATCCAGATTGACTGAAACGGGATCTTCTGTCATCACTGCACCAACTTTAAGCTGATCGATATCTTGGTTTTCAGCCAAACACCGTCTCAAGTCACCTTCAGTTACTATGCCTAAAAGCGTACTATCTCCATCCATGACCAAGGCTGCCCCTTGAGGTTTTTCCGTCATTTTAATCACAACTTTTCTCAGATTATCGTCTAATTTCACTGTGGCTACTTTCTGAATAGGCTGCATAATATTTTCAACTGTAAGTCGCAATCGACGGCCCAAATCACCGGCAGGATGAAGCTTCGCAAAATCATCATGATCAAATCCGCGATGACTCATGAGTACTGCAGCGAGTGCATCTCCTATCGCCAATGTCAATGTGGTGCTAGAAGTGGGCACAATCCCCAATGGGTCTGCCTCTTTCGAAACTGATGCATCCAAGACTACATTCATTTGATCGGCCAACGGTGATTTTAAATTCCCAAGAATGCCAATCAAAGGTGAATTGAATTCTTTTAATATGGGAATCAGGCGGACCATCTCCTCCGTGGCGCCACTTTTGGATATCACAATGGTCGGGTCTCCCGGGTCATAAATGCCCAAATCACCATGTACTGCTTCTGCCGCATGAAGAAAGACTGCTTTATTCCCAATACTACATAGGGTTGCGGCAATTTTTTGGGCAATCAATCCGGATTTACCCATCCCGCAGATTACCACTTTCCCAGAATGATTCGAAATAATATCGCAGGCATGGACCATGGGCTCCGGAATGCGATCCGCTGCATTAATTAACTCCTGCCCTTCTTGACGAAGGATATTGGCTACGATTGATTTGAGTTCTGAGTCCGTCATTAGGACGAGAAAGTTACTGCTTTCCTGCTATTTTTACCATGATGGCATTTTGGGCATGTATTCGGTTCTCTGCTTCATCAAAAACAATTGAACTGGGCGACTCCATAACTGCATCTGTCACTTCTCTACCCCGCTCTGCCGGCAAGCAATGCATAAAGATTGTTTTCTTGCCTGTGGCATTCATCATGGCTGTATTCACCTGAAAATCTGTAAATATCTTTCCGCGTGCTACCGCTTCCTCTTTTTGCCCCATCGATGCCCATGTATCCGTATAGATTACATCGGCACCGACTACCCCAGCTTTTGGATCGTGCATCACCTCAACCGTGGAGATACCTGCATCTTCCACTAATTGGATTGTACTTTCATCCGGCTCAAATCCTTCGGGACATACACAAGTAAAATGGAATGGAATCCGTGCGGCTAAATGAAGCCAGGAATGGACAATATTATTCCCGTCACCAACATAGACAATTTTCATATCATCTAAATTGCCACGATGCTCATATACGGTCAGAATATCTGCCATGATCTGACATGGATGATTATAATCGGTCAAGCCATTAACCACGGGGATAGATGCATATTCGGCCAATTCTACGATGTGCTGATGATCAAACAATCTGGCCATGATCATATCGTTATACCCACTAAAAATACGGGCAATATCCTTGATGGATTCTCGCTTGCCAAGCCCAATATCATTGGGACCCAGGAATAGTGCATGACCGCCCAATTGGAAAAATCCTGTTTCAAATGATACACGCGTTCTAGCCGATGGCTTGGCAAAAATCATGGCCAGAGAATGATCTTTAAATGGTTTAAAATCTTGTCTATTATTTAGTTTGGCTTTGATTTCTTTCGCCAGTTCAAGGGTATCCCAGATTTCTTCTGT
>CAYVNB010000129.1:0-3004 GCA_964452665.1 uncultured bacterium
TTTTATTTTTCGGAAAGAAATAAGCCATAATACTATCCAAATCCGCTTGACTTTCAGTGCCTGTGACCGTCCAGGAATGGAATTGCTTCAATTTTTGGATACGAGGAACGTTCATTGTAAATGTGGAGCGATCGGTTAATCCATATTCGATTTGAAGTGATTGGGTATTGAGATTCCGCTTCCAATATTGATGGATGATATAATCCGAACCATTGTAGACATATGAATAATCGCGCCATCCATTCTTCCCGTCATGCCCCATCCATTTTCCGGTGGAGATGTACTGCTGAAGACTAATCCGCCACACATTTTGAGGGATAGTAAAGTGAGTCTGAGCTAAGGGAAAAGTAAAAAGGAAGAAAGAATAAAAAAGTTTTCTGATCATCGCCTATTCGTAGAGAAGGAACTGTTGGCGAAATTCATTGAATTTCAGCACATCCTTCATCCATAGGGGCGGCAAATAGTTGGCTGGCTTCCCCTGAGCGGCAAATATCCGTAATTGACTATGGCCGTATAACATATCGATTCGATCCCACTCATCCCACTGAAATTGCCTTGGGTATAATTGATACGCCAACACCATTATGGCCGTGGCTGTGGCTAATGGGTCATACCGATTTGCATCCGTGATATAAATATCTACACCACTGCACACTTTATTCACGTGCATGGGCACCACCTTATCTTCCAGTTTTTTTCGAGGGATATATTCTACGATACGAAATTCTACCCCGGGGAGTTTTAAGGCATCTAATTTCTCCACCAAATGGAATCCCGAAAGCCATGGGGCCCCTGCCCGCATATAAGGGCGACTTGTGCCTCGACCATCATTAAGATTGGTTCCTTCTAATAAACCAAAACCAGTATAGGCTAAATTAGTTCGCAATGTTTTGATTTTAGGCTGTGGTTTTATCCATGGATGCTCCGATTTATCCAGCCAGTAAGATCGTTTCCAATTGGCCATGGGAATCACGGTTAAATTCACTCGTTTCAAATTTTTGATCCACCCCATTTCATTGGCCATGATAGCCATTTCACCAATGGTCATTCCGTGGCGTATGGGCACCAGATGATATCCTTCAAATGATTGAAATTGCGGCCGAACTACGGGCCCATCCACACGATCTCCTCTTAAAGGATTCGGTCTATCCAACACCATGACGGGCTTACTCCACTCGCTGGCCACTTCCATAATTTTTGTGATTGTTGCTATATAAGTGGAGTACCGTACACCTGTATCCTGAATATCAATCAAGATAAGATCCAATCCTCTCATGGCCCATTCCGGCGGTTTTACATTTCGACCAAATACTTCTACGATACGCGCATTATAAATGGGGTCAAACTTTTGATCACCTTGAATCTTGAATCGTTCATTCTGTTGGGCGAATAATCCATATTGGGGTGTGAAAATTATTTCTACATCAATTTTGGGATGAGCCCTCAATAAATCTAAAAGGTGAGTTCCCTTTCGGTTCACTGCAGTTTGATTGGTAAAGACGCCAATGGTTTTACCATAAAGGGGTTTGAAATCCATTTGCTCTAAAACATCCAATCCATAGAAGATGGATGGATGAAATGAAAGATCCGGTACCGGCATCACTGTACTATGATTGAATGATTGACCAAAGACTACGGAAAACCAAATCGTGGCTTTCACAAAAAGGGTGTGGACTGGATTTCCTCGGATCATTTCCGGGGAAAATCTAATACAGTTTTAGGGAATTAATCCTGATAGATTCGCTTGGTCCTACCACCAATGGAAGTGGACAAAACATATGGAGTAGAATCTATCGTCTTGGCAATAGTCTCCATTAATATTTCATCCGAACCACTATTACCCATAAGCAATACATTCTCCCCTTCCATGGGTTTTGTATCGCCAAAATCCACCATAAATTGATCCATGCAAATCCGCCCGGCAATGGGGTAATGGGATCCGTGATAAGACACATATCCATCCTCATACCATGGGCGTGGAAAACCGTCAAAAAATCCACATTGGATAACCCCAATATTTGTGTCTGATTTGGTCTGATAAACACCCCCATAACTCACGGTAGTATCTTTGGGCACGTGACGTATGGACACAATTGGCGCTGTAAATGTCATGATCGGTTGTATATCTAAATCCTGTGGAACTTCATCCGATGGATATGCACCATAAAGCAACATCCCGACCCGAACTAAATTGTAATCACTTTGATCCATATTTATTATGGCACCGCTATTCGAAAAATGGATATGATTAAATTGAATGCCCTTTTGGTTTGCCAATGCCAAGACCGATTTGAATTTGGCTTCTTGTGCCAGCGCATAGGATAAATTTCCTTCATCCGCCGTGGCATAATGAGAATAAATTCCACCACAATTTAATTCGGGATGTTCCACTAATTTCTGAACCACGTGATTCATTGCATTCATATCGAGCCCTAGCCGCGTCATACCCGTATCAATTTTTAAATGAAATTGGGGAGATTGGCCATTGGTTTTATAATATGCAATAAGAGCATCCACATCGGAAGGGTCTGCCACATTTAATGTGAGGTTAAGTTGGATCGCCAAATCCAGTTGATTTAGATCGATTCTGCTGAATACCAGGATATCTGACTTTATTCCTTTATCCCTAAGTTCTATCCCTTCTTCAGGTGTAAATACAGCAAAGAATTTGCATCCATAAGATTCAAGTGCTACTGCACATGGAATACTGCCATGCCCGTACCCATCGGCTTTTACCACCGCCATTATAGTTTTATCATTAATTCGGGATTTTACTTGATCATAATTTGCAATTAAGCGGTCAAGATGTATGGTTGCTTTGGGCCCGCGCATAATTGATAGGTTAAGAATAAACTTCGGTTAAATGCGATTTTAACGAATCAAAATCAGAAAATATTTTGGTACTGCATGCCATAATCCAGCCGCTTAATTCAGATTCGGGTAATGTATTAATTAAATAAACGGGCTTCCCACATTCGTAACTAATGGTGACTTCGGCGTGGGT
>CAYVNB010000130.1:0-2982 GCA_964452665.1 uncultured bacterium
AGTTAATATTCATCCTAAACCAAAAACAGGAGATTGGAATGGATCAGGTATGCATGCAAATTTTTCAAATGAACAAATGCGTACAAATGGTACGGAGGAACTTTATACTTCACTTTGTGAAAAATTAGGGAAGGTTCACCAAGACGCCATTTCATCATATGGTTCGGATAATGATATGAGACTTACTGGTCTTCATGAGACCCAAAGCATTGACAAATTTTCCTATGGAGTTAGTGATAGGGGAGCAAGCATTAGAATTCCAATATACACAGTAGAGCATAATTGGAATGGGTATCTCGAAGATCGGCGACCGGCTTCAAATGCAGATCCATATAAAATCCTAAGTCACATCGTTGGAACACTAGGTTAAGTAAATAAATAAATATAATCACTAATTAAAGATCGTTCAGTATTTTTTAAATGAGCTAAGCGATCTTTTATATATATAAATAAAGAAGCCTGGTTCGGGATCAAACAAGAATATACATTTTTTCAAGGACGTTCATTCCCAGGTTAGCCAGAAGGTAGATATCGAACACCCCAATCGTAACCGTACTAGAGAAGGTCCTAAATGGGGCCTTCTTTTTTTCCTTTATTGGTGTAAACTTCCCATGAATTAATAAAACAAATTGCATGAAAAAGAATTTACAACTCATTCTACCCGCCCTCATTATCTTCGGATGTGAAGAAAACAATGATGATGCGCAATCCACTTGGCAGATTATTGAACAGGATATTCTAACACCGTCCTGTGCTAATTGTCATGTGCAAGGGACAGCCATCATGAAACAATCTGGTTTAGATTTAAGTGAAGGTAATGCATATAATGCCATGGTTGGTATTCAGCCAAAAAATACCGCTGCGAAAAATGAAGACCTCTATATTGTAAGTAATGCGGGAGGAATGAAGGGATTGGGTCAAAGTTTTTTATGGGAAAAAATAAATGGCCATGATCGTGAACACTACTTGGCGGATCATCCGGAGTATGGACAAATGATGCCGCCGGGTGAGAACTTTCTAACAGATGGTCAATTAAAATTTGTACGTACATGGATAGAAGCTGGGGCCCCCGAATCTGGCATAGTGGCAGAAGAAACCATCTTGGATGATTCTAATCGGTATAAGCCTCCTCCCTTTACACCCCTTGATCCACCGGCAAAAGGATTTCAACTCCATTTGGGCCCATTCGAAGTAAGTTCAAATTTTGAACGTGAATTCTTTCAATATACAGATATCAAACAGGTAGAAGATGTTTTTGTCAATCGTGTAGAAATTGAAATGAGAAAAGGAAGTCATCACTTTATTCTGTATTCTTTCCTGCCGGGGACGGCCAGTAATGAATTGCCTACTTTTGGGGAGGCACGAGAATTGCGATATAAAAGTGGCGGCCTTATCCTGTCTACCCTGCAGTCCATGCAGTATCATCAATTTTTTGCTGGTACGCAGTGGCCCCGATTAGACTATAGACTACCTGCTGGTGTTGCACTAAGATTGCCGGCAGAGTTTGGTTTGGATCAAAATTCACATTATGTGAATCGAACGGATTCTATTATGACCGGGGAGGTTTATACCAATATTCATACTGTGGATGAAAGTGAAGTACAACATATTGCAGAATTATTTTCAATGACGAATAATGATTTTGTCTTGCCAGCAAAAAAAGTAACTACCATAAAAAAGACATTCCGAGTGGATACTGTAACTAGCTTTGGACAGGTCTTTTCACATGCCCACGAAAAAATGAAAGAATTCATTGTAGAAATTGATGGTGGTCCCCGGGATGGAGAAGTAATTTATTGGACAGACGATTGGGAGCACCCACCGGTATTAAATTATGATCCACCAATCACCTTGTCTGCTGGTGAAGGATTAAAGTTAGTTGCCACATATGACAACCCGACAGATCAAACCGTGAGATTTGGTTTTGCGTCTACGGATGAAATGATGATCCTTTTTGGATGGTATTATAAATAATTCAATGCGCCGTTCCATTTTATTTATAATCTGTTTTTCATTTTCATTGATTTGCGGGTTATCTGCCCAAAATAAATATCCCATTGTACTGGTCCATGGGTTTATGGGTTGGGGGAAAAATGAAATGGGAAATTATAAGTACTGGGGTGGGAAATATGACTTAGAGCAGGCATTAAAAGATCAGGGCTATGAAGTATATGTGGCAAGCGTTGGGCCCATATCATCCAATTGGGACAGGGCGGTTGAATTGTTTTACCAAATCAAAGGTGGGCAGGTAAATTACGGTAAGGGACATTCTGAAAAATTTGATTTAATTCAAAAACCAAATGGCAAATTATACCCAGGCCTTTATCCGCAATGGGATGAAGCACATCCAATCCATTTACTAGGACATAGCATGGGTGGGCAGACTGTACGCATGCTGGATTATCTTCTTAGAACATCAATCGTAGATTCTTCAAATACAGTAGAAGAAAGCAATTTCCTTGGGGAAGCCCATAACGGGTGGATCCACTCCATCACTTCTGTTTCATCTCCCCATAATGGGAGCACGCTATCAAACTTTGTTAAATCTGGCATTCCTTTTTTACAGGATTTTATCGCCATTGCCGCTGTGGTCGGGAATTCATTCTATGACTTTGATTTAGAACAATGGGGTTTTAATAGGAATAAAGAGGAAAGTTGGGGAGACTATTTTAATCGCATGAAAGAACACCCCGCTTGGGGCACAAAAAATATTATCGCATGGGATGCAAGTATTGAGGGTGCAAAAGAATTGAATACAATATGTACAGCAAACCCAAATGTGTACTATTTTTCTTATGTAACGAGCAATACAGTTCTGGATTCCACTTCAGGTCGTCATGTACCTCACCAATCCATGTCATTTATTATACGTGCAAATGCTAGATTAATGGGTAGTAAAAAAGCATATTTTGCGGATGGTTCAGAAACAGATTCAACTTGGTTCGAAAATGATGGTATTGTAAATAAAAGTTCAATGTATGG
>CAYVNB010000131.1:0-2982 GCA_964452665.1 uncultured bacterium
ATACTTTTTGAAAATATGAAAAATTTTCGGAACGAACCGGCCCTTTCCACCATGGATTCATCTGGGAATTGGAATCCGGTCACTTGGAGTGAATTCGGTAATCAGGTAAGTGCTATCTCGAAATCATTAATGGCATTAGGAGTTCAACCAGACGAAAAAATTAGCATTTATGGTTATAATTCCAAAGAATGGTATGGCACATATTTTGGTGCTCAGGTTATTGGCTCTGCCGCTGTGGGCGTTTATCACACCTGTTCGCCTAAGGAAGTCTCCTGGATCGTTGGAAATTCTAATTCAAAGGTTGTATTTGTTGGTAAAAATCCCATGGATAATAATGAAACGGAAAAAATGCCTTCCTATCGAATCCGTGAAGTATTAGATGAACTACCAGATGTAGAAGCAGTTATAATGATGCCGAATGTAGATGCACTTGAACACCCTAAAATAATGTCTTGGGACACATTTATGGCTAAAGGGGATCAAGGGAATGATGATGAAGTTCAAAACCATTTAGATCAATTGAAAAAAGAGGATACAGCCTGTTTAATTTATACATCAGGTACTACGGGAAATCCCAAAGGAGTTGCTTTAACACATGGCAATTGGGAGTTTGAACTTAATTCTAGTGTAGAGATTTTTAATTTTCATCAAGGTGAGCGTTATGTATCCTGGCTACCCTTGGCTCATGTATTTGGTCAGATGGTTGATTTAAATTATTGGGTATTCAGAGGGATGCATCTATTTGTATGTGATAATCCATTATTGGTTGTGGATTATGCAAAAGATGTAAAACCACATTTTTTCGTCGGCGTCCCGCGTATATATGAAAAAGTATTTTCAAACCTCAAAGCAGCCATATCAGGAAAAGCTATATTAAAATACGGTCTCAACATGCCTATTTTGGGAGGAATTTTGAAGAAAAAATTAAAAGAGGCTATAGGATTTTCAGAGGCTCGGTTAATGCTGTCAGGAGCCGCTCCTATAAATACAGGTATTCTTAATTTATTCCAATCATTGGAAATTCCACTTTATGAAGGTTACGGTATGACCGAAAATTCAGCAGGTGCCACTACAAACTATCCAGGTCATAATAAAATTGGAACAGTGGGAAAACCTATTCCTGGCACTGAGGTAAAAGTTGCCAAGGATGGAGAAGTGCTAATCAAAGGCGGCCATGTCATGAAAGGCTACTATAAAAATCAGGAAGCAACCGATCATACTATAATCGACGGTTGGCTTTATACAGGAGATGTAGGAGAAATTGATGAAGAGGGTTACTTAAAAATCACAGGTAGAAAAAAAGAAATCTATGTCAGTTCTGGTGGTAAAAATATTGCTCCACTAGTTATTGAAGAGACCATGAAGTCGATTCCTATTGTTTCTCAATGTTTTTTAGTAGGGGATGGAAAAAAATATTGTTCTGCACTGATTACATTAGATGTTAGTGCCATTCTTAGGGATAAACTGGGTATGGATCCGCAGAAAATTCCGAAAGATCCTATTCAACAATTGATAATATTGAAAGAAAAAGGCCACGATCTGTCTGATTTCACAGATAGTGAGAATGTTTACAAAGAAGTGGATGAATCTGTTCAAAAATTAAATGGAGAATTTTCCAATCCCGAACAGGTGAAAAAATTTACAATTCTTCCTAGAGATTTCACTATAGATGATGGCGAATTGACACCGACCCTCAAAATTCGGCGAAAACAGATTAGTGAAAATTGGGCACATGTTATTAACACAATGTACACTGACTGATCTTGGGTAAAATTGCTGTCTTAGGTTGCGGTACATGGGGGAGTGCGCTTGCACAGGGATTGGCTGAAAATGGCCATATCGTTCATGCTTGGCACCATAGAGCAGATGTTGTGGCTGAGATGGCCTATTCAAGAAAGCATCCTCGCTTGGATCAGTTTACGTTTCATAAAAATATCAATTTTGAACCGGATATACTTCGAATTACTAATGATGCTGACAAAATTATTTGCGCAGCACCTTCACATGCTGTCCGTGAAATTATGATGCAATTAAAGGGAAATATATCGCAAAAAGCCATCATCGTGAATGTGGCAAAAGGAATAGAAAACGGTACTTTAGACACCATGAGTGAAGTGATTTCAAAAGAAACAGGTCATAACACAAATTATATTGTTTCCCTTTATGGACCCAGCCATGCAGAAGAAGTCATCAGCGGCCATCCCACCACACTAGTTGCAGCATCAATCTTCCATGAAAGTGCAGAAAAGGTTCAGGCTGTATTCTCTTCAAATATTTTGCGGGTTTATACAAATCATGATATCCTCGGTGTTGAGTTGGGAGGATCTTTAAAAAACGTAATCGCCATTGCAGCTGGTATTTGTGATGGCATAGGATTCGGGGACAATACGAAAGCAGCACTTATGACCCGTGGATTGACTGAAATTACGAGATTGGGTGAAGCGATGGGCGCAGAAAAAAATACCTTTTTTGGATTAAGTGGGATCGGGGACCTGATTGCCACCTGCTTCAGTCAACATAGTCGAAATCGATTTGTGGGAGAAGAAATTGGTCGTGGTAAATCCTTATCATCTATATTTGATGAAATGGATATGGTTGCCGAAGGAGTGAAAACGACACAATCTGTCCATGATTTGGCAAAAATACATAAAGTTGAAATGCCTATATCCGAAGGTGTGTATCAGGTATTATTTAATGATAAAGATCCTAAAAAGGTGGTTTCATTTCTCATGACGCGGGACTTGCGGCATGAACAGATTTCTGCTTAGATATTTTGTTTTTCCTTGTTTTTATCCATTTATGATCAGACTTAATTTCATAGGCTTGCCCCTGTAGTTCAATGGATAGAATAAATCCCTCCTAAGGATTAGATACTGGTTCGACTCCAGTCGGGGGTACAAAATAATTGGAGATTCAATACTATGTTGAAACCTAAACGAAAAATATTACGGAAAGAGATTGAACGAGATCAATTCCTTGAAA
>CAYVNB010000132.1:0-2953 GCA_964452665.1 uncultured bacterium
TTTTGTCGAATATCAATCTCTGATTGGAAGCAGTGTCTTTAAGGATAAAACGCATAATGACCGCTCTTCCATGGGTGGCCAAATAATTTATATCAAGGACCACTGGAAAATAGATGGAAGTATTATGAGATCAAATTACAGTCACATTTTTGATCGGTTAGTTTTACAGTCTGGCAATTTAATTAAAGGATCACTGACGAAAGATGAATTGACTTCAATCAATATAAAAATGCAAAGAGAAGGCCAGACTCATAAAATAATGGGCGGCATCGGTTTTGATTATGAAGGGATTGATTCTGACCGGGTCATCAAAGGGAGAAGGGTCTCCAATCTGAATAACCTATTTATTCAAGATGAGATTAAATTATCCCCAAAGTGGATATTGTTGGGCGGACTTAGACTGGATCAACATTCTATTTATGGTCAGCAGGTTTCTCCAAAAGTCTCTTTAATGTTTAAACCCGAAATGATTTCTCGAATCCGATTGGCATACGGGGAAGGATTCCGCGCACCATCCTTTAAGGAACTTTTTTTTGATTATTCAAATATTTCCATTGGGTATCATATCGTAGGAAATTTAGATCTAAAACCAGAAACTTCTCAAAATGTGAGCCTGGATATTGAACGATGGAACACAGGTAAATATCATGCAAGAATTAACTTTTTCTGGAATGAAATTAGTGGATTAATTGATTATAAATATCTTGGTCTTATTGATGGTCAGTCCACATACCAGAATGTGAATTTATCCTCCGTGCGGACCCGTGGCATAGAATTGGACTATACTTATTTTATCCTAAAGAACTTTCAGACTTGGATTGGTTTCAGTCACCTTGATACTTGGGATAAAGAAAATGAAAGATTATTGCCCCTTAAAGCAAGGTATAAAGTTTTGGCAGGGTTGAAATATGGTTTTGACTCAGGTATAAAATTTAATTTGCGGTTCCAACATATGAGTGAGAGAATCAACTGGGAATCTGATCTGGCTGGAGAACCAGTCAAAATAATTATTGAGCCTAACACAATCTTATATAGTAATGTAACATTTCCATTGCCCTGGCGATTGCAGGGATTTTTGGGCGTTAAAAATTTAACTAACCAAGTGGACAAAGTGTGGGGACCCATGCCTGGAAGAGAATGGTATGGAGGTATACGCTTTGACTTCAAAAACGAATAAAAAGGAAAATAAAATGAAAAAGATGCATATATGGTCATTCGGATTGATCATATTCATAATCGGTTGCGAAGATAAGAATGTAAACGATGAAATTGATGAATCACTAAAAGAATTCATCTCTGTGGATATTAAACAGAATGGTCCCGAGTTCTTTACTTTTTCTGAAAATAAGGGTACAACGACAGAACCATCCTCATGGGATCTCCAATTTGCTATTGTTGATTATCAACCTTCACCAATGGCGCCAGCTATCAAGGATCCTGTTATAATCATTAATTCAGAAAAAACAGCTGCAAGGATTGATGCTGCATCTATAAAAGATGTTGGCACCATACCTGCTCCATCTGAGTTTAAAGCAGAGAATGATAAGACATATTTAACTCAAGGATGGTATAACTATAACCAAACAACTCATCAAATGAGTCCGAAAGATTTTGTATTTGCGGTCAATATAGATGATACCAAATATGCTTTCTTCGAGATAACCAATTATTATGATGAGAATGGTAATTCAGGAACCATGACTATTAATTGGAAGTTTGTGGAAAAATAGTCTTAAATTCTCTCTGGTGCAGGTTTAATGAATTTTCTGGTTTGCTAACCCTCCTCATTAACCTCCTTCTACGAATCAGAATTTTTCTGCACCAAATCCATAAAAAAGGGCTAAATCTTATTAGCCCTTTTTTAGTTTATATAGTCAATGCGAAAGCAGTAAAACAATCTCATTTATGGAATTACTTCATCCCGCGAAATGCGGGATATGTAATGACTGTTAAGTTTATTCTTTTAAAATCCCCAACTGTCGATACTTTTCTTGGTATTTATGATAGAGAGATTTATGGTGATCATCCATATCAATCTTTCGACCTTGGATGTAGGCCTGCAATACATTGGTTCGAATCTCCAAAGGATCCCCTGTTGAAATAAATAGGGTGGCATCCTTTCCGGTTTCCAATGATCCAACCTGATCAGCTATTCCAATTATTTCAGCTGCTGACAGTGTGATGGAACGCAATGCTGCTTCTTTGGGAAGGCCATAGGCTGCTGCCATAGCTGCATGATTTGGTAAGTTGCGCACCGTATATGTACCAGAAGAAGTGATGCAAAACTGAACACCCGCTTCATGGAGTAAGGCAGGCCCCTTATAGGCTTGATCATAATCTTCAAAGCGGCGAGAAGGTAATGCGGTTACACCTACATAGATTATAGGGATTTTATTTTTACTTAACAAATCAGCTGTTCGCCAGGCATCTTTTCCACCAACGATAATGATTTTGACCTCATGACGATTTGCCCAGTGGACAGCCGCTTCGATTTGACGAACTTCATTGGCATGAACATAGATGGGTTTTTGGCCATGGACATAAGGGATGAGACTTTCTAGGCGTAAATCCATATTATGGTAATCTTCCGCTTTAAGTGATTTAGTGTGGCTCAGGCGTGCATAGGCCCGGCCTTCCTTAATCATGTCATCCAAACCTTTGAGTGCTTCCGTTCGCTGTTGAATCTGTTTATCAGCAGGTATCCGACGAAACCATCCTCCACTGCGAATCCCCATCCCGGGCCAATTCACATGCAATCCGCTGGGATGGACCAATGTTGCATCTTCCCAGGTCCATCCATCCATGAGCATGATGGAAGATTGCCCGGAAACGAGCCCGGAGCGCGGAGCCACATTGGCAATGAGCACACCATTCGATCGAGTGGTTGGAATGATTTCCGAATCAGGGTTATAGGCCACATTGGCCCGGACATTTGGATTGAAATCACCCCGTT
>CAYVNB010000133.1:0-2859 GCA_964452665.1 uncultured bacterium
AGGCAATTCCTTCGGTTTCCTTAAGCATGGCCAAAAGTAAATGCTCATCATCAGCAATGGTGGCCCCTATGGCCGCCGCTTCATTAAAGGCATTTCGAAGGATTCGTTCTGCACGGCGTGTCAGGGGCAAATGGCCTAAGGTCATTGTACCGCCAGAAGTTTTAACCATATCTTCCACCATGGCGCGGATATCCTCGATGTCACAATCGAAAATATCGAAGATCTTGGAGCCAAGGCCTGAGTCCTCCCTGAGCAAACCTAAGAGTAAGTGTTCAGAACCCACATAACTATGCCCCAGTCGGATAGCCTCCTCCTTGGCAAATTTCATAATATTCTGGACGCGCTTGGAAAAATTTTCTTTCATACTACAATGAAATTAAACAAGGTAATAACAAGTTCAAACCCTATCCGAAAAAGAAAGTGATCCATTTTCTAAATAAAACTGTTTATTCCCAATCGCTGCCACTTCCGGATTATGAGTAGTAATTACAAAAGCTTGATTAAAATCTGTATTAATCTGTTTGAAGAGGTCCACCAACCGATTTGCATTCCCCATGTCAAGATTTCCTGTGGGCTCATCAGCCAAAACTAGTTTTGGTTCATTCATGAGGGCGCGGATCACCGCCACTCTCAACCGTTCACCACCAGAAAGTTGAGATGGAAAATGATCCATTCTATCAGCAAGGCCGATATAGTCCAATAATTCTTTTCCTTTCGTTTCATTCCCCGCTTCACCTGCAATTTGGTTGGGAATTAGAACATTCTCAAATGCAGTAAATTCAGGGAGCAAATGATGGAACTGAAATACAAATCCCAATGCCTTATTTCTAATATTTGCAATCTCTGATGAGGTCAATCCTTGGATATCCTGTCCATTGATAACGACTGAACCAAAATCGGGTGTATCCAATGTACCCAAAATATTGAGTAGTGTAGATTTACCTGCACCGCTGGGACCCATAATAGTAATAAGGTTCCCAGCTGAAACGGATAGAGATACATCTGAAAATACGGATAATATTTTTTCACCATTTTTAAAGGATTTGGATAGGTTTTTTGCTTCTAAAATCATTTTTCTAAATAGACTGCTTCTAAGGGTGATATGGCCAAGGCTCGCCTCGCTGCCAATATTGCCGATACCAGAACCATCCCTACGGAAATGGCCAGGATTGTGATTACATCAGATAGGAATATATCCATGGGCAGGTAGGGTGTGAAATAGATATCCTCCGGTAGTGTAATAATACCAAATCGATTTTGGATAGCCGTGAGAGCAAGACCAATCGATACGCCGGTTCCAATGCCCATGCACCCAATAATGGCCCCTTGATTCATGACGATAGATCGGACTAACTCTCTCGGTGTGCCCATGAGCTGAAGGATACCGAATTCCCGCACCTTTTGGGCAATCACCAAAACTAAAGTGGTAATCAGGTTGAAGCAAGCCACCACAATGATGAGGCTCAAGACCGCCAAGGCACCGATCCGTTCAAATTTCATGGCACCGAATAATTCTGCATGGAGGTCGCCCCAGGTTTCTACTTTTGCATGGGGAAATAAACTGCGGATTTCCCCGGCCACCACATTCACATCTTGACCGATATCCAATCGAATATCCATCCCATCGGGTCCCCGCTTTCGGATAAAAAGTTGACTGCCCACCTCTGAAGGGATGAAGGCGATTTTATCATCTAAATCTAGTACCTGCACACTGAAGATACCCCCCACCACGCATTGGATTTGCCTGGGTATGCCCCAAGTTGAGCCATGATCAATAGGACTCATAATCCGAAACCCATCCCCTACATTCAGATTTAACCGCCTGGCCGTCATTTCACCCAAATAGACCATGGGAAAATTCGATACTAATCCTTCCAACATATTCAAGTTATAGAATTCCTGAATCAGGGCTGGATCTACTGCTTTAAAAACCACCATCCTTTGGGTTTCGCCTCGACCGAGAATCAACCCTTTTCGTTCCTGGAAGGTTAACACTTTTTTTACACCATCCACGGATTCAATATATGTTTTTGCATTGGCCCAATCAGTGACACCCGAAACACGGATGTCCCCCTCAAATCCTACAATTTTGTTCACCACCCTAGATTCAAATCCATTTAACACGGCAATAGATAGTACCATAGCCATACATCCTACAGCCAGGCCAATGATGGCAATCCATCCTGTGAGACGGCTTGGGCCAGCGCCCTTACCTCCCAACATAAATCGTTTAGCTATGTTTCGTGAAAAACTCATTCGTATTTCAACGCCGTTGCCGGGTCAATTTGTCCCGCCCGAATCGTAGGCCACAATGCAGCCAAGACAGAAGTGATCAATGCAAATAGAATAATAATGCCAATATCCACCCAGTTCACATCCAAAGGGATAAAATCCATGAAATAGACATCTTCCGGCACTTTAATCCATTTAAAGGTGTTTTGCATGACCGCTAGAATGACAGCCAAAGTCGACCCACTCAAGGAACCGCCAACTCCAATGACCAACCCTTTAATGAGAAATACTTTTTTTATATCACCAATACTGAGACCCAAAGAATTTAGCAGTCCGATTTGCCGGGTCTTATCAATAATAATCATGGCCAAAGCAGAAATGATATTCACCACTCCGACGAGGGCAATGAGCCCAAAGATAAATAAAATGGGCCACCGCTGCACATCCATCCATTTAAACAGGGCACGATTCTTTTCTTTCCAATTAATGACCATATAGGGATAGGCCAAGGCATTGCTCAATGCTTGTGATATAGTTCGATACATAAATGGCTTATTCAGGCGCAAGACTTCTCCTGAAATTTTCTCATTCATAGCAAATAATTTAATAGCAGCTTCTAATGCTATA
>CAYVNB010000134.1:0-2795 GCA_964452665.1 uncultured bacterium
TTTGAATTTCAAATGGCTACCATGAACCATCATTTAAATTCCGATGTATCCACCTTATTAATGGTTACCTCTGAAAAGTTTATCCATTTGAATTCAAGTGTGGTTAAAGATGTGGCACGCCTGAAAGGCGATATTTCCAAATTTGTGCCTAAAAATGTAATGAATCATTTAAGAGAAAAATATAAATTGACCTGAAATATTTTTTTCTCTCTTTCGCTTTTGCGAAAGTAAATCTTCTCCATATTTATTAAATTCCTCGTCTATTTTTTCATAGAAAATCATCCAAATGCCAACATACGATTACAAGTGCAAAAAATGCAGTCATACATTTGAATATTTTCAGACTATGTCTGATGCCCTATTGGAATTATGCCCAGAGTGTAAGGGTGATCTACGTCGTTTGATCAGTGGGGGGTCAGGTTTGATCTTTAAAGGTAGCGGATTTTATCTTACAGATTATGCTAATAAGGATTCATCCAAGTCAAAGACAAAATCTGATGAAGACTCAAAAAAGAAACCTGATAAAGACTCAAAAAAGAAACCTGATAAAGACACAAAAAAACCGGTAAAAGAAAGTAATTAAACATGAGCAATATTATACAGGGTGAATCAATTAGATTAGAAAATGAAAAATTAAATGTGCCAAATCATCCTATTATTCCATTTATTGAAGGGGATGGAATTGGTCCGGATATATGGCGTGCATCTCAAATGGTTTTTGATTCATGTGTAGAAAAAGCCTATGGAAATGATCGATCCATTGTGTGGAAAGAAGTATTGGCAGGGGAAAAAGCCAATAAACAAACCGGTTCATGGTTGCCGGAAGAAACATTAGACACAATTCGAGAATATTTAATTGCCATAAAGGGCCCCTTGACTACTCCAGTTGGCGGCGGTATTCGTTCACTGAATGTGGCCTTAAGACAAATATTAGATTTATACGCTTGCGTACGGCCTATCCGTTGGTTCGAAGGGGTACCGTCACCGGTTAAAAAGCCGGAATTGGTTGACATGATTATCTTCCGTGAAAATACAGAAGACATATATGCCGGTATTGAATGGATGCATGGTACAGAAGAAGTAGAAAAAGTAAAATCTTTCTTGAAGGATGAAATGGGTGTAACCAATATTCGTTTCCCCAACACCGCATCCCTAGGTGTTAAGCCAGTTTCACAGGAAGGGACTGAGCGAGTTGTGAGAGCAGCTTTTGATCATGCCATCGCTCACAATCGGGATACGGTTACTCTGGTGCATAAAGGGAATATCATGAAATTTACAGAAGGGCAATTCAAAGTTTGGGGTTATGAATTGGCAAAACGTGAATATGGGGCAACGGATTATGAAGGTGGTCCTTGGCAGGTGATCAATAATAATGGAAAGAAAATCATCGTAAAGGATGTCATTGCCGACGCCTTTTTGCAGCAAATATTGCTTCGCCCTGCTGAATATGATGTGATTGCTACGTTGAATTTAAATGGGGATTATATTTCAGACGCTTTGGCTGCTATAGTGGGCGGTATTGGCATTGCTCCTGGGGCTAACATTAATTATGATTCAGGTCAGGCCATTTTTGAGGCGACCCATGGTACCGCACCAAAATATGCTGGCAAGGATATGGTAAATCCGTCTTCAGTAATTTTATCCGGTGTGATGATGTTAGAGCATATGGGGTGGCAGGAAGCGGCCGATCTCATTACAAAAGGAATAGAAGGTGCCATAGGAGAGAAGAAAGTTACATATGACTTCCATCGCCTAATGGATGGTGCAACAAAAGTATCCTGCTCAGGATTTGGTGAGGCCATTATTGCCAATATGTAAGCATTTGATAAAGCATTTTATGGAAAAAGGTGTGTAAGCTTTTACACACCTTTTTTATTATGAATCATGTTTGTTGATTATACCAAAGTAGAACTTCACGCCGGTAAAGGCGGTTCAGGATGCGTTTCATTCCGTCGGGAGAAATATATTCCAAAGGGTGGTCCTGATGGTGGAAATGGCGGTCGTGGCGGTAATATAATCATAAAGGCTGACAGCAATCTCCATACGCTTCAAGATATTCGTTATTCGCGAATTTACCGTGCAAAAAATGGAACCGCTGGTTCATCCAATATGAAAACCGGTAAGGATGGAGAAGATATTGTCATCCATGTCCCTTTGGGTACATTAATCCGAAAAATTTCGTCTGAAGTGGTCGTGGCTGATTTGGTGGAAAATGGGGAAGAAGTAGTAATATGTAAAGGGGGTATCGGAGGCAAAGGAAATGTAAATTTTAAATCTTCAACACATCAAACGCCACGATATGCTCAATCGGGAACAGCAGGAGAAAAAGGTAAATTCGAATTTGAATTAAAAGTATTGGCCGATGTGGGATTGGTTGGGCTGCCCAACGCAGGTAAATCAACACTGCTGTCCGTCTTATCAAAAGCCCGACCCAAAATTGCCGATTATCCGTTTACGACGCTGGAACCTCATCTGGGGATTGTGAAAACGGGTGAATATCAATCTTTTCTTATGGCTGATATACCCGGTTTAATTAAAGGGGCAAGTGCAGGAAAGGGGCTGGGCCATCAGTTTTTACGACACATTGAGCGGAACCGGTTACTATTATATCTAATTGATGGAAATGAAGAAGATCCATCGAATGTTTTAAAAACATTGAAACATGAGCTAAAAACATATAATGAAGCGCTTTTACTCAAGCCGATGATTCTGGTGCGAACCAAAGGAGACACATTGAGAGATGTAGATGAATCAAAATGGGAAGAAATACCAGAATATCTCATGGAAATTTCTGC
>CAYVNB010000135.1:0-2792 GCA_964452665.1 uncultured bacterium
AATTGGATGTCCCACCAAAGCCAATGGATGTTTCCGATGCCTTGGCCATTGGATTATGTCATATCAATCAGAATAAATATTTATGAGTTTAATGGAATCGATATCAGGCAAATTGTATGCCAAAAATCCTACAGAGGCAATCGTGGATATTGGAGGTATTCGGTTCCGTATTCACATTACAGTGTCGGCTTATGATAGCCTGCCGGGGCAGGAAAAATCTGTTGAGCTTCTAACCTACCTCCACGTAAAAGAAGATATTTTAGATCTATATGGATTCAAAGATCATGCAGAGAGATCCCTGTTTATGAACCTGAATACGATTAGTGGCATTGGTCCGCGATCCGCCATGAATATTTTGTCCGGAACAAATCCTGATGAATTTAAAAACCGTATCATCGCCGGGGATGTAAAATCTCTCACGGTCATTTCAGGGATTGGAGCCAAGACGGCTAAACGGATTATTGTGGAATTAAAAGAAAAATTTGTCGCTGATCTAGATGAAAAAAATGAGTTAGGTTTTATAGAAAATGGTGATTCAAGTATAGTGAAGGATGCGGCCAATGCGCTCCAATCCTTGGGATATAAGACGGGGCAGGTGAATAAAACTTTGACAGATTTAGAAAGTGCCGGAGAACTATCTGGCAGATTAGAAGAAATAATTCGTAAAGCATTAGCAAAAATGATTTGAAGAGAGCATGCAATACGCAAATCAAATAAATAATTTAGGGACTGAAACCGCTTTCGCCGTGTCCGCACAGGCACGGGCTTGGGCGGCAAAAGGTCATAAAGTCTATCCATTCCATTTAGGAGATATTAACCTTGCCACGCCTGAAAATATAGTAGAAGCCACCTTAAAAGGCATCCGAGACGGTAAAACTGGTTATTGTCCGTCAGAGGGGATTCTGCCCTTACGGGAGGCCTTAGCCAATGATGTGGGCTCAAGAAGGGGTATTGCTTTCGGGCCGGATAATGTTTCCGTTCAGCCCGGCGGCAAACCTACCATCGGTAAATTTATCGCTGCGATCATGAATCCGGGTGATGAAGTTTTATATCCCAATCCGGGGTATCCCATCTATGAATCTCAAATTGAATATCAAGGTGGTTGTGCTGTAGCCTATAATTTTGTTCAAACGGATACGGGTTTTGATATTGATATGGATAAACTGAAGGCATCAATTACGGATAAAACAGTAGCAATTATTTATAATAATTATCAAAATCCCCTTTCTGCAGAATCCTCTAAGGAAGAAATGGAAGCGGTGGCCGATTTGGCCATCAAGAACGATTTATGGGTACTTACGGATGATGCTTATTATGAAATAATTTATGAAGGGGAGGCCCGTTCCATCGTCACTTTACCAGGGATGAAAGAGAGGACGGTTATCTTATATACATTTTCGAAAAAATATGCAATGACAGGGTGGCGCGTGGGAGGTTCAATTGGTCCGGAAAAGATTATTAAAATTATTTCGAAATTAAATGTGAATGCTGAATCCTGCACCACCCATTTTATTCAGGATGCCATGGTGGAAGCCCTTAATGGCGATCCATCGGGCGCGCAATCTATTTTAAATACACTTAGAGAGCGAAGGGATGCAGCGGTGGCAGGATTGAATGCGATTAATGGCATCAATATTCCAACACCTCGCAGTACTTTCTATCTATTTCCAAATGTGAATGAAGTCATGGCATGGAAGGGATTCGATAAAATTGACCAACTCCAAGTGGGCACATTAGAAAATGCGAATGTATCCTTCTGTACGCGGGACCACTTCGGAAGACCACAGGTAGGAGAGACAGACTTCTTTATTCGGTTTGCTTATTCTGGTATTTCTGTGGATGATATCAATGAGGGTATGGCCAAGCTGAAAACCTATTTCGAATCTAAATGAAACAAACGCCACTCCACAATAAACATGTGGCTTTGGGCGCCAAGTTGGTGGACTTCGCCGGATATGAGATGCCTATCCAGTATTCAGGGATTATCCAGGAGCATTTGGCTGTTCGTTCATCAGCTGGGCTATTCGATGTGAGCCACATGGGAGAGTTTATCCTAAGTGGTGAGGGGGCAGAGAACTTTCTCAATTATTTAACGGTGAATGATGTAGGATCCATTCAGCCTTGGCAAGCTCAGTATTCGGCCATGTGCTATGAAGATGGAGGCATTATCGATGACCTCCTGATTTATCGGTATCCGGATCATTTCATGCTTGTGGTGAATTGCGGCAATATGGAGAAGGATTTGGATTGGCTCATGGCCAATAAGCCTGATAATGTGGATATAATGGATATGAGCGACCATATGGGTCTCATTGCCTTCCAGGGGCCGAAATCCCGAGATATACTTCAACAAGTGGTAGATATTGATTTGAATACCATGGGTTTTTATTGTTTTGGTGTGGGGAATATTAACGGTCACACAGCCACCCTGTCTCGTACAGGATATACGGGGGAATTGGGTTTTGAAATTTATGCGGATAATGAATCAATTTGTGGGATTTGGGATACCATTATGAATGCCGGCGAAGATGGAGTAGCGCCCGTAGGGCTTGGGTGCCGTGATACACTTCGTATGGAAATGAAGTATGCACTTTACGGAAATGATATTGATGAATCTACACACCCTATAGAAGCAGGATTGGGGTGGATCACCAAACTGAATAAAGCAGATTTTATGGGTAAAAATGCCCTGGTTTCAGCGAAAGAAAATTTATACCGACAATTGGTCTGTATTGAAATGATTGATCGAGGAATACCTCGAAAAGGATATTCAATTATGGCAAATGGCAAAT
>CAYVNB010000136.1:0-1586 GCA_964452665.1 uncultured bacterium
ACCCCCATTATTTACATAATTTTCAAGTCCATTCATGATATTTTTTTTATGGGTTCCTTTAATCGAAATCGTGCTGAACCAATTTGATAATTCCCTGCGCATGCCATTGATCCGAATATATTCGCCATGCCATAATCGTCTAGCCGCCGCCATTTTATCCACCAAGATCTCGTCACTTGGGACTGAATCCATACTCCATGATTCATCATCCATCTTTTGGTGAGGTTCCGGCAAAGGTGCTTTGGCAATCTCCTTTAGAAGGCATCGAGTATAGGGCCATGTATTTTTTACATCTTGATTGAATACATTGGTTCTTTGAAGATGATAGGAAAATAGACCCAATCGATCAAAATCCTGAAGAGCAACTTCCATAAGGACTTCCAGTCCGCCCAGCCCATTTTCACTGACCCATTGGAGGCGGGCTGCTTCCATTTCCATATCCAGTGGATTTCCACTTTGGCAGGCATCTTCCAGATCGGAAATAAAAACAGGAAGACCTAAGCCATCCTTCGCCGCACGGTCAAGAACCGCCTGATCATCAGTTCGTTGCGAGTGTCGTTCAGATAATTTGGACAAAGCATCCAGTAATATTTGGGATGGTGTTTGGCGGTCATCCCCAATAATATTTTTAAGAGCATTGAGTTGGATGATGGGGTGTACGTTTGAAGGGCCATCATAGTCCGATGTAACGGAACGATCAAAGCATGTTTTAATTTTATCAAGTAGGGACAAAATTACTTTTCCTTTTTTGGTGCACCCAAATCAAAGAAAACACTAATATGCAGCCCGGTTAGTCGAGAATACTCTGAAGGAAATCCAGTGGCGCTATCTTTCATGGGCTTATCTTCGAATCGTTTTGAAACGCCTTCTGCTGTTGGATCCCACTTTGGATTAAACAGTTGCTGAATGGGCATGGACGTGGGGTCGTGAAAATACCCGAATTCCATTCCCCACCGTGGGTTCGCTTGAAATCCCATTAGAATACCAAGCCGATTGCTGGCATGATTGGTAATACCATTCTGAATGACCATGCCTCTGATCCCCGTCCATCGGGATTTTAAAAAACCATCTTTTCCCTTTTTAGTTTTGAACTTGTAGTAGGTTGCATCCATGTTAAAATTGGGATTCACGGACCAGGCTAAGTTGATCATATCCCACTTATTATCTTTTTGGTAAACAACTCGACTATAATCAATCCCTGAACCATAAATGGGGAGTCCTACCCTGAAACCGATTTCACTTTTATCCGTGAGTCCCTTACGATACCACATATATGGAAATACATTTTCAATCGAAAGGGCATACCCTTTTTTCACTTTGCCAGGTTCAGGTAAATGGGGGTTCACCACCGGATGGGACGCACAACCCATCCAGATGAGGAATGAAATGCAGATGAGGATGAAGCGTCTCATGGTTTGAAAATAAGACACTTCTAAAGAAGAAAAAATGGGTCAGACGTTATTTTTGATCCACTCAGTTGTGACTGATTTGGGCCGCGTAATAGGAATCCCCATGGCACGGTTAATAACCATTTGCGCGATCATACCCATGGCTCTGGATATACTAAACAATACGGTATAATAGTT
>CAYVNB010000136.1:1686-2763 GCA_964452665.1 uncultured bacterium
ACGAACTTTAGACATTCCTGGTTTGCCAATCCATGGAGTGGTCCGGCGAGGCCGTTTAATCCTGCGGCCACTGATAGGAATGGAGAAGATAAAGCAGACGCTACGGTTAAAGAACTGAATGCACTCACATTGCCCCCTTCATGATCGCAGTGGAGCATCAAATAGAGTCGCATGAGTTTCTTAAAGTCATCACCTTCTATACCCAGCATATGGGCAAAATTCCCAGCCCAATCCAATGATGGATCCGGTGCAATTCGATCACCTTTATTAAATCGCATTCGATAAATACCTGCAGCAATTCCAGGCATAACACCGAGTAGGCGAATCCCATCTTCTAATGTCCATTTCCAAAAATCAGATTTGGGCATTCCCTCATCATAATGCTTCACGAATTGACTATCTACCTGCATGGCCTGAATCGCTGAAGTGAGCATGGTCATAGGGTGTGAATTTTCCGGCATAACCTCCAGTATATCCCAAATATAAACAGGCACATCTTGATGTGATCTGAATTGATCTTGGACATCCTTGATGGCTTCATCATTTGGGATATCCCCGGTGAGGAGTAAATAGAAAACTTCTTCAGGCGAAATTTGGGTAATATCAAGCAAGGGATAACCTCTAATGATTAACCCATCATCAGAGGATACAGCGGACGTTTCGCATGTAAGTCCTTTTATGCCTCGCATACCGCCATAGGCTTGTGCCACAGTGACTTCACTAATTATGGCATTTCCCTTATCCTTTAGGACGGATCGTATTTCATTTTGCCAATCGGGGATTTTTTTAGCGAGTGTATCTTTAAGCATGGGTTCCTTATTCATTATAAATTTGGTTTAAATCAATGATGAATTTATAAAACAATGTGGAATAATATTTCGCCTAATCGCGAGACAATAGTATATAATCATCAAATTTATTTAAAATGCCATCGGCCAAAGTATATACATTTTCTCGACTTACATTTTCAGTGAAAGCAAAAAATAAACTCGCAGGACCTTTGGCCTTTAATTCATAATCGGTATACCCATCACCAATCACATGGATTTCACCCTGAAGACCCATTGCATTTACTTG
>CAYVNB010000137.1:0-2762 GCA_964452665.1 uncultured bacterium
CGGAAACGGATAACTCACCAATGTGTTGGGGTAGCCATAAAGTACATCGGGACGTTTTTCTTTTTCATAGCCTATCCACTGGACGTATCCCCCAGGGATAGACTTTCCAAATTTCTGCGCCCGTTGAATAGAAACGATATGTGCAAATTCATGGGTAATTACATTTTGGAGCCAACGGTGAGAGCCACGCAATTCAAATTCAAGTGGATTCGTCCATATATAAATTTTGTTATCATAAAAATATGCGGCACCATTGGATATATCATCTACATCAGTGAATACAATATCTGTCTTATCAAAGGGTTCGTACTGATATAACTTAGTTATGAAGGGATAAACTCTTTCGGCCACATAAGCTCCTTCCCTGGCGGACTGTTCCGTCCCAGCATAAAAATGGATTCGAAAATGGTCGGTCTCAATTGTCTGCCAATCCAATTCCGGGTGATTGTAATTCACTTGGGCAAAACCAAAAGAAATAAACAATACAAAACGGAGTTTCATTATTTGATAACACCCACTTTGATGATCTTTTCTTCGGATTGGCCATTTCCACTCACGATTACTTTAGCTATGTAAATACCAGATTTTATATTGGTAACATTCCAAGAAACTTCTTCGACACCATTAGATATGTATTCATTAGAAGAAAAATTATATAGTTGAAAATCCTTCTTGATATTTTCAACAGGAAAACCAGCTAAATCAAATATATTAATTTTAATGTTTTCTGCTTGTCCAATTTGAACGCGAAAATTAACAATTTCACCATAACTTGGATTAGGATATGCATAAGTTAAATCTAAATCTATCAAATATGTTTTAGGTGTTACAGATTTTTCATTCATTAATATTCTTGAAAAATCCGGTGTGCCAAACGTGTAATTCCAATCATTTCCCTCTGTGTTATAGCTTTTTTTAAATTTGAAAATATTTTTGTTCGTTATAATCATATTATACCCATCATACACACCTAAACCAGTTAAATCATATGTTGTAGAAATTTGATTTAATTCAATTCCTTCACTATTCACTATATGAATATTTCCACCCTCACTTTGATAAATTAATTCCGGTTTATTGTCTTCAACTAAGTCTATCCCTAAAATGGGGCTAATTGCATTTGCATTGATAGGAAAACCATTTTTATAAATAAATTTCGAATCCAACACATGAATTCTGCCTTTATTGTCAGTGAGTATTAATTCTCCGTTTCCATCATTATCAAGGTCAATTAATGAAAAATGATTAAACTCTCCTCTAAAAGTTATATTTTCACTATTTGAATTTTTAATTAATGAAATACCCATCGTATTCAAATAATATCGAATACTATAATTATTATCAATGTATGGTATATTATCTTGATCTAATTTCAAATTTTCAATTTTATTTTGGGTGACAATGTATTGTGAACTTTTAGCATGAATCCAAACTTGGGTATTTTGGCCATCTGCTTTTAAAAGTTTACTTGAACTAAGAACACTTATTCTATTTGTCCACATTAGCTGAAAATTTTGTATAGTTTCATCAAAATTAAACCATTCAACAACCTGATCATTTCCAACTTGTTTTACCATGGCTAAAGCTGTAAAGTTTGAGTTCTGCACCACACAGACCTGAAGGTTCTTACCTTCATTTTTATAATATGCATTGATATCATTCAAATCATCTCCCCACCATAGCGAATCGCCCTCACCCACAAAATCCAAGTCACCATCCCCATCTACATCCCATTGAAATAGGATGGATTTACCTTCATCGCTCAAATAAGCCACATCATAACTTGAGGATAAATCAAATGACATGGATTCACCCCCACGGGAAATATCGATAATATTTACACCAGAATTGGCACCAGAATTGGATTTGCTATTTGGATAGGTATAAGCAGAAAAATCCATACTGCCCTCAGCATTAGCGCGAAAGAATTCTTTATTCTCTGCAAACCACATATCCCCCCAATATCCGGAAGATGGGTCTGTCAATAAATTGGAGACATAACCAATATCTTGGGCTCCATCTGCTTCCTCTAAATCTATCCCTCGATGCTTTCTGTCTGCATTAATGGAAAATGATTTAATCCCTTCCTTAATTTTTTGTTCATCGATATGCCAAATTAACAGTCCAGAACCAGGGAGACCCAAGTCATAATTAGGAACTTCTGTAACAACGCCATATTCATTCTTTTTAACACCAACTGAATCCATGAGTATTTGGATTGCTGACGGATGATTATCTGTTTTATCCCAGACAGCATAACGAGCTGAATCGATACTGACACCATTCCGAAACCAGTTATTTCTATTTTCAATTAAAAAATATTCATTATTACTTATAGGCACCTTAACGATGCCATTAACTATTCCACTTTGGATAGATATTCTCCCAGGATATTTGATAGTGGTCGCCGTTTCCCAACCTGCATAAATACGCGTCCATGCATCGGGCGGGGCGGGTACGATTCCGTTCCCGTTATTGGATCCTTGATCCATCAGACTAAATACACCCACTCCAGACAAACCTGTTTCTAAATCCCAGAGGGGTGGTAACCCCACTGCAAAACCGATCATCATCGCCCATGTACCCGTTACACTAAATTGTACATTGCATGGATTAGTTAACGCACGATAAATGGATTGATCCATTAAAATATGGTTTTGTGATTCAGGTAAAATAATTCCAGCAAGAATTGATGCATTACCTATTTGTATAGGTCCACCCAAATGGGTATTCACCATTTTCTTATCTACATAGGTGGATGG
>CAYVNB010000138.1:0-2707 GCA_964452665.1 uncultured bacterium
GAAGATTTTGTTCAACGGATGGCCGATTACGAAGCCACCCGAATGATCGGAACTTAACCATGGAGGACAAGATGAAACGATATATGACCGGATTAATCACAGGTGTTTTACTCACAACCATGATTTTTATATTCATGGGGACCACCCAAGCCCAGGATGACAGTTTAGCCACCATCATGACAGAATTAGACACCTATGTACAGGATCAGTTAGGCAAGGATAAATCCGCCGGCCGATTCCAACTTCAATCCTTTCAAATTGAACGCACCCACTGGCATTACATGCTGGATACAGCAACAGGTGAACTCTATCGCCTGGAACCGAGCCGCACCCCCGGAAATGCTAAATGGGTTCTGACTGCAGAGTCTAATTTCGGAGATTAATTTGAAACGATTTCTTTTTATTACATTGATTACCATCGTGGCTTTATCCTGCGATAAGGATTCAAAATGCAACAATTGTGGGAACATATCTGGCGGATTTGTCACCATGAAAGTAACTGAAAATGATTTGAGCAAATACGAAGGGCTGGCCCAAATGGACGGTGTTACGGTGGGCACCTGTATTAAAGCATATATATACAATGAAGAATTACCGCTCAAATCTGTAACTATTCTTGATGCATGCTGCTGTGAAATCTGATCTCGTCACCCGGAGTTATACCACCAGTAATCACCCCAAAAAGGCCATCATTGGCCTTCATGGATGGACGGGGGATGAGCATGTATTTGAACCAGTGGCCAAGATGATGAAAATCAAAAATGCAAAATGGTATTTTCCCCGAGCCCCTTACCGATCAGATCGGGGTAAAGGATATACCTGGTTTAGAGGCAGTGATGAAAAAGGATGGGATTTGGAAAAGACCTGGATCGGGCTGCATAAGTTAATCGCTGATATCCAAAAAGAGGGATTTTCTCGAGACAATATTTTCTTAATTGGATTTTCACAGGGGGCTAGCCTGGCCATGGAGTTTGCGCTTCGTTTGCCTTATGCCATTGGTGGCATTATTCCCATTGCCGGGTTTATCAAAAACATGGATGTTTTAGAAACGGAAGCCACAACACAAAGTGCAGATACCCCTGTTCTCCTTCTCCATGGGGATCAGGATTCCGTGATTCCATATGAATATAGTGAAAAGGCAGAAGCATTTTTAGAAAGTCGAGGCCACCAAGTCCATCTGGATATTTATAACGCTCCTCATAAAATATCATTGAAGACTAAACCTCTGGTTCAGGAATTTATTTCAAACCCATTTAACTTTTTTCCCGTAATTTCGCCTGAGTAAGAATTCAATGGCTACCCATCCCATCCATAGACGATCTTTTTTCAAATTGGGAACCGATAAACAAAAGCGCATCTCCCATTTTGATCCGGATTGGCCCAACCAAGATATGGGCCGATTGCATGACCCTCATTCAGATGATGAACCATTTGTATTTGCCTTACCCAAGCCTACATCAACGCCTGGGAGAAAAAATGTCACTCCATCTTTAAAATCCCTCCCCCCCCAATCATGGGATTTAGACAAGGCAGCCCATCTCCTTAGGCGAACCGTCACTGGCGCCACCTATCCTGAAATTCTACGATTTTTTGGAATGGGCATGGAAGCTGCAGTGGATACATTATTGCAAGTCAAACACAAACCGAGTCCACCAGGAGATTGGGTCACAGAAGATGTGCCAAATTTTAGAAATTTGACTACAGCCCAACAACAGGAATACAAAAACCTTTACAGAAATCGCCGAATCGAACTGATTGAATGGTGGCAGAGTTCCATATTGAAATCAGACGTTTCTATTATTGAAACTATGACCATTTTCTGGCATGAACATTTTGCCACAAACGCTCAAAAAGTGTATTACCCCCAAGCAATCTATGAACAAAATGATGCCATCCGAACACAATGCCTTGGGAATTTCAAAGATCTACTCAGGCGTGTGACTTTTGGTCCCGCTATGATGATTTGGCTTGACTCTTTTCGGAGTAGAAAGCAATCACCCAATGAAAATTTTCCGCGGGAATTGCTAGAACTCTTTTCCATGGGTGTGGACACCTATTCTCAAGATGATGTGTTGGCAGCATCCCGTGCTTTCACAGGTTACAGTACCGATGGCTACCTCACCAATTATCATTATAATGCCAAACGGGCTGTTGGAGATTATTGGCAAAAAAATCATGATTTTAGCCATAAAACATTTTTAGGTAAACATGGCTATTTCGATGGGGATGATATTATTGATATCATCATGGAACAGGATGCGGTGGCTACGTTTATTTGCAGCAAGATTTATCAATGGTTTGTCTATGAATTGCCCGATGAAAATTTTGTAAAAGAAATGGCTCGTATCTTTCGGGAAAATAATTATGATATCCCTTCGGTCATGCGCTATCTCTTAACATCTGAACACTTTTATGATATGAATATCCGAGGCTCGCAAATTCCCAACCCTGCCATTCAAGTATTGGGTCTCATCCGAAGAATGGGCCATGGAACGCGGACATTTCCCAGCCGATACATCTTGCGATACATGGAAGTCATGGGTATGGTTCTCCTTTATCCGCCAAATGTAAATGGCTGGAACGGTCACCGGGCTTGGATTAATTCCATCACCTTGCCTATGCGAAAATTATTTGCTTCCATGATTACCAATCCCAATATGGATCAAAAATTGAAATTTGAAACCGAACTAGTTACCCTAGCCTCGAA
>CAYVNB010000139.1:0-2700 GCA_964452665.1 uncultured bacterium
CTGAGGAGCAAAATAAAGACAATAGAATGCCGACGGTAATGAGACATAAATGCTGGGGTCAGCAGACCAAAAATAGACAGGATAAAAACCAAAACGGGTAGTTCAAAAATGAGTCCGCTTCCAATCATTAACCATGTGATAAAATTGAAATAGTAATTGATAGAAAAATTGTTTTGGATACCCTCCATACCAACTGAAGTAAAGAAGTCCAACGAAAATGGAATGATAACGGTGTATGCAAATGTTAATCCAATTAAAAAGGACAGATATGTAAAAATGATTAATGGCGCCACATACCGGCGTTCATTTATATATAACCCCGGCGCGATGAATTTCCAGATTTGATAAGTCAATACCGGTATGGCCAATACGATACCACCAATTAGTGCGATGCCCCATTTAATCATGAACATACCCTGCACCTTTAATACCTGAAGGTCCATTGGCGTTACCAATTTCTGTGTCGGTCGAATTAAAAAATCAATTAAAGGATCAATAAAATAAAAGGTAACAACAGCCCCCACCAAAACCGATCCCAGTGATTTAACCAATCGCCACCGCAATTCCTCCAAATGGTCTAAAAATGGCATGGATGTATTTTTTTCAGTCATTCTTTCCTGTCAACAATGCATTTGCAACCTCGTGGGGGGATGCGTTGGTTAATTTTAAATTTTTAATGGATGTTTCCATTTGATCGAATTTTTCCTGTGTCCAAAATTTTCGCAGCAATCGATCCTGAATCAGATTGAATATACGGTTCCGGTATCGCTCCAATTTCTTCTCTTTTAATACGCCTTCATTCCTCATAAGTGTCAGTTGATCGTGGATGCCTTTATGTAAATCTTCAACCCCTTCTTTTCGATCTGCAGATGTACTGAATATGGGCGGTTCTAATTTTCCTTTTTGTGTAAACGTATGGAGAATGGATTTCAGAGACTGAGCCAACCGTCCAGCCCCATCCCGATCGGATTTATTCACAACAAATATGTCTGCAATTTCAATCAATCCTGCCTTCATCATTTGGATTTCATCTCCTGACTCCGGGACCAATAAGACCAACGTCATATCCACTGCTTTGGCTACATCGTGTTCTCCTTGACCCACCCCCACCGTTTCAAAAATGATCACATCTTTTCCGCTGGCTGCCAAAATGTCCCCCACATCCTGTGCTTTTCTGGCCAATCCACCTAAATCACCGTGTGATCCCATACTCCGGATAAACACATCGTCATTAAATAAATAATGGTTCATGCGCACCCGGTCGCCTAAAAGAGCGCCACCGGTAAATGGACTGGTCGGATCTACCGCGACTACACCCACGCTTTTGCCATCATTGAGTATAATTTGGATTAACTGATCTGTGAGCGTACTCTTTCCTGCGCCCGGTGGACCGGTTATCCCGATGCGTAATGCTTCATGACTATGGTTATAAATTTCTTCGAAAAAAGTGTTGGAGATGAATTGATCCGATTCAATTTGAGAAATAACCCGGGATAGGGCACGATGATCATTCGATCGAATCCGATCAAGCGTTTGGTGGTCCATTAGAATGTTTCGTGTGATTTAAGAGAATGCTTGACGAAACGTGTCAAAATTATAAATGGTCAGATCACGATTTTCTCGCTTGACCATTGCTTTATTTTCTAATAATTTTAATGTGCGTGACACTGTTTCTCTTGATGTACCGGCCATATTAGCAATATCCTGTTGATATGGAAAATTTTGGACGGTTACATGGCCTTGTTTAATGGTGCCCAATTCTTCTGCTAGACGAATGATGGTAATACCAATGCGCTGCTCTGAATCACTAAGTGATAAACTTTCAATTTGCTGATCGCTTTTCCTCAAACGCATTGCCAATTCTTCTAACAGAGCAATGGCAATTTTGGGATAGGATTCCAAACAATCGAGAAAATCACTACGGGAAAGGGTAAGCATTTTGGCCAGCTCATTAGCAACAATGTTGGCTGAACGCCCTTCCCCATCCAAGAGAGACATTTCACCAAAGAAGTCACTTTCACCCAAAATGGCCAAAATCACTTCACGGCCATCATCACTGAGGCGGGTGACTTTTACTGCACCACTGGTAATAATAAAAAACGTTTCGCCCTGACTTTCCTCTAATAGAATCATTTGACCTTTCTGATATTCTCTTGGAATCATTTTATCCGCAATCTTGGTCAGATCCGAATCAGAAAGCTCGCTAAAAATAGGGACGTTCCGCAGATGATCAACTTTACTCATACCCGAAAATACTAATATTTATATGACAGATGGAATGGGTAAAGTTATTACTATTCTGGATTATTCGTTGTGACGGATATCACAGACTTTTGGAATTATTTAAAATTTTATACTGATTATTTCTTTTGGTGAAATGAAATAAAAAAGAATAACTTTTCTTCCGAAATTTCAATCATTATTTGAGGATTTAAATGGATAGACATCCCCAGCAAATTAAGCGGGAACGACAGGACAAGAAAAGACACGCCATCAATGTGGCTAAAACATCTGATATGAAGACAGCCATCAAGCGTGTACTTGAGTCCACTGATGAAACTGAAGCCCAGGCACTTTACACTAAAGCAGTAAGCACCATTGATAAAATGGTCAGCAAAGGTGGACTAAAGAAAAATACAGCTGCCCGCAGAAAATCTCAGATTACTCGTCATCTGAATTCTTTATCTGCATAACGCATAT
>CAYVNB010000140.1:0-2689 GCA_964452665.1 uncultured bacterium
ATTTTTCGTTCATTCTCGACTAATAGTTTTTTCGCTCGATTGATATTCGCATGATTGGGATATTCATCAATGAACTCTCCAAGCAACTGTGATGCAGATATATAATCTTTTTTATAATAATGCATTTTACCCGTATCCCCTTTGGTCTTCCGCCCTCCAAAGAACACGGAAGCTGTGGCGTAAATACCTGCTGTTTCTATTTTGAACCGACTAATCGGTGTTACATCATCGCTGTCTTTGATATGTTTGATATCTGTACTGGTATATTTGAAATCAATACCCACTGCAAATCGATTGGTAAATCCAGTATCAATGATATATCGTGCACCGAAAGTGAATGCTTGAGATGGACCATAACCGGTGGGTGCACTTTCCCCTTTATAAAATTTTGAATAAGCCACACCATAAGTATAACGGTAGGTGGTGAACCAACTTTCGAACCATTGCAACATTAGCGATTGGCTCCACCCTACTTCCAGCATTTGTCCTGAAAATTTGACCCCTGACTTCCAAGTTGGGTTTGACGTGTTCCATTCATCCGGTACTTTAGGTGGACTGAGCATAGATGCATATCTCAAATTGATTCCTGTATGCATATCCAACCAACTATTCCCAAATAAATAATAAGCCAAGTTTGTTTTCAGAATATCCAGATCCAATTGGTGACCAATTCGGGCACTCATGTCTCCACCGTAAAATTTTGTCACGTCTGAGTCATAAAACATCCAACTGCTTTTGAGGCTGCCCAATCCTAAGAATCCACCGCCCGCATTGTATCCAAAACCATACCGCAATTCCATGGGGATAAAATTCACGGGATTATGAAATTCGCGCCGCCTGAAGATTCGATCGAAGATATATCCTTTCTCGTATTTTTTTTCATCCGATGGATCTAATGAGAACACTTTAAAGATTAATGATTTTGATGTATCCTGCGACACCAACACCTCATCGGCCCAAAGGCATGTGGCAAACAATAAGATGATAGGGATGGATTTTCGAATCATAGCCATTCAAAATAGGTGAAATTGACCACTTCGCGCAAGGCGTCCTGTAATGAAAGATTCTATTCATCCTTAGACGAAATGCGGTAATTTCCGATTGGTTATTTTACGAGGGAACTCTTCCCCTTCGCATCATTAATAAAAGGAATATGGATCGCATCATAAAAAATAAGATACTGGCAACTCTATTCGTGGGGCTGTCTATCCTGCCAGCACAGGCCTTTTCCATCGCCCGTATCCATTATGGCGGCGGCGGGGATTGGTATGGTGATCCGAGCAGTTTACCCAATTTATTAACCTATATTCAGGAGAATACATCCATTGCTGTTAATCCAAAAGAAGCTCGGGTGAAATTGACCGATCCAGACTTATACAGCCATACTTTTATTTATATGACCGGTCATGGGAATATTCGATTCTCCGAGGATGAAGTGGGTATTCTTCACACATACTTGCTTAAGGGTGGATTCATCCATGCCGATGATAATTATGGCATGGATGTATCATTTCGCCGAGAGATGAAGCGGGTCTTCCCTGAAAAAGAATGGGTATCCCTTCCCTTTGATCATGAGATTTATCACGCATTTTATTCTTTCCCCAATGGACTGCCAAAGGTACACGAACATGATGGAAAACCACCACAAGGATTTGGTTTGTTTGATGGTGAAAGAATGATTGCCTTTTACACCTACGAGTCGGATTTGGGAGATGGTTGGGAAGATGGCGCTGTGCATAATGTTCCTAAAAATTTACGTGAAGCTGCACTCAAAATGGGTGTGAATATTGTTTGGTACGCTTTAACACGGTAATATGAAATCTATTTCAGAATATTTGGTCCATATTCGAACGGCTGCCATTAAGTCCGATATTAAGATTACGGGGTGGCGCTTGTATACGGCTAGCCTCATTTTATTTTTGGTCGGCCTAATGTTCGAAAATGTATTCTATCTTTCTCCGTTCATCCGCTATACCAGTTTAATGGTTATGGGGAGTTTGCTTCTTGTTATTGGTTTGTGCGTTTTGGTGATTATTTACCAAATTACTCAAAATAAGTATGGGCCCTACCGGTCGTCCAATTTGGCGAAAAAGACCGGACGATATGCCTTCCCAAAAGAAGATACACTTATCAATGCATTGCAGATTGAAAGATCAGGATCGTTGACAACTTCTGCTTCACTTGGGAATGCCTTCATTCAACAGACTGTAAAAAAATTAGAGAATATTAATCTTTCATTATTATTTCCTAATGATCGAATTCAAATTTGGAAAAAGATCACCTTGGTCGTCTTATCCGTTACGATTTTAGCCATTGGTTTTACATGGCAACATTCTATCTCATCCATGTATCGATGGAGCCATCCGAAAACTAAATTCATGTCACCCAAGCCATTTAAGCTGATAGGTAATACACGACATGTGAATATCCTCGGTGGAGAGGAGGTGGCCCTCGTATTTACGGCAAAAGGAGAAGTGCCCGATTCCCTATTTATTGAATTAAGACCGATTGCCTATTTAGCGGGGAATGATTCTCTCATTACTGAAACCATATATCGATCAAACGATAAACCTCAGTATATATTCCGATTCAAGGATGTTTTTCAAAATTATCGATATCGGGCATACTATCCATCTACTGAATTCTGGAAACCCTGGGATGAAGTTTCTTCCAAATATTATTCCATTTC
>CAYVNB010000141.1:0-1124 GCA_964452665.1 uncultured bacterium
GATTTTTGCACCATGGCACCCCAGGTGATGATGGTGAGCACTTCACCTTCTTGGACCACATTGGCCTTCCCAAAAGGCAGGATATAATTTTTATCCGGTTCCGGCGCGGCGGCAAACCCTTGGCGGTATAACCCTTTATGTTCCATGAAAATCACGGGATCATCCATTCGGCATGCGGATTTCAAGAGTCCTTTTGCATCGGCAGCGTTCGATGGATATGCAATCCGAATTCCGGGCATATGCATGAAATAAGCATCGATCGATTGACTATGACACAGTCCTCCATGGATATATCCGCCCACTGGCACACGAATAACCACCGGACAACTCCATGCATTATTCGATCGGTATCGCATGGAGGCGAGTTCATTCCGGATTTGCATCATGGCCGTCCATATATAATCGGCAAACTGGATTTCCGTCACCGCCCGCCATCCGGCGCAGGCCATACCAATGGCCGTCCCTATAATGGACGCTTCTGCCAAAGGAGAATTGAATACCCGATCATTCCCAAATTTGTTGGTCAATCCACGGGTGGCTGTAAAAACGCCTCCCTTAGGATCAGCCACATCTTCACCGAAAATGACCATTTTATCATTTCGATCCATTTCTTCAGAAAGGGCATGATTGATTGCATCTACCAACACCACCTTCTCACTTATCTCATTGAAGGACGTTCCTTCGGGAAACGGTGTATGGGCATAATTAAAATCCAATGCAGTATCTAAATCAGGATGATCCTGGGCTTCTGCCCATAGAGCCTCTTCATCAATCAAAGCCTTTGCTTCATTTCGAATCTTATCAAATTCTTTTTGTGATATGGCTTTCGCCTCAACACAAGCGGCTTCAAATTTTAGAATAGGATCTCGCTTCCTATCCTTCTCCAAATCTTCTTCAGAACGATATTTCCGTTGATCATCTGAAGAGGAATGGGGAAATAATCTCACCACATTGGAGATAATGACCGATGGCCCTTTCCCTTTCCGCGCCCGATCCACAGCCTTCTGAAATGCCAAATTGGCTTCGAAAAAATCCGTTCCGTCAATATTATATCGTGCCAAATTTTTATATCCGGATACCATTGAATAGACCGAACCTCCAGACGTCTGTTCCGAGATATGAAC
>CAYVNB010000141.1:1224-2665 GCA_964452665.1 uncultured bacterium
CATGATGCAGCCAACTGGGCGGACTCATGCCCGGAACAGGCAATATGAAAAAATGATTTCCCCTGACGAAGTAAGGTCATCATTTTTTCGTCTAATCGGCGGGCCGTTACCATCTTTCTATAGACATCTAATAATTCTTTTTTTTGGAATCCGTGGAATCTTGGCATCAATTTACCTCTACTGTTTCCTGCATTTGAAATGCATCATTAAATATTCTGGTAATACATTTTTTTACTTCTAATAAATCTTGTTTTTTCCCCATTATTTTTTCCATAGACGTCACCCCATACTCAAAAATACCGCAGGGAATGATACCGTTGAAATAATTGAGATCTGTATTTACATTGAGGGCGAAACCATGCATGGTCACCCATCGAGAAATTCGTACACCTTGCGCACCGATTTTTTCATCCCCCACCCATACACCTGTGAGACCTTTTTTCAATTCTGCTTCAATACAAAATATTGCCAATGTATCAATTAATATTTGCTCTAAAATCCGCATATACCAACTGATGCTTTTTTTATACCGGTGGAGATCTAAAATGGGATAACCTACAATTTGTCCGGGACCGTGAAAAGTGATGTCCCCACCACGCTCGATATTGAACACTCTAGCATCATTTGGTGCAGATTGAAGCAAATGGTTTTCATCTGCATTTTTGCCCAGAGTGTAAACTGGCTCATGCTCTACGAAAATTAACGTATCAGGCGCCTGGCCTAGCAATACATCCTGATGAAGATTTTTTTGGTAATACCAGGCGGATTGATAATCCATTTGACCTAGGTCGATGATTTTAATTTGATTATTCATTAACTATAAAATTGTCACACGTAGCTTCACGAAGCATCACTGATGCACTCCCTGACCAAAGGCATCCAAGGCCGCTTCCATTACAGCTTCTGATAAGGTTGGATGGGCATGAACCGTCATGGCAATTTCCTGCCATGTGGTCTCTAATGCTTTGGCCACTCCAAGTTCAGCGATCAATTCTGTGGCTTCACTGCCCACAATGTGGCAGCCCAGCAATTCACCATATTTCGCATCAAAAATAATTTTTACAAACCCCGTGGAGTCACCTGTGGCTAAGGCCTTTCCACTGGCACGAAAATCAAATCGACCCACTTTAATGTCATATCCTGCATCTTTGGCGACTGCTTCGGTTAAGCCTAATGAGGCCACTTGAGGCTGACAATAGGTACACCCAGGAATATTCGAATAATCCACGGGATGGGTATCATGCCCAGCCGCATGCTCTGCTGCCACATGGCCTTGGGCCGATGCCACATGCGCCAACCAAGGAGGACCGGACACATCGCCAATGGCATAAATATTGGGAACGGAAGATTGATTAAATTCATTAATCGTTATGGCACCCCGGTCTGTTTTTATACCAATATCTTCCAAACCAATATTCTCAATATTGCCCGTAACTCCCAC
>CAYVNB010000142.1:0-2631 GCA_964452665.1 uncultured bacterium
AGGGGTTTTAGCATAAATGGGGTGGACCGGATAAAATGAAGATTTATTTTTAGCCCAATAATAGAAAATCATTTTCCATTGACTATAGTTGCTATAGGCAACGAACAAAAAAATAATCAATGAGATTACAAACACTCCGAGAAATGTTTTTTGAAGATTATTCATAAAGGAATATATAATGAGTACACCACACACACAGAATACTAAAAAAAGGCCTTTATAGTAGCTTAAAATAGCACCTTTATTGTTAGTTAAATTTCTTTAATCTGTATTGATAATTTATATAAACACTGGCTCCAGTGCTACATATATGCTACTTAGGCGGTAGAGGAGAAGAATCGCAAAGCGATTCGAAAATCCGCTGAAACCTCCCGATTCGACGATGGATTACCTAATAATTTAGTGTGGCTCGGGACGGAATCGAACCGCCGACACAAGGATTTTCAGTCCTCTGCTCTACCGACTGAGCTACCGAGCCTACACAGCATTTTCTATTGAAAAAATGCCCGAAAAATTAGACGGGAGAATGGTCGAATTCCAAATGGAATCCAGATTATTTTAGATCAAAACAAATAGGTAAGGTTCAAAAGGAGTCGACCGGTATTCACCGTTTCTAATGCCCCTGATGGTGTGTATCCATCGCTAGAGTTCTTCTCCCACTGGGTTGATATATAGGTTGCATCAATCAAAATGACATCAACGAGGGGTACGCCAACACCGAATGCATAAAAATTGCGATCCACTTTGCTATCCCCATCGGGAGAAGGGAGCACGCCGCCCCCGCCCCGCAAGGTAATACCGAACCGCTCGTTTATCTCTAAAAGATACTCTAAACCAGCGCGCAACTGAACCACCGGCCGATATTGAAATTTCAATCGGGAATTTTCTTCGGCTAAATATTGATAATCCTCCGATCCGGGATCCATATCCTTCAGATCAAATTGGGTCGCCCCCCAGTCTTTAAACCGTAAACTGGTATTGATGGCTAAATTGGATATGGTGAGCGCCAGCCCCATATCCGCCACCATGGGCATTTGTACCTTATAATCGTAATAGCCGGTTACATTTTCCGTTGCATTCTCCCCATTATCAAAGGTGAGGTTTTCATCAGTCCCATGCTGCTCTTCAACTTTTAAAGTAAAGGGCAGGGATAGGGCTATCCCAATGTGAACCCATTCATTGATGGATTGCTTTAGCCCGCCACGGATCTGCCACCCCGATGTCTGTGTAATTAGCGATTGGACCAGGTTGTATTGATGAAAATCCGCCGGGAATTGGGTATATCGATTCTGGATATCCTCTTGGGCAAATTTAAATTCGTAGTCTTCTCTTCCAGTAATCCGAGAGAGAGAGAGACCCCCGGATGTGGTGGGTGCCAGGGCAACACCAAAAGAAAATGTCAATTGCTGGAGTCCACCATTGCTGATTACTCGTTCGCTCCGCTGTACTTTTTCAGAAAACTTATGATCCTTTTCTTTCCCGTCTACAGTAATGGGAAATGCCAAATCATTATCCCTTACACTGAATCCGGAAAAGGACATGAGGCCGTCATAATGGACAATTTTATTATATCCCAGGGCCAGGACAAGACTCCCCCGAACTGTGGGTATAGGATAGGCGATACCGAATCCATTGAATGTACCAAATTTTTGAAAGGGATTATCCGTGGTCTGCCCCACATATGTGGTCTTGTTCTGATAGTATAGGTTATTCCCTTCCAAATAAAAACTACCGTAAGTCATCCCGGTCAAGGCAGCGGGATTCCAATACATACTGGCGGGATCATTGCTTGAGGCCACAACTGCTCCACCCATGGATAAAGCCCGGGCACCAAAGCCAATTTCATCCTTTAAAAGGTGAATCGCTTCAGATGCGGTTTGTCCGGAAAGGTTAGCTAGGATCAGACAAAAAAGGATATGGGTCATGCCCCGCATGATGACTCCCTTTATGTAGAATTAATTACGGCGCGTGGCGCGGCGTCCGCCGGAACTGCTTGAAGAACTGCTACTACCGCTGGATGCGCTGGAAGATGAGGATGAACGGGTAGTGGAAACATTCGAACTGTTTGTCCTGCCTGAGTTGCCACCCCAATTAGAAGATGTGGAACCGCTTGAACTTCGGGTCACCCTGAGATTTGTTCCGCCGGTGGTCAGTCTGTTCTTATTGAATTCTCTCATGGTTTTGGCTTCTCCAACGGGAATGAACATATTATAGCCCCCGAGGTTATAGCTGTATCCATAATAATTATTTCCATATCCACTGTAACCATTATAATAATAAGGATTATAAAAGCTATTATAGGGATTGAAATAACCGTAATCGCCGTAGCCGAAAAATGGATTAAATCGATTTTGCATTGAGGAATAACCCAATGGCATGGCATTGGATCTATCCTGGGCTAATCCTTGTAATCCGGGGCGACGAGGTGCTTTTGAATAGGTATCATAGAACTCTTCCTCCCCGTCCTGATCATAAACCGGTTCAGGATGAAACATGGCCAATTGGGTATAGCATCCCTGCAGTAAAAGGGATGAAACCAATCCAAGTCCAATGAGTCCAGCATTCAACTTCATAAGGGGTGATATTACATCAAGATTGGGAATTATCCAAATCGGTGCGATTTACTTTTTT
>CAYVNB010000143.1:0-2623 GCA_964452665.1 uncultured bacterium
CCCCTTAATAGAATGGGTGCCTTTTGGTATGAAAATCGTATCTCCCAGTGCGGCAAGAATGAATTGAGTTTGGAGTTCTTTCTCAATATTCTGTGCGTAGAGGGTCGAAAAGCAGAAGATTACTTTAACTATTATTTTTATTGGAAGATTCATTGAAGGGAAATAAAAAATAGAATGTAAAGAAAGGTGAATGATTTAATTAGTTGATAAAACATCGATAAATTCCATGCGGATACTAATTATTCTCATGTCTCAAATCAAGAAAAACAGGATTCAACAAGTCCCGACTGAACCCGGTGTATATTTCTTCAAAAACAAAGAAGGGGAAATGATCTATATCGGTAAGGCCAAACATTTGCGAAATCGGGTCCGGTCTTATTTTCAGCAGGGGAAACATCAGACCGCAAAAAATGTATCAATGATTAAGCGTATTGCAGACGTGGAATGGCTGGTGGTCAGAAATGAAGTTGAAGCACTCCTAACCGAAGCGAATCTCATCAAGCAGCATCAGCCTCACTATAATGTGAGCCTGAAAGATGATAAGTCTTTTCCCTATATCCGTATTACGAAAGAACCTTATCCGAGGGTATTTATTACCAGGAAAATTGTTCGGGATGGATCAAAATATTTTGGCCCATACACTGATGTCTTTCATCTGCGTCGATCCCTGAAGGCGGTTCATAAAATTTTTCCCGTCCGCAGTTGCGATTACTTTATTAATGACAACTCCATTGCCGGAAAAAAAGTCACTCTTTGTTTGGATTATCACATCAAGAAATGTCAGGGACCTTGTGAAGGGTTGGTTTCAGAAAAAGATTATAATGAAATGATTAAACAGGTGATTCAGTTTCTTCTGGGTCGAACGAAGAAAACTGAGGTCTATATACAAGAACAAATGAAAAAGTCTTCAAGAGATATGCGTTTTGAGGATGCGGGGATGTATCGGGATCAGCTCCATGCTATTGAACTTTTCAAAAATCGCCAGCGAAAGGTGACAGCCGATTTCGAAGATCGGGATGTATTTGCCTTGGCAAAAGAAGAAGATTATGGTGTGGCTGTTATTGTTCGAATTCGGAATGGACGGATTACCAGTCGTGAAAAATTGTCCTTAAGAAATCTGGATGAATCAGATGAATTGATGATGGAAACCATTATTACACGATTTTACTTGGAATCGGATTTTATTCCTAAGGATATATCATTACCTGTTGCGCCAGATAATAAAGACCAGCTGAGCGAATGGCTGAAACACAAGCGGGGAGGGGCCATTCATTTTCATATCCCTCAGAGAGGAGAGCGGGCCAAAGAGGTGCGATTGGCATTTCAAAATGCAAAACTGCTCTTGGGCGAATGGATGATTAACCGTAAAAAACGCCGTGAATTGGTGCCGAAAATGGTACATCAGCTTCAAGAAGACATGCAGATGAAAGTCCCGCCGAGACGGATTGAAGCATTTGATATATCCCATTTGGGTGGAACCAATACGGTAGCATCCATGGTGTGTTTTGTAGATGGGAAGCCGAGAAAGTCGGAGTATCGAAAATTTAAGGTAAAGACTGTGGATGGTATTGATGATTTCGCCTCCATGCGAGAAATTGTCCATCGCCGTTATAAACGGGTAAAAGAAGAGGGAGCAGGGTTGCCTGATCTTATTTTGATTGACGGCGGTAAGGGACAGCTATCCATGGCCTTCTCAGCCTTAAGAGAATTGGGGCTGGATTATTTACCCATAATTGGATTGGCGAAGCGATTAGAAGAAGTATTTGTCCCGGGACAGTCGGAGGCTCAATCCATTCATAAACAAAGTCCTGGGTTGATACTATTGCGGCGTATTCGAGATGAGGCTCATCGATTTGCTATTACCTATCAAAAGCAGAAACGGACCGATTCTATTACAAAATCAATTTTTCATGAATTGCCGGGGATGGGAGCAAAGCGTGTGCAAAAATTATTATTAGAATATTCCGACTTAAAAACCATCGCCGGTTTAACATCAAATCAAATTCAACGTGATTTGAGATTTCCGAAATTGATCGCTGAAGCGATTATAGAGTTGGCAAAAAATAAAAAGTAGAGAGTATCAATGTGTATTTTCTGCTTATTATATTGAGTTTGATTTTTAGATTAAATTAAACAATAAATCCATGATCCTGCATCCAATTATCAGAAACAAATTTGCCAAGATAATTACGAATACCATCGGCCAGAATGCAGAGGCATTTTTGACCAGTTTCTAAGGACTGCGCCGCTTGGAGTCCAGCCCAAACTACCGTACCACTAGATCCACCACTTAATAGACCTTCTTCTTTTATAAGGCGACGTGCCAAATCAAATGAATCTTGATCATTCACCTTTATATATCGGTCCACGAAAGAATTGTCCAATACATCAGGAAAGAAATCATACCCAATGCCCTCCACTTGGTATGGATAAACTTCATCGCCGCCACCCAAAATTGAACCATATGGGTCAGCCCCTACAATTTGAATATCAGGATTCTTTTCCTTCAATTTTTTAGCAATCCCTGTAACCGTGCCACCTGTACCCACACCCACCACAACCATATCCAAATCAGTTCCAAAGTCATTCCAGATTTCTTCCGCCGTCCCTTCATAATGTGCAT
>CAYVNB010000144.1:0-2621 GCA_964452665.1 uncultured bacterium
AGGTGAAAAGGGTGTTGCCTATTACCAAGTGGATGCATTTGGACGTGAAGCCGGCCATGTAAATGGTCATGAGAAAATCTTGCCCAACCCAGGGAATAATATTCATACCACTTTAGATGTATCACTGCAGGGGTTGCTAGAATCTGAATTTAAAAAGAAAAAAGGAACAGCCATTGTTTCAAACCCAAAAACTGGCGGTATTTTGGCATTTGTAAGCGCCCCTGACTATAAACCTGATTTGTTTACCGGTATGATTTCCAACAAAGATTGGCAAACGGTCATTGCCGATTCAAATCGGCCATTATTAAATCGTGTCACCAATGGTACTTATCCTCCGGGATCAATCTATAAAATGGTCGTGAGTGTGGAGTTATTAGAAAAACGATTGGTGACCACGGATTGGTCAGTGTTTTGTTCGGGGGATTATGAATTTTATGATAGAACCTTTCGCTGTTGGAATGAGTATGGGCATGGAAAAATAAATTTGGAACAGGCCATTGTTCAATCTTGTGATGTGTATTTTTATCAAGCAATTCAAAATGTAGATATTGATGATCTAGCTTTACGTTCTAAACAATTGCTACATGGCGTGCAAACGGCTATTGATTTACCAACTGAAATGAAGGGAAGAGTACCGAATCGACAATTTATGAATAAACTCCATGGCCGTTATGGATGGTCTAAAGGTGCCATGCTAAACCTTTCCATTGGACAGGGTGAACTATTAGTCACACCATTACAAATGGTGGCCTACGTGAATCTTTTGGCCACGCGAGGAAAAACCTATCCACTGCACTTGGTTCACAAACAGGAAACGATGATTGAAGCACCATCCATTCGCAACGAGACGTGGCGTTTAATCAAGGAATATATGGAGCTTACCATCACCCAATCCAACGGGACAGGCCGACGGTCAAACCCCAAAATTCCAGGACTTATCATAGGAGGAAAAACAGGAACGGCAGAAAATCCTCATGGTGAACCGCACGCATGGTTTATAGCTTATGGTGAAAAAGATGGAGAAATGATTTCTATTACCATCATGATTGAAAATGGTGGTCATGGGGGAGAAGTGGCCGCACCCATTGCCAAGAAGCTATTCCAAAATTATTTTGGACCAATTACTACAAAACTAGCTGATAAACAATGATTGCAGAATTATGGTATAAAATCAGAACTTCTCCATTGAGCCTTTTAATAGTTGTTGGCTTATTATTATCATTAGGATTGGCAACATTGTATAGTATTGCTCAGGTGCAGGAGCAGGCACCGCCCAATGCATTTTCAAAACAGGTCATATTTTCAATTTCCGCCACCATATTGATGATTTTCATGATATTGGTATCGAAGCGATTAATTCATAAATATATTTATTTGGGTTATGGATTTATAGTGATGGCGGTCCTTTTACCATTCTTCGGACCAAAGATTGCAGGTACATATCGTTGGATTAATGTGGGTCTACCATTTGGATTGCAGCCGTCTGAAATTGCCAAATGGATCATTGTGATTACCTTGGCGAGATATTTATCTGATCATAATTTGCAGATGAAGAATTTTATATCGAACCTAGTGCCAATCGCTATTGCCTTAACACCAACTTTTATTGTTATGAATCAGCCAGATTTGGGCACAGCATTTGTGATGATGACACCGGTAATTCCTATGCTATTTTGGGTCGGTGCCAGGCCATATCATTTATTTTTAATTGTGGCCCCATTATTAAGCATATTGGCAGCTTCGAATGTTTTGGCCTTTTCAATCTGGGCCGTAATATTGGCAGCGGTCATTTATATGGTCAAACCAAAGTTATGGAATGGGGTGGCTATTTATTTCGGTAATATATTTTTAGGATTGATATTTCCATTGATTTGGAATACGCTACGACCATTTCAGCAAAAACGTATATTAACGCTCATTAACCCTGAGTTAGATCCTTTAGGTGCCGGTTATCAAATCATTCAAAGTAAAACTGCTTTAGGGTCCGGTGGACTGTTTGGGAAAGGATGGGGGCAGGGGACGCAAACACATTTGAAATTTCTACCAGTGCAAGAATCTGATTTTATTGTTAGTGTAATTGGAGAAGAATTTGGTTTTTCAGTATTATTTATCATGCTTGTTCTCTTCTCATGGTTGATTGTAAAAATAGCAAGTTTGGGGTTAAACGCATCCGATCGATTTTCCGGTCTTGTTTTAATAGGGATATCAGCTATCTTCATGGTACATGTGTTCGTGAATTGCGGCATGATAGCGGGTATGATTCCCGTGAAAGGGTTGCCATTACCATTTATTTCTTACGGCGGATCATTTTTGCTTTCCAGCTTTATGATGATTGGATTGGTACTAAACTTTGGACGCGAAGAATTAGATTAATTCTATTCGAAAAAGATAATGCCGGAAAGGGAATAAAAGCGGTAAATTCTTTACCACGATTTGATTATTTAATCCGAGGCTGAAATCCATGATGAATCGATTGTTTAAATCCATCGCAACCATAATAATACTGGCTTCATTTTCAATAGGCGCGTCACAAGATGCGGCGACCAAGCGAGAAATGAAACGGTTAAATGCAAAAATTGACCGCCAAAACGTGCGTGTTGATTCACTGGATATGCAAATCC
>CAYVNB010000145.1:0-2599 GCA_964452665.1 uncultured bacterium
ATCGACAGCTTAAACAGGCCATATCCAATTATAATGATGGACGGTATGCCACCAGTGAAGCCATCTTAAATAAACTGCTATCAAACGAATCAGGTGAATTTGAGGAACCGGCATTACTTTTGCTGCTCAAATCTCAAGTGGCATTAGATCAAAATCTAAAAGCCCGGGAGACTTCTAAACGTATTTTTTCAACGTTCCCTCAAAGTCCATATTTAGTGTATGTGATGGAAGCGCTGGGTGATCTTTATGTGAATGAAGCCAATTATGAATCGGCCTACCGCATGTATCATCGATCCAAAAGTCTTTCTGAATTAAAAGATCATGATCAAGAAATTGATTCCAAATTATTGAATTTGATTCAAATTCGATTGCCCCAATCCTTGATGAATGAATTATTAACATTAGAAACTGATCTCCAATCCAGAAATATTCATTTACTAGCCAGAGCCAATGCAGAGATTTTGAACGGACGTCCTGATGATGGGGCCTTGACATTGAATCAGATTGATCCGTTGTCTTTATCCAAAACCTATTCATTGTTTTTTGAAAACTTACTTAGAGCATCCTATGAGCCACCTTCCCCTGTTTTAATGGTGGGTATTGTATTGCCCCTTTCCGGCGATCAATCGTATCAAGGAGATGCATTCTTGGCCGGATTTTATGCTGGAGAAAAATTTGGTGAGGGCTCCAACCAGCGGTTGTCCATATTAGCACAGGATAGTCGCAGCAATAAGCTTCAAGCCATCATGGAAGCCCGGAATCTTGAAAAGATGAACCAGATTAAAGCATTAATCTGTCCTTTGGATGATCAATCAGCTTTGGCTGTGACCAGTGCCTTGAGTGCCACGGATATCCCCATTCTTCTGACCAACCGTCAGCAGGAAGATTTAAGTGAAATAAATGGTAAAAGTTTTCATATCAATTCGACTTTGGGCATAGCCGCGAAGAAGGCGGCTCAGTATGCAGTCAATACGATAGGATTGGACAGTATCGCCGTCATTGCACCAGCAGATAAAGATGGTGAAATCCAAACGGATGCATTTATAAAAGAAGTGGATCGATTAGGTGCGAATGTTGTGGCCACAGAGTGGTACTCTGGTGAGCCCAAGAATTTGAAACGACAATTTAAGTTTATCCGGAAAGTGGCCTTTGACCTCCTGCCCAAAGAAGAATCATATGACGAAGCACTGGGCATGGCCATTGACAGTTTAGACGCGCTATTCGATGTTTCAGCTGAAGATTTCTTTGATCTTCCTAAACCGAAAAAGAAAAAAATGTCGGCTTCCGATTCATCCAAAGTTGTACTCAGTACAATTCAGGGGATTTATCTTCCAATCGGGGAAGATGATTTGGCATTTATTGGGCCGCAAATCCCCATGTATAATTTGGATGCTAAGGTGATCGGAAATGATAATTGGCAAAATATTTCTGTGCTCCAAAAAGAACACATCGGCCCCCATTTAAAAGGCTTGTCACTTCTTACAAAATTTTATCAACCGATACTGGATTCATTGGAATATAGTGGCGATGAAATTGATGCTTATTACAGTGGATTCAATACGGCAAAACTTTTGACCAGTATGGATATGGAGAATCAATCCAGGCAAACTTTAGGGAGAGCGATTGAAGAAATTGATTTTCATTCGGGTGAGGGATTCTTTTATGCACCGGAGCCCTCAAATAAAAAAGTAAATGCGGCTTTTCAAGTCCTTGAATTTGATGGAAAAGGATTTGTCCACCGCGGTGTGTTTCAAGGGGATTCCCTTAAGTTGGTTTCCCCTCAAAACCCTTAGAGAACACATTGAATTACATTGATTATTCAAAATTTTTTGGTGTGGGACGATTTAAAGCCTTCATGTCAAATCGTGATCAAGATTATGCTATTTTAGAGAATAGGCGATCGTTTGTCCATAAATTAGGTTTAAATGGCAATAATTTGGTTTTACCTCGACAGGTTCATTCAAAAGAAGTGGCCATTGTAAGTGCACCATGTACCCTACCCGGTACGGATGGTGCCATCACAGAACAAAAAGATATTGTACTAAGTATTCAAGTGGCGGATTGTATTCCCCTTTTTTTATTTCATAAAACTTCACATATCATAGGATTGATCCACTCCGGTTGGCGTGGAACCCAATTGGGCATCGGATCTGTTGCTGTGCAAAAGATAGTTAATGGTCAACCAGAGAAAGTGATGGCCGTGATTGGTCCGTCCATCGATCAATGCTGTTTTGAGGTGGGTCCTGAAGTGGCAAACGAATTTGATTCTTTATTCTCGGTTAAAGGAAGTGCTGACCGTCAAATGCTGGATTTAAAATCTATCGTTAAAAAACAACTTGTCCAAGCGGGCTTACTAGAGGATCAAATTTTCGTGGATAAGCATTGTACTTATTGCGAAAAAGATCGTTTTTTTTCTTATCGGAGGGATGGAGATAAGGCCGGTCGTATGGTGGCGATTGCGGGATGGTCTCAGACATTCTTTTGATTCAGTCCCTACTCTAATAAATTCTCTCCTCGATTTTTAAATAGAAATGACCTTAATAGACACCATCATTCTTGGAGCCCTTCAGGGCATAACCGAATTTTTACCCATTAGTAG
>CAYVNB010000146.1:0-2596 GCA_964452665.1 uncultured bacterium
AAGTGATTCGAAATCCAGTGGCAGTGGATATAAAGCGTCGAGGTGTGGAACCTTTAGACAAAAAGAGCATAAATATAATAATGATGCGAGCCGATATGTCCACTTATCAAAATTTGATTGATCATTGTTCAAGCCAGTCGGATTTCCTCATTCCTCCTAAAGTGAAAGTCCCTCATATACCGTCTTAAACAATGGTTTGGTCACCAAAAATAAATCCCTTATTTTCCGTCGGAATTCGAGGGGGAATCTCACCCATTTCATTATGAAAAAGAAATTATTCACCTTAATCCTTTGGATGACATCACTTTGGGCGCAGTTCCAAACGCCTGTCACCCTGTCTGCTGAGGCAGAATCATCGACACGTGCTGGTGAAGTGGCCAACATCATGGTCACTGCTTCCATGGATGCGGAATGGAAGGTATACGCTCTTCGAAATCAGGGTGAAGGCCCCATTGCTACGAGAGTGGTTGTCACCGGTGATGTTGTTGAATCTACAGGGATGGTTGAAGAGCCGAAGACTGTAGAAAAATATGATGATGGCTTTCTCACCAATACACGGACCCACCAAGGTGGCGTCACCTTTACGGCACCAATCCGACTAAAAGATGATTTAGCGCCGGGTACTTATGGCTTAAAAGTAGGCGTTTTATATCAAGTATGTAATGAATCACTTTGTTATCCACCCACTGAAGAATTTTTAGATATTAAGCTAACAGTTGAGGCTGGTGAAGCCAGAGAAGATCGAATGGATATGGTCATGGTGGCGGATGTTTTTGATCGATCCGGAAACATTAATCTGGATGCGGCCATTGAGCAAGGATTCTTCTCATTCGTGCTTCTGGCCATTTCCATGGGGTTTCTGGCACTCCTAACGCCATGTGTATTCCCTATGATACCCATCACCGTTTCATATTTTACCCACCAAGGAGAAATAGGTGAAGGGAAGCCTCTGAAGAATGCCACCATTTATACGTTAGGTATAATTGGAGCATTCTCCATCTTAGGATTTATTCTTGCACTGACCTTAGGGGCTTCTGGTGCCAATCAGTTGGCAAGTAATCCTTGGATTAATCTATTTATTGCGGCATTATTTACCTATTTTGCCCTGTCTCTTTTCGGAATGTACGAAATTCAAATTCCGGAAAAACTCAGACAATTTTCTCTAAAGCAAGAAGGTCGAGGCGGTGTGGTTGGTACCCTATTCATGGCGGTTACTTTCACCCTCACCAGTTTTACATGCACAGTTCAATTTGTGGGATTACTCTTGGTGGCCGCATCTCAAGGCCAGTGGTTCTGGCCCATGATCGGGATGGTCGTATTTAGTGGTGCGTTTGCACTGCCATTTTTCTTTTTAGCATTATTCCCTCAATATTTGGCGAAGATGCCCAAATCCGGCGGTTGGCTGAATTCCGTAAAGGTTATCATGGGATTCTTAGAATTGGCAGCCGCCTTTAAATTTATCAGCAATACAGATCTCGTATGGGGATGGGGCTTCTTCTCCCATAATGCGGTGCTGGCTGTCTGGGCCGTATTGATGCTCCTAGCCGGTGTATATTTATTAGGTAAAATTCAATTGCCACATGATTCTCCTGTAAAATCCGTTAGCGTACCACGGCTCATGTTGAGTACAGCATTTTTGACATTTGGATTATATCTCACATCCGGATTATTTGGCCAACGAATTCATGGTATTATTTATGCCTATTTACCGCCGGCGGTAGAAGGCAATTCCGGTTCGGTTATGACGAATGGTGCTTCCATGGCGGAAGAATACGAATGGTATAGCGAAGTTGAAGAGGGATTGGCAGAAGCACGGCGGACAGGCAAATCTGTATTTATCGATTTTACGGGGTACACCTGCACCAACTGCCGTTGGATGGAAGCCAACATTTTTACTAAACAAGAGGTGAAGGACCGCTTTGGCCAAATGATATTAGTCCAGTTATATACGGATGGAGGACCCAATCATAAAGAGAAACAACAGTATGAAATTGATCGGTTTGGCACAGCCGCCTTACCGTTTTATGTTATTTTGAGCCCAGATGATAAAGTGATTACCACCTTCCCAGGAATGACGAGAAATTTAGAGGACTTCCTCGATTTTTTAGATGAAGGATTAGCTGGATAGCAGAAAGATGAACAAGATGAGAATTATTGGTATTATGTCCATTTTATTGGCCATTGGATGCGGTCAAAAGGAAAAATTGAAATTAGGCGTTAAACCAGCTGAAACTCAAAAACCAGTCAATTTAAAAAATCGACCCTCTTATGCCATTAAAGCACCGGACTTTACACTGAGAACCGTTCAGGGCGATCTATTTAAGCTCAGCGATTATCAAGGTAAAGTGGTCTTACTCAATTTTTGGGGGACGTGGTGCGGTCCATGCCGGCGAGAGATTCCTGATCTTAATGAACTCCATAAAAAGTATCAAAAAAATGGATTGGAAATCGTTGGTTTAACCATTACCTCCGGTTCACCAAAAAACATTATCGACTTCATGGAAGCATGGGATATGGAATATACTGTATTGACCGATATCAATAATTATGAGACCCAAATAGTAACGGCCCAATTTGGCCGTGCCATTGGTCAACC
>CAYVNB010000147.1:0-2592 GCA_964452665.1 uncultured bacterium
CTTCTGCATAAAAGGAACTGACACCTTTCATGACCTTTCGGTGTTTCAAATTTGCTTTTGTTTTCAATGCAGGTGGCTTTTTGGACTTAGTTCCACCGGTTTCTACCGGTCCTGTCCGATAACGAGGGGAACTGCTGCACCCACTTGCCAACATTGCCACAATGAGTAATAAAGCAAATCTTTTCATGAATGGGTTTTCACCTGCCCCACCATTTCGTTTGCCGATGACCATTTTGATTCGGTAATAAAAGTATCTAATTGGGAAACAATGTCCTCGCTGATCCCGGGATCTCGGTAATTGGCAGTTCCCACTTGTACAGCCTTAGAACCGGCGAGCATGTATTCAGCCACATCCTCACTATTGACGATTCCACCCATACCAACAATAGGAATAGTCAGTTTTTTATACAATTTATAAACAGCGGCCAAACCGACAGGCTTTATGGCAGGGCCGGATAAACCGCCGAATATGGTATAAATTTCACTCATTGTAGATTTGGCATTAATACTCATTCCTACCACGGTATTAATCGCTGAAACTGCATCAGCTCCCGCATCTTGCGCTGCTTTACCAATGGAAACAATGTCCGATACATTAGGGCTGAGTTTCATGATGATGAGTCGATCCGTTCGAGATCGTAAAGCTTCGGTGAGTTTTGCGGTCATATCACAATCTACACCAAATTCCATACCGCCTTTTTTCACATTTGGACAGGATATATTGATCTCATATCCGGCAATAACAGAAGAGACCGATTCAACCATTTCAAGGATTTCAATATATTCCTGAATATCCGTTCCCGCAATATTCATAATAATTTTGGTAGATAGAGATTCATAAATGGGCAGCATTTCCTTTATATAACCTTCCACGCCAATATTTGCCAATCCGATAGAATTAATCATACCCGACGGGGTTTCTACAATGCGTGGTGGCGGATTACCTTCTCGAGGGTGTCTGGTAATCGATTTGGTTACAATGGCGCCTAGACGATTCACATCCACCAATTCAGGTGCTTCGGTACCATAACCAAAGGTGCCTGACGCCACCCAGATTGGATTATTAAAATCTACATTTCCCATGGTTAATCTTAGATCAGTCAAATTGAATTTCCTCCGCCTCGTAAACCGGCCCATCCAAGCAGACCAGCGAATATTTTTGATGATAGCTATGTTCTTGTATTTGATCATTATGTCGTGATATGACGCACCCTTGACAAAGCCCCACGCCGCACCCCATGTAGCTTTCAACGGATAATTGTGCCGGTACACCTTGCTGTAATGAAAATTCTCGGATAGCGACAAGCATAGGTTCTGGACCACAGGCAAAAATGTACGGATTAGCGTGTTCTGAGACTAATCGTTCTAAGGGACTCATGACCGTGCCTGCTTCCCCTATAGTACCATCATCGGTGGTTAAATAAATTTGATGATCTGGATCATGTTCAATAAAATGTTCATTACTGCTTCGTGCACCAATAATTATCGAATGCTCTACTTGAGCCGATTTACATTCCGATTGAAGATTCATTATAGGGGCGAGGCCCACACCACCACCGACTAAAATGGGATGATATTTGCCTTCCCATTGGGTAAACCTATTCCCAAGCGGTCCCAGTATATCAACGATATCACCTGCCCTCTTATTTGATAGGATTTTGGTGACTTCTCCAAAAATTTTATAAATGATAGAAACCGAAGTCCCATCCGATGATGCAATACTCATGGGCCGACGTAGAGGATTTTGCCAATTTTCCATGGCCAAGATATTAATAAACTCACCAGCACCCTTGATCTCTCTCGCGATAAACGGAGCTTCAAATTTCATTTCCCAAATGTTATGGGCGATTTCCGTATTGGATAAAACGACTGCTTTTTCAATTTGCATTTTGCACCGTTGTGTCTGCTAAAACCATGTTAAGGAGAACCACTCGTTTTTGGGCTTGATTCGCTTGTTCACTCCCCTGATGATATTTTAAAACCCATTCGTAATATTTTTTGGCACTGTCAGGTCGAATAAACTGATAATCATATTGGTGAGCCAAAAAATAGGCCGCTTTAACGCTGGCTTCTGAAACTGTATCACTCGAGACAATTTCTTTATAACTATCCATGGCCAATACAGGGTTCTCTTTCCATTTATCCTCTGCTGAGACCAACCGATCATCTGAGTTTGACGTTTTTGTACTGTATGTTGAATCCGAGCGAATGACGGCCATGGCATAATCCGTTTTAGGATATTCATTTACAATTCTACTTTTTAACACTTTGACGGTAGAATCTTCACCCATTTCAGATAATATCGCTGATTTTGCATACAAAGCTTTCGGTATCAATGGTGCATTGGGCGCAAATGTAATTAGTTGGTTTAAATAAATGATGCCTGAATCTCGTCGTCCAAAATGAAACATTTCCAACTCTGCCAATCCATAGAGTACAGTAGATAACCCAATATGATCATCAGATGTCATGGTGCTGTTTCCTAGAGAATCTACCTCAGTGACCCGTTCCATCCATGGTCCATATTCACTATGAATCTTTAAATAAGCATTGATTTCTTTTAATCGACTTTTTGCTGGTGAAATGTATAAT
>CAYVNB010000148.1:0-2588 GCA_964452665.1 uncultured bacterium
ACCAATTCGTATGTCGAAAACAGCGCGCGTTGATGCCAATGGGTCTAAATCCATGGCATGTTGATCTTCATAAATATAGATGTGCATTAGATACCTAAAATTTGAAATATTTCTTTAAATACACTTTCAGCCAATTCTTCACCTTTTCTTTTCACCATAATATTATAATAAGGTTCACCATCTTTACTATAAAATCCTATTTTCATTTTGGCTGTAACCGTTTGGCAGAGGGTTGCCGATACAGGAGAAAACGATTGATTCAAATCCAATACCGCATCCACCTGTATCCGTTGACAAGACCATATCAGTTCCTTCCCAGGGAGGCCCCACCGATTCAAATCCTTTTCTGAATAGAGAATAAAATCGTGATAGTCGCTAAGATCCAATAAGTTACCAATGGGGGCAGGACCAATAATCCGCATCTGGTTAACACCCATGGGTCCCAATGCATTCCGCATAGTATGGACAAAATGCCTAGCCAGATCCGATTCAATGCTCCGTTCCGGCAATATAATTAAAAACCGTCCCGGCGATTGGCCTTGATTGGATAAGGCCATTGATTGATCGCTCAAATGATCTTTACCCTTAATACGTTGCCACCACAGAGCGGCTTTGGTCTTCTTTGAAAGTTCCATATGGTCGTAAGGTGAAATTCTTCTGCTTTCTATTCAAGCCGAAAATAGTATTAACTTTGGCAACTCTTGAAAGGATAAAATTACGTGAGTGTAGGTAAAAAAATGTTATGGGGCGGCCTAGGATGGGCTCTGGGCGGACCGATTGGAGCCATCATCGGCTATTCCTTGGCAGGGATCGCAGGACAGGCCGGCGGTGCTTATGGTGGTGTTTATCAATCGAGAGGATATCCCCAAACACAGCCAGGGGATTTCATTGTATCAATGTTAGTTCTTTTTGCCTTTGTCATGAAGGCGGACAAACAAATGCTTAAATCCGAATTGGATTATGTAAAACAATTTCTAGGGAAACAGTTCAATCAGAATCAGGCTCAGGATTTCATGACCCTGTTCAAAGATATTGTAAAACAGGATTATCCGCTCAAGGATGTGTGCCGGCAAATCGTCCGCTCTATGGATCACTCCAGTCGGTTGGAACTTGTTCATGTCTTATTTGGATTGTCTAAGGCAGATGGTCATGTCCACGCAGATGAAGTAAAGGTTATTCATACCATCGCACGCTATTTAAATATTAATGAAAATGATTTTGAATCTATCCGGGCCATGTTCTTCAAAGATACTCTTTCCGATTATACGATTATAGAAGTGGATCCTTCTGCTTCAGATAGTGATGTGAAAAAAGCTTACCGAAAAATGGCCACAAAATATCATCCGGATAAAGTAGGGCATCTGGGAAAAGATTTGATCAGTTTGGCAGAAGAAAAATTCAAAGCGGTGAATGATGCTTATCAGAATATTAAAAAAGAACGGGGCATTAAATAATGGCTGAAAAAAGCGGAAAATTCCCATTCAAACGGGGTATCTATCCCAATATGTATAAGGATAGATTCTGGACCATGCGCCAGTATGCTGGTTTCACTTCTGCTGAAGCATCCAATAAGCGGTATCGGTATCTATTAGATCAAGGCGTTTCAGGACTTTCGGTGGCTTTTGACCTGCCCACGCAAATTGGTTATGACTCAGATCATATTATGGCGGAAGGAGAAGTGGGCAAAGTGGGGGTCCCCATTTCTTCCATTCGGGATATGGAAAAATTATTTAAGGACATTCCGTTAGATCAGGTCTCCACATCCATGACTATCAATGCCACCGCAGCCACATTATTGGCGCTCTATATCGTGGCGGCCGAGAAACAAGGTATCAATGCAGACAAACTGCACGGTACGATTCAGAATGATATTTTAAAAGAATATATCGCCCGAGGGACCTACATCTATCCGCCGGAATCATCTATGCGTTTAGTGACAGACGTATTTGCTTTTTGCGCCGATCATGTGCCCAAGTGGAATACCATTTCCATTTCCGGTTATCATATTCGAGAAGCGGGATCTACTGCAGCACAAGAAATTGCGTTTACCCTGGCCAATGGAATCGCCTACGTCCAGGCCGCCATTGATAAAGGGTTAAAAGTAAATGCCTTTGGAAAACGTCTTTCCTTCTTCTTTAATGCCCATAATGATTTTCTAACGGAGGTGGCCAAATTCCGTGCCGCCCGAAGCCTGTGGGCCAAGATCATGAAAGATCGATTTAGTGCCACGGATGAGAAAGCCATGATGTGCCGCTTTCATACCCAAACCGGTGGTTCGACCCTTACCGCCCAGCAAGTCGATAATAATGTGGTGCGGACTACGATTCAGGCACTTTCTTCCGTACTGGGGGGTACCCAATCTCTTCACACCAATGCATTTGATGAAGCACTAGCATTGCCAACAGATCACTCTGCCAGGTTGGCCCTGCGGACACAACAAGTCATCGCCCATGAGTCTGGGGTAACGAATTTTGTAGATCCCCTAGGCGGCAGTGAAGTCATCGAAAAACTCACATCTGAATTGGAAGAGGAAGCCCGGACCATCATTGAAGAAATGGATCAAATGGGTGGCGCCATATTAGCCATCA
>CAYVNB010000149.1:0-2588 GCA_964452665.1 uncultured bacterium
GGCGGGTAAATCCCCTTTTTAGCTGCCACTTCAAGATCTAATGAATTATCAAAAACAGGGTCATGCAACTCACACGCCATAAATCCCAGCAAACCAACAAGTAAAATGGAATTAATCCAACGCAATGTAAAACCTCAGTTGGGGGCTTTTCAATTCAGGGGACAAAACCACATCAATCCCCGTCACCTCATCTTCTGGCGATTCAGATAAAGGTCCCGCGACATAAGCGTGAATCATATTTGCAATCCAAACCGCACCGCCAATAGATGCAAACAATTTCAATCGATCATTGGCCGAATGTTCCTCTTTAAGAACTTTTTTTGCATCCACTTTAAGGGTAGCAATTTCATCATCATCTGTGGCTGCATTATAATTGTCAAAAACCGATTCAAAATCATCGTAAGCCTTACTGTATTGGGAATAAGAAAGAATGGCCAAAGTTGCAGCCCCGAGTTCAGAACCCAACCATATTTTAGCTGACGTCTTTCGTCCTGAAAAGTATTGTCCCCATCCCGGCAATATGGCCGACCGCCACAATGCTCCCAGTTTGGCTTCTCGTAATCGTTTTGCAGCAGCAATACGGGCCGCTTCAGCCTGGTCGATTGCAATCTGTTCCGCCTCTTCCTTTTTGATCACTTTTTCATCTTGGAGAGAACGAGGTGATACACGATTCACTAAATTCCATGCCAATAATTCTATTTCAGTGATAATCCCATGGGGATCTCCATTGTAGTATACACGTCGTTCCTCTGCAATAGACTTCTTCTCTACGGACATCAAATTGACTTCAAATGTGTACCAACCGTTCTTATTAATAATATTTCCTCGAAGTATAAAATCCACACCAAGCAGATTTCCAATTTCTGCTGCACAAGAATCGGTAAAGCAAGAATCATCTGCCAGGCCTCGTTCATCCAATATTTCGATTACTGTAGTCCGATTAACAATGGCTTGGATTGCATTCGTTCTTTCCAATTCTTGCCCAAAATGGTCTGTAAGCACATTCAATTCCGATTGAACCATGCTTGATCCATCGAAAGGTAAAATAGCTACCGTAGAAAATGAGGTATCCTGTGGTGACATTGAATTTGGACCGGATACCAAGTTAGAAGGTGAAAAATATTTAGGGGGTGTAAATGAAAATACCGATTGCCCGACCAAAGGCAAAAAGGATAACCATAAAATAATGCAAAATGCTTGTCGTGTTTGTTTACCCAATATACAGTCTCGGATTACAGTTAATTTTATGGTTTATATCTCTTTTGAGCCTTTAATAAATAAATATCAGCTTTCTCAGTTTGGCCATCCTGTGCTAAGGAAACGATCCGCAATCCTTCCAGCAAAGGAATTACTGTATTATCATAATTGGAATAAAAGGCATCCAATGCTTTGGCAACGACATCCACCTGATAGCCCGCTTTTCGTGATCGATGTTCATCTATAATGTCATAAAATCGTTCAATGTAATAGGGCTCCACCCAATTGGGATCTTGATTAAATTGCTTTTTCACCTCTTGTTTATGGTGAAATTTCAATTTTGCCCCGGCAGAATACACTCCATTAATAAAGGCAGTTTTCTCTTTCATTTCGAGGGATTCCCAGTAAGTCGCCGGTGTCCGCGCCTGGCCGACCAAACTGGTCATAAACAATATGAACATTATCAGAAGTTTCAATTTCATTTTAATTCATCAAATTGATTTACGATGGGCACCCTTCTACCCATACCAAATGCCTTGGAAGTTACACGTAATCCAGGAGCCGCCTGCCGTCTTTTATGTTCATTGATTCGGATACGCCGCGAAATATCTTTCACCAATTCTTCATCAATACCCTCCGCAATTAATTCTGATGGTGATTTTTCATCCTCAATGAGCGCCGTCACCAATGGACTTACCACATTATAGTCAAATGGATCCACCTGATCCGGACGCAATTCAGCAGATGGCGGTTTTTCGATCGAGTTAACCGGGATGCGCTCAGTTTTTGCTTTTTCATTGACCCAGCGAGAGATTGCATAAACATCTGTTTTGGATAAGTCCGATATAACCGCCAATCCTCCATTCATATCGCCATACAATGTGCAATACCCCATGGCCAGTTCTGTCTTCTTCCCCGTAGATAAAACGAGCCAATTAAATTTATTTGAAAGGGCCATAAGCAGTGCTCCCCGAATCCGCGCTTGAATATTTTCTTCAGCCACACCAGGATTCGTATCCTCAAAACTTTGGGTCAATGCACTATCAAATGCAGTTGCAGTCGTTTCAATTGGGATCACACGATAATCAATACCCAAATTTCCAGCAATAATTCTCGCATCATCTTTACTGTGATCACTGGAATATTTCGATGGCATGGATACACCGTATACATTTTCACATCCAAGAGCATCTACAGCGATACATGCTGTTAAACTAGAATCAATTCCTCCACTGAGCCCCAATACGGCCTCTTTATGGCCTGTTTTGGCGAAATAATCTCGTACACCCAATACGAGGGCCTGATAAATCTTTTCTTCCCGTTTTACCTTGATTAAATCGATTGACTGGGCATTATCCATATCTACGGTAATTATTGTGTCCTCAAATGCA
>CAYVNB010000150.1:0-1330 GCA_964452665.1 uncultured bacterium
ATTAATGCATTTGAATAATATTTTTCGGCCGGAATATATTGTTTTAATTGATTATGACTTAACCCAAGCAAATATTGAATCGAAAACACCTTTTGGAATGGCTCAGAAACTGGAGCCAATAGATCAATTACTCCTTGGGGATTTTTTTGATCCATAAATACTAATGATCGGCTATAATAGCCGCGCCAATCTTCAGGAAAATTTGCAATTAATTTATCTCCCAATTCGCCTGCCTTTTTCATTTCATTATTATCCATATAAATATCAAATAATGAAAAATAATAATCGAGATTCCCTGGTGCTTCCTTAATCGAAGATTCAAGTAAATCCAATGCATTCTTTGCATCGCCCTTGCGATATAAAAGCAATCCCAATTGCGCATTTCTATTAGGAGAACTGCCATGTTTTTGATTCAATTCATGAATAAGCGATTCGCCTTCTTCAAAGGACTTAGATCTTGAAACCAAATCAATAAAAAGTGCCAAATAACTTGGTTGTTTTGGATCAGCTAATGACAACTTTTTAAAAATATTTTTTGCCTTTTCTTCGTTGCCAACTCTAATAGCAAGGCGGCCGGCCGTTTCCAAAAGTTCTAACCTTTCGGGTTCTAATTCATATGCTTTAAAATAAAGATTTATGGCTTCGGCAAAATTCTTTTTCACTTTTTGCAATTCCGCCAATGCAATAATATACCTGGGGTCATCCGGATTTAATTCATTTAGTGATTCAAAAGGTTCCTGAGCTGCATCATATTTTTTCTGGAGGATTAACTGATCCGCATACATTTGCAATGCCTGCTCATCATTTGGGTCCGCTTTAAGTGCCATGGATAAATGTTTTCCTGACAAGTCTGTTTTGCCCAAATTCCAATAACATTCAGCAATTGCAGTATGAATGGCACCCACATTTGGATCAAGACCCAAGGCCTGTTGAAATTCAATAATGGCCATGGCAAAATCGCCCTGATTCATGAGCAATTGACCATCCATAAAATGGCGTAATCCTTCCGGATTAGGTGCCTTTTCTTCCTGAACGAACTTGGGCTGCGCTATAGGTTCAACTACAGGTGCCTGTCTTTTGGATGACCCACATCCAATGAGGACAAATACCCCAAGAAGCATAGAATGTAATTTGATTTGATTCATAAAGTTTTCTTATTGAGAATCTAACCCTTTTAAACGTTCGCTTGTTCCGAATAAAAATATAATCAATTCGCCTATTCTGTGATTGTTACATTGTTTCCGCCAATGCGTTTGGTCTCATACATGGCCTTATCCGCTTTGGATATTAATTCGCGCACTTGATCTGCATGTATTGGAAAACCTGCCAT
>CAYVNB010000150.1:1430-2558 GCA_964452665.1 uncultured bacterium
AAATTATCCAAATCAAGTAAAACCAGCCCCAGCATGTGGTTGAACCGGTTAGCACGACTCACTTCTTCATCAAAACGATCCATAAAGGCCTTATGGTTTAATAATCCCGTTAATCCATCGTGAATCGATGTTTGATGGACGCGGTAATATTCATGCTGCCAATTTAAAATTCTACTGACAGTGCTGCATAAGAGCTCAAATAATCGGGCATCTGTATCCGTATATTTTTTGGATTTTAGTCGCTCTAACGATATTGTTCCAATAGCCTCATCATTGGATCGGAGGGGCATACTCAATACGGACATAAAATTAAACGAATCCCGGTCATTTGGATAAAACCGATTTATCTCAGGGAATTCATCAAACCATGTGTTCGAATGAACCATTCGATTATCCTGAATAGCCAACCCGTGAAGGGTATTATTCATTTCAAAAGACTGCCCCTCATCCGCATCATCATGGAAACCATCCACCAATTTAATTTTAGCTGACTTTTTATCAGAATCAATCAGCATAATTGTCAATTTATCATATTGGAAAAAAGCTCGACACAATCCCCGTATGGATTCAAAAAGTTCATTTTCATCAGATTTGACCTCTAAATGATCAAATAAATTGGTCACCCTTGAGTTAAAATAATTATCAACCATGAGGGATTCCATTTGTTCTAGATCTGTCATGCCTTGGGTGATTATTTCCCCCAGTTTTTCAATGATATCCTTATCTTGATTATTAATCGATGAAAAATGATCTGCAAAAACCAACATAGATCCAACGATATGACCGGAAAAAGATATGGGAAACCCTAAAATAGTTTCACTACCTCGCCAGGTCCGCTCCCCTAATATTTCACCCCATCCTTCATGGTGTTTATTCTTTTTTAAGATGATCGGTTTATTTTGGCGGATAATTTCCGATACGATACTATTATTTTCTGAGATGAAAGTCGACAAATCATTTTGAGAACTATCCTGTCGCGCATAGCCCTGCCCTTCTTTATCCACCATATAAATTCCTGTAGAATATACTGGATTGACCACAGACACCAAGTCAACCACTTGGGTTAATAACCGTTCATAATGAGATTTTACAACAGAAGAAAATCCAAATTCTAAATCGGTGGATTGT
>CAYVNB010000151.1:0-2541 GCA_964452665.1 uncultured bacterium
CTCCCTTATCTTTTCTACCTTTAAAACTGGTCATGGTAAATCCCAGGGATACATTCAATCCCTTCATTGAATGAATCCATAATCCATCCTTAAATGAAAAAGCCAAATCGATCATCACGGGCCCACCATGAAAGCCAATGCCCATACCTAATTCTGTTCTATCCATGCCTTCCCATGCAAATCCCATTCTCAGAGGCATGGCGGGGAATCGATAAAGTTCTGCACCAATTGCCCATCGCCAGCGTGAATGTGCATAAAGTCGGTCTTCAAATCCAGTCGTCAAGTCCGAGCTAATTAGTAATTCATCTTTTTTATAGGACGCACCAAACCGTAAAATCGCTGGATAACGTATGTTAAATTCTTTTACTTTTCCATTCTCATCTAAATTTTTGACTACTTTAGAATCGGATGTAAAAATTGAACCTTCAGATAAATTATCGGCACTTAGTTCATCGATTTTATAAGTATACAGTATTGCTACCTCATCTGATAACCGTTCTCCTTTCCATTTTAATGGGTATTTCATAATATCTTTAATAAACGAAGGTTTATTCCAACCTATGGTCCCAAATGCATTAATTAATGAGGCACCAAAACGCATGCCATTTATCTCTTTAGTCACAATACCAATATCTAATCCATAGCCTACACCTCCAAAGCCTTGACGAATAAAATAGGAACCTGAACCGTATACTGCATCAGGTTTAGTAATGAAATTGGCATAGCTGGAATCCGGATCAATCCCCATATAAAACAACCCTTGTAGATATTTGAGTGTAAATCCAATAGCAAAAGATTCGTAGGGTACTGCAAATGAAAATCCCATCTCATTCACACTCATGATTTCCATATCCACAGTCATATCTACATTAGGATTATTGGCATTCCCTTCTAACATTAAGCGAACCATTCCAGCAGGAAGAACATAAGAACTCATATACATAATATTAGATGTAATAGCCATATTACCAGAGGCATAATTAATTCCTGGAATGGCAATTTGTCCATTCATGTCAAAAGAGATGCCACCACGATTTTCCAATCGGTTTATGATATTCGTTTTATCATCATCATTTAAGGTGGTGCCACTAATGGCATTCATAGCCGCCATGGATAAATAATTATTACCGACACCAAAATCGACCCCTCCCAATTGGAGCATAAAGGGTTTATCCTTCTGAAAAGCAATGAGTGCGGGATTAAACCCAACCGCATAAATTCCATCAGCAATGGTGGTGGTTGCACCGGCAAGAGCCACGGATCGTGGGTCTCGTTTTTGCCCGAAACATATGCCAACCGCGAGGAATAGGAGGATTATAAATCGAGAATGAATCAAAATGTGTTTTTCTTACCCCAACGGTTTGTGGTAATAATTTGCCGTTCAGATTTTTCACTACCCCCATGACTGATAGTAAAATACCATCCCGACATATCTACAGTTTTACCATCTATAGATTGAATACGAATCCGAATACTGTCCCTTAAATCGGTTACCATCGAATTAATACCACTAGTTGAACTAGGCGTCCATACAAAAGAATTGGCATTGGCTAATTCTTTTGTAATATTTGTCCATCCTTCATCCTTGTTTACATCAGGATTGGTCCCCGCATAATAAGCCAAATTAACCTTGTCAACAGTACCGAATGTTTCCCATTTTATCGTTACTGGATTATCCTTATTTAAAGTTTGACCTCCATTTGGATATTTAACTACAATTTCATCTGGGACACCCGTTGTCATTCCTGTACTGCTTAAGTTGAAGGTGATATTCGAATTGATGTCAATATAATCTGCTGTAGATATATACACCTTTTTCCCACCAGATCCTTTCAAATAAAATCTTGGCGCCATAAATGGCTGGCCAGGATCGGTCATTAATCGAATCTTCTCTTTACTTATTGGACTTGTATAGTTAGCCACTCCTGGATCTTTAACCTGTCCGGCATGTACTCCTGAATTCGTGGCAGGATAAAAACTTAATGGATCTGGTAATGGTATTTTAATTAATGTATCTACATAAGAAACTACCGTATCAATACCTGACCCCGAGTTTTTTATTAAATAAGCCATCCCATTAACACAGTCTGAAAAATCATCCATTACGTCAAAAATAAAATAATTACCATTGGCTGGATTCAGAAGATCACATTGGGAAATTATATAAACCCTATCAGTATTAGCCCAATTTAATTTTACCACCATGGAATCTTTAAATGCACTTAAAGCTGCTTGAGTGGTATCCAAAGGGAAATAACCTGTGTTTGACATAAGCATAGATAATTCACCACCGGATGGAATTTTATTTTCTACGGTCAAATTAATTTTTGCTGCCTGTAAAGTAGATCGGATTTGATTACGATTGGTATAATGCATTTCCTGCACAGGGGTATTGGTAACTGAAATAAATGTCATGGGTGCCATTATCACTTCAAATGGGGCTAGCATTTTATATTTACCACCAATAAACATATTCGCTTCTAGAGTGCCTCTTCCATCGATACGTGCTCGGGAATTTACTTTGAATACAGCCGGGTTAGA
>CAYVNB010000152.1:0-2514 GCA_964452665.1 uncultured bacterium
GAGGAACACAATCCTGCTCTTTTAATGAAGGCTGTGCGGTTCCGATGGGTATCCCGGTATAAATCTGACGGGAATCCAACCCCACTACTTCTCCATCCAGTGTTTTGGCCAATTGAACGGCGATAGATGTCTTTCCGCTGGCGGTGGGCCCAATTATAGTTAATACTTTATTTAAATCTGTCATGTTTCGATCGATAGGATCCTTTTAAATTAAACTGAACTTTGAAAATATTATATGCAAAGAAAATACACCGGGCCGCCTGAATATTTGAAAAAAATATACTATCGGAAGAAGAGAATTTACTTGGCCATCCTAAATTCTTTTCTTCTTATATGGGTTGGTATGCTTTTTCATGAGATACATTTCGGCATTGCCCTCCCTTTATTTGGGACCCATTTTAATTCTTGACTAACTTGGAGTGTGGTTGAAAAAACTAAATACGCTCGAACCGTCGATCCAGTTCATCCAAAGACAACTGTACGATTATAGGCCGACCATGGGGACAGTAGTATGGATGTTTCGTCCCAAATAATCGATTCACCAATTCTCGCATTTCATCTGTATTGAGCACATCTCCCGCCTTTACTGCAGCCTTGCAGGCAAAGCTTGCGGCCAATGCTTCCTGAAAGGAGGCATACTTTTTCTGGGTCTCCAGATAATTATCCAGTATTTCACAGATAATATTTTTCTCATTTCCCCAAGCCATTTCTGAAGGTATGGCTTCAATCATGACTGTATTCTCTCCAAACTCCTTCATACGAAAACCCATCTTTTCCATATAGGGCAATACATCTAATAAAGTGGAAAAATCATCTGGAGAAAATTCCATCACTTCCGGAAAAAGCAATGTCTGGGCCGCCATGGCATTGGCATCAAAAGCGGCCATGGCTTCTTCAAACAGAACCCGTTCATGGGCTACATGCTGATCGATAATGACCAATCCACTGGAGATAGGTGACACGATATATTTTGAATGGACTTGCCATATATTTTCCAAGTCCACCTTCCCTGTATCGGGTTCTGGCCGTGAAGCCAGTTTGGATGCGTAGGATTTGGCCCGATCCACCGCTGGTTGAAATTTGATGGTCGTATCAGAAGATGCAGATAAATCCAGCCCCTGCTGATCGGGATTAATCTGTCCTTCTTGATGCGAAAAGGATGTGGGGAAATCAAACTGACTTCCCATGTCTGGTTTTTCAAAATCAGGAATGGTTTGTAAAATCGGATTCAATGCTTCTTCTACGGCAGACTTCAATACATGATAGATTCGCCATTCATCTTTGAATCGCACTTCTGTTTTCATGGGGTGGACATTCACATCCACCTGGTCGTGAGGAACCGTAATATTCAGGGCAATAAATGGAAATTCACCTCGATTAATGAGAGACCGATAGGCTCCATAGACACCGGAATTCATGAGTCGATTTTGTATATACCGCTTATTCATAAAAATATACTGTTCACCGGGTCGGGTACGGATCAGGTTAAGATTGCCTAAGAATCCGGAAATGGCATAATCCCCTTTGATGTAATTCAATGGTAACAGCTGATCCCGGTATGCCGGATCCATCACATGGATGATCCGGCTTTCCAAATCTTCGGCCTGAAGATTGAGAATATCCCGGTTATCAGATATGAGTTTAAATGCCCGATCGGGATAGGACAGAGCAAATCTACGGACCATCTCCACCACTTTCCGGAATTCCATTCGATGGCTTTTTAAGAATTTTTTTCGAGCAGGTGTATTATAGAATAAGTTTTGAATCATGATGGATGTCCCTTGCACTGCCGGCGCGGGCTGAGACTCACCAATGTGGCCATTTATAATCGTAATATCGGCGCCCTCATTATCCCCATGGGCGGAGACCACACGCACTTCCGAAACGGATGCAATACTTCCCAATGCTTCACCGCGGAAACCAAATGTGTTGATTGTAAACAGGTCATCCACAGTGCCAATCTTGCTGGTGCTGTACCGTTCAAAAGCGACGGGTAATTCATCAGTAGGTATCCCGCAGCCATTGTCCGTCACTTGAATCAATTGCTTTCCGCCCTTTTCTACCACAACCGTAATCTCAGTGGCTCCCGCATCCAGGCTATTTTCCACCAACTCCTTTACCACGGATGCTGGTCGTTCTACCACCTCACCGGCGGAGATCTTATTACGGAGATCTTCTGATAATATTTTAATCATTTTGCATGACAAAGTTCAAATAACAAGATCCAAGGATCAATTTTCAATCACTTCAAAAGTTTTTTCAAAAACAGATTTATGTTTTGCCTCTGCTTTTTGGATTAGTTTATCCATGGCACTACGTTTTTCATCACAATAGGCTTGATTATCCACGCCCGAGAGGTTAATCAGCACATTCATACATGCACCACGTACACCCGCTAAAGCTACTTCCGCAGCCACACCAGCATCGGAGACAGAATTGGGATTTCCTTTTTCCACCAATACTACTGCCAATTCAATAATACGATAACATTTTTCTGCCGTTTCAAAGGGAATA
>CAYVNB010000153.1:0-2513 GCA_964452665.1 uncultured bacterium
CTTTATATTGGTGCCCATCGCATTAAAATTTCGGGCAATAGTAGTTTTATTCTCATTAATGAAAAAGTATATCAAATGCCTATGTTTGCCATTCAAGCCGGGAATGATATCTTTTTACCGGCAGAATCTTTTTTTGATATATTAAAACGAACAACACTGCCGGGGATAAAATATGACCCGCGTCGTATGGTTTTGGATATTGATATTAAATCATTCACCATCACCGGTGTAAATATTTCCCAAAAAGCCAATGGCACTATTTTAAGAATTCAAACACGAAACAATTTTTCTGATGGCAATATTAGTTCATTTTTCCACGAGAATGGATGGTTTTATATTACAGTCCTCGATGCACTGGTTGATACCACTGAAATCAGGAGAAGCGATACCCGCGGTGTTATTAAAGGTGTTGCCGCTGACCAATTGGGTGAAACAGCCCAATTGGCATTTCAGATGCGTACAAAAGTTATCAACCATGAATTATACCAAAGCAAAGATCCCAGTGAAATTGTGGTATCACTAAGAACACCCATGGATAATAGTGTGGCCCGAATTAAAAAAGTAAAAGATAGATGGAAGTTGGATACAATTGTTTTGGATGCGGGCCATGGGGGTAAAGATCCCGGGACAATTGGAAGAAAAGGAACAAAAGAAAAAGATCTGGCATTGGATATTGTAAAACGTGTGGGGTTGCTATTAGAAAAAAATACAAAGTTAAAAGTCATCTATACTCGGGAAGAGGACGTATTCATTCCATTGTGGAAGCGGACAAAAATCGCCAATGAATCAAATGGTAAAATGTTTTTAAGTATCCATTTAAACTCCAATCCGAATAAGACGGCTTATGGATTTGAAACCTATTTACTCCGACCAGGGAAAACGGAAGATGCTATTGAAGTAGCTTCACGAGAGAATGAATCAATTAAATTGGAAGAGCGATCCAAAAACAGATATAAGGATCTTTCAGGTGAAAATTTGATTTTGGCCACCATGGCCCAAAGTATATATATGAAAGAAAGCGAAGAACTTGCGGCCATGATCCAAGAGGAGATGGCCAAAAATATCAAATCTAAAAACCGAGGTGTGAAGCAGGCAGGATTTCATGTACTCATCGGTGCCAGTATGCCAAATGTACTAATTGAAGCTGGATTTTTAACGAACCGAAATGAAGAAAAAAATCTCCGAAATCCAAAGTATAGGCAAACCATCGCCAATTCCATATATAAGTCAATTGTAAAGTTTCGTTATTCGCGCGAACAATATCTCGCTGAAAGTTAAACATGTCTGATAAACGGCCCGTTGCCGTATTTGATTCTTTTTTAGATTATCTATACAATCTGCAGCGACTAGGTATTAAAGTCGGGTTGTCCCATACGCGTGAATTGTTAGAACAATGCGGTAACCCCCAAGACCATTTTCAATCCATCCATATTGCCGGCACAAATGGAAAAGGATCAACTTGCGCAATGGTGGAGGCGATATTGATGGGAACACAGTTAAAAGTCGGGCTCTATTCTTCTCCTCATCTGATTCGTTTTAATGAAAGAATTCGAGTAAATGGGAAACCCATCAGTGATGGTGAAATTATTACCTTTATTGAAAAGTATAAAAAATATATAGATGAAATCGAATCCACTTTTTTTGAGACAACAACTGCCATGGCTTTTGACCATTTTCGAAATCATCATGTGGATGTGACGATTATAGAAACAGGACTTGGTGGGCGGCTGGATTCTACAAATATATTAAAGCCGGTGTTAACTGCTATTACACCCATATCCATGGATCATTGCGAAATCCTTGGTGATGACATCATTAGCATAGCAAAAGAAAAGGCTGGCATCATAAAGAATGATACGCCATTGTTGATCTCCCATCAAAAAGCAAAAGTAAAAGCGCTTTTAACCGAAACATCGTTGAATCACAATGCACCAATGACAACAGTTTCCATTCCAAATGACATCACATCTGAGATCTCAAAAACGACATTTAGTGTGGAGGGTGAAAAATTCGAAATACCACTAATTGGTCGCCATCAAGCCATGAATGGGGCATTGGCCATTTCGATTGCGAAGGCATTTGATCCAAACCTTTCCTATGATATAATCCAGAAAGGATTGAATAACACTCAATGGCCTGGCCGTCTGCAGCTTATGAGTCTGTCGCCCCCCATCATTTACGATGTGGCCCACAATATAGAGGGTATAGGAGCAGTATTAGGTACAGTAAATGCATTATTCAATTGTCGCCCCATTGGCCTATTTGTGATGAAAAGGGATAAAGAATTTGATTTAATTGTATCGGCCTTCCAAAATCAATTTGAACGATTAATCATCAGTGGTGGCGCAGAATATGGATTGTTGACGGGCGAAGCGTTAGGGAAAATCCTGCACAAGAATGGTTTAAAGAAATTTACCATCAACAATTCATTTACAGATGCATTGAAAGATGCAATCGTTTTATCCCGAAAAAAGGAAAGGCCTACATTGATATTTGGTAGCCATTATGTGGCA
>CAYVNB010000154.1:0-2493 GCA_964452665.1 uncultured bacterium
AATCTTATAGATGTGGCTTTAAAAGAGGCCAAAGAAGAGTCGGGCCTCACGCAGATCAAAGTGTTGTCAAATGAAATATTTGATTTGGATATCCACAAATTTCCTAAACGCTATGGTGACCCGACCCATTTTCATTACGATATTCGGTTCGTCTTAGAGGCAGACCGTTTGAGTGAAAATCTCCTTATGAGTCAAGAGTCTCATGATGTAGACTGGATTCGTATAGATCTTATCTGGGGGAAAAATCCAGCAGAATCCATGATCAGAATGGTAAATAAAACACGGGATCATTTTCCTTTTAGATAAATGAATTTAGAAAGAAATATCAAAAATGAAATCCTTTCACAACTCGTTTCTGAAAAGAAACGAAAGGTTGGGATCGAGGTAGAGGGTTTTTATTATGAATCTCCTTTTGTTCGACTCCCTGTGAACAAGAATGGCCGATATTCTGCATCAGCTTTTTATAATGATATTTCTTCAACCCTGCATCCTGAAGATACATTTTCTTACTCCCTTGAGCCAGGAGGTCAGCTTGAATGGGCATCGGCGCCAGCTCAAAGCCTATGGGATATCCAGGAGCAATTTGATCGACATCGTGAATATGAGGCCAATATTTGCAATCAACATAACATCGGCCGGCTATATTTTTCTCTTGAGCCCTTATGTTCACCTGAAGACATTGATCTTATCAAGCAAAATAAATATATTTTGATGCACAATCTTTTCACAAAAACAGGGACCCTAGGCCCTTGGATGATGCGCAATACGACCAGTGTGCAGGTCAACATTGATTTTACTTCTGAAATAGATGCAAACGAAATGGCCTTTGTTGCTGATGCGATTCAACCTTTATATAGTATTTTATTTTCAAATACGCCTTTTATGAACGGCCTACCTGCCAATACCCAAAACTTACGTTGGAAAATATGGGAAAATACTGACCCTCAACGTTGTGGGTCTCTTATTTCACACGGGCTTACTAAGCCCAATCAATTTGTAGATGATTATAGTACTTGGATCCAAGAAGTGAAAACAATCTTTCAATACGGTTCAGATGGTGGCGCAACCCATTTTGATGGTACGTTAGGTGAAATGATCCTTTCAGAACCCGCCAAAGTGCAGGAACATATTCAATCAGCCCTTCATCAATCTTTCACCCATGTTCGCTATAAATCGATTCTGGAGGTTCGAGCAGGTGACCGGCCACCTAAGGGTTATGAATTATCTCCGGCAGCTTTTTTACTTGGACTCCTTACGGCCCGCGGGGTTCGGGAGATGATCTTTGGATATGTATCGAATTGGTCTGATAATGAACGCAAACAATTGAACGAAAGTGCCCACGATCTTTCTTTCAGCAATCTGGGTCCAGGCAATAAAACTATAGGAGATTGGTTAGTTGTTTTCGCCGACCTTGCATTGCAGGGCTTAGATGAGCGAGCTTCTTTTTTTGGCCTTAAAAATGAACGCCCATTGCTAGAATCTATATTAGAGAACCTTATAAATAAGGGGCCCAAAACCATTCAAATTCAAAAAGAATTTCATAAGTTTGGCGGGTCTTTACATCAGTTTTTATTAGATTATTGTTTTGAAACCCATTCAAATACATCATGATTCCTGAACTCCATCCACTTGTTATTCACTTCCCCATTGCTCTTTTTTCTACCGCAATATTATTTGATGTGATCTTCATTTTGGCCAATCAACCAACGAATATGATAGTTGGATGGTGGGTGATGTTATTGGCGCTCATATCCTCTGCTGCTGCAATCGCAACAGGGATTATTGATGATACACTTATCGGGCATTTGGGTTCTGTATTTCCAATATGGGAAAATCATGGTTGGGTTCAAATTTTATCCAGTATGGTATTTCTTATCCTTTTCATCTGGCGAACGCGCTATCCCTATTTTTATGAAACGCCAAAACTACAGTGGTTCTATCTTATTTCAAGTGGTATTAGCGTTTCGCTCTTATTTTATGGCGGTCATCTCGGTGCAAAGCTTGCTGGTCGCATTTGATGTTTTAATTCATTTTAGTTGGAAATTAAAGAGATTAAATTCCGATCCACATTTTAGTGAGTAAAAGGCAACATACTCAATCCATGTACCAATCGCCTGAATTAAAAACTGATGGTTTTTTATCTACCAGTCGCACAGACCGCTGGTGGTTTGAACCCCTTTGGACTGGTTTAGGTTTCTTCAGTTTTGTCATTTATACAACTTGGGCTATGTTCCAAGGAGACAATTATTGGTGGAGTGCGGGCCAAGGCGGATTTGGTGGATATTTATCGCCATTTTATTCTCCATTGATATTTATAAAAGAAGCCGTTTCCGGCGGCGCTCCTTTAGATCACTCTTGGTTTGGTAAGTGGCCAGAATGGTGGCCCGCTTTGATCCCTGCCTCTCCAGCTATTTTGATTTTAGCCGGGCCATTGTCCTTCAGGATGACATGTTATTATTATAGAAAATTTTATTACCGTGCATACTTTATGAC
>CAYVNB010000155.1:0-2449 GCA_964452665.1 uncultured bacterium
GGAGACTTGATTAAAAATGAGATTCATGCCTTCAGTATGAGAACCTATACCCAATCCGAATGGAATGCCCATGTCACTTGATGTACTTACCATATCATATTTAGAAACAGATGCAGACGAACAATTTGAATCCTCTCTACGTCATTCTGGGTTCGCTGTAATCAAAGACCATCCAGTTCCCAATGAATTGATAAATACGGTTTATGACGAATGGGCTTCCTTTTTCATCAGCGCTAAAAAAAATGATTACTTATTTGACGAAGAAAAACAGGATGGTTATTTCCCCTATCTCACAGAAAATGCAAAAGGATCCAAAGCAAAAGATTTAAAAGAGTTTTATCATATTTATCCGTGGGGTCGAATGCCTCAAACAATGAGCGATGCATCATTATCTTTATTTCACGCACTCACCGATGTGGCATCTACATTATTGGGTTGGGTCCAGGCCAATGCGCCAGACGAAGTACAATCTTTATTTTCTATACCCTTAAAGGACATGATTCAAAATAGTCAATCAAACCTGTTTCGTATTATTCATTATCCTCCCATCTCTTGGAACGAATCACCAACCGCTATTCGGGCAGCCGCCCATGAAGATATTAATTTATTAACCGTACTTTTGGCCGGGAGTCAACCGGGACTTCAGGTCATGGATATGGACGGTGATTGGCATGACGTCAGCTGTGACCGAAACACAATTGTGGTAAATTCCGGTGATATGTTAAAAATGGTTTCAGATGGCTATTACCCATCCACGACCCATCAGGTGATTAATCCAGACCCTACACAAAATGTGAGTCGATATTCTATGCCATTATTTCTCCATCCACGGGATGAAGTTGTATTGAGTAAAAATCATACGGCTGGATCTTACCTAAAAGAACGACTGGAAGAAATTGGTCTGAAATAAAATCCTTTTTATTTTGCCAGCATAGCCTCCCGTTTGGCTTTGAATTCAGTCCCCTCCGCCCATTCAGGCCATTTGACATGCTGAGCCAATGCATAACCAACACGAAATAAAATGCGGCCATCTTCCACCATACCATCATAATTCCAATTATCATGAATCTCATCGCTTAAGCCATGATAATGATTATTTGTGTAATCATCCTTCATCTGATAGCCAAATTCAATTCCTTTTCCAAGCACATCTAATCCACCATCTGTATAGAGTGCCGGCACACCTTGTTTGGCGAAAGCAAAATGGTCTGATCGGTAATAAAAACCCTTTTCCGGTTCCGCATCTGGAATAAGGTATTTACCATTCTGTCTGGCAGCATACTCGAGAACTTGATCCAATTCAGAATTGCCTTTACCCACTACGATGAGATCTTTAGTTCTCCCATAGGTGTTGCCCATGGCATCAATATTGACAACGGCCAATGTTTTTTCTAAGGGATAAAGGGGATTTAGACTATAATATTTTGCGCCGAGTAGTCCTTGCTCTTCAGCAGTAACAGCCAAGAATAGGATGCTTCGTTTTGATCCTTTCACCAGATTGCTAAATGCTTCCGCGGCCGCCATAATTATGGCGGTACCAGATGCATTGTCATTGGCACCATTATAAACCTGATCACCTTCTAAATCTTTATTTTTTCCTAGATGATCCCAATGGGCGGTATAAATAATGTATTCATCTTTCAATACAGGATCATTTCCTTCATACTTGGCTACAATATTGTTTGAACTGAATCGCCGAACAACATTGGTCATCTTTCCATTAAATTTTGTATTTAATGGTACGGATTTAAAATCCGGTTTCACAGCGGCAGACTTTAATTCATGGTAATCCAATCCGCCCATTTTAAATAATCGTTCAGCCGATGCCAATGGAATCCATCCTTGAAATGCCAACGGTGTAGTGGTGGGATCTTCTATGGTGAGTTGTTCGCCGCCTGATCCATTTTGTAATACGCTGAACGGATATCCGGCAGGAATGGTTTCATGAACAACGATGACACCGGCTGCACCCTGTCTTAATCCTTCTTCATACTTGTAGGACCAACGGCCATAATACGTCATGGCTTTGCCGCCAAACATGGAATCATCTAATTCCCCATCCTTCATGACAGGAGGATCATTCACCAGCACTACAATGACTTTCCCTTTAACATCTACACCTTCAAAATCATTCCATCCATATTCTGGTGCATTGACCCCATATCCGCAAAAGATAATATCTTTACCCTTTAACTCGACTTGATCTTTTAGTTGAAATGAATTCCCAATAATCTCATCCCCAACATTCAATACCCATCGTTCATTATCAGTAATAAATTGCGCTTTTAAATTTGAGGTTACACCGGTCATGGTAGCCTTTTGTAGATAATTACCATTTGGATTCCCAGGTTGTAAGCCTAAAGATTGGTAAGTTTCTATCAAATATTTGACGGTCTTTTCTTCGCCAATGGTTCCGGGGAATCGCCCTTCAAACTCATCAGAAGCTAAG
>CAYVNB010000156.1:0-2351 GCA_964452665.1 uncultured bacterium
TTGCATGTTATTTTATGCATTTAATTGATGAAAAAATCACTATTTATTGGACATTGCTTGCAACCGTGGCCATGTTTTTGGTTCTGATGTTTGTACCCTTAAGTACCATGTTGGCACAAAGCCAGGTATAAAAAAAATGTCGATCAAAACATTTCATATTTTGTTCATCATCCTTGCCATTGCCACAACCATATGGTTGGGCATTTGGGGTTTGAATGAATCATTATGGCTGGGTGTACTCTCCTTTTTTACAGGAGCCGGTTTGGTCGTGTACGGTATTCAAGTGCTCAAAAAATTCAAAACAATCAGCTGATGAAAAAAACAGTAATCATGGCATTGGCACTATTCGTGTTGTTCTTTCCTGAGTTAGGATATGCATGCGCAACCTGTTTTGGGGACCCCAATGCGGCAGCCACCAAAGGAATGAATAAAGCCATTATTGCCATGTTGGGGATTACAGGAGGCGTTTTAGGTGGATTTGGATCATCCATTTATGTGCTACGCCGCCGCGCCAAAAAATATGCTGAATCATTAAAAAATAAAGAGAATTAATTCGGAGGAAATCTTCGGTGTTAGAACTGCTTAGATATTTTGGGCTGCCATCAGTGGCAGCATCAACCCAAGGCCCGGCGATTGATAATATTATATCGATTGTCCATTGGCTCATGCTTATTTTATTTGTGGGATGGGGCGCCTACTTTATTTATGCCCTAATCAGATTTAGAGAATCCAGTAATCCAAAAGCGGACTACCACGGTATGAAAAGCCATTTTTCTTCTTATATAGAAGGGGCCGTTGCGGTAATTGAGGTCGTGCTTCTGTTTGGATTTGCCTTCCCCATTTGGGCCAGCCGCGTAAATGATGTGCCGAAGGGTCCGGATGCAGTGCAGATTCGTGTGGTTGCCCAGCAATTTGCATGGAACATTCATTATCCCGGTGATGATGGTGTATTCGGAAAAACATCTGTAGGCTTGGTGGATGAAGCTGAAAACCCCATCGGGTTAGATCGTAGTGATGAATTTGCCAAGGATGATATTTTCACCATCAACCAACTGCATATCCCTGTAAATACACCAATTAATATTTCATTGTCATCCAAGGATGTGATTCACAGTTTTGGTTTACCAGAACTCCGAGTGAAGCAGGATGCAATCCCAGGGATGGTAATCCCCGTTTGGTTTGAAGCCACAATGACATCAGAAGAATTTTTAAAGACGATTGAGGGCACCGCCCGCGAAGGGCAGGGCTTTGAAATTGCCTGTGCACAGTTGTGTGGATTGGGTCACTACCGCATGAAAGGATTTATGACCATTCATGATGATGAAGGCTATGCGGCCTGGCTTGAAGAAGAAAAGCTATATATCATTGAAGATGATGAAGATGATTGGGGTGACGACGAGGACTGGTAAACCCTAAGCCATAAAGATTCTTGAACCCCTCTATTTTTTCGACAGAATTAATGGGGGGTTTTTATTGGGATTAATAAAGGGAATAATCGGCAGTAAATTGTAAATTTGATATCTGTTTTTTTTTGGGGAAAAATCAAAGATGAATTCACTATCCAATATCTGGCTTAGACGCCTGTCTAAACTAACTGTTTTTTCAACTTTATTCCTAATTTTTGTGGGTGCATTGGTCAAAAGTCATGAAGTGGGATTGTCCGTTCCAGATTGGCCCACCACATATGGAAAACAGATGTTTGCCTTTCCATTATCGGATATGGTAGGTGGTATATTTTATGAACACGGCCACCGAATTATTGCAACGATCGTCGGATTCTTTACCATGATGCAGGCCATTTGGCTGGGATTTTCAGACCGACCGGATTGGTTGAAAAAACTGGGATATGGTGCATTGACCATGGTCATTATTCAAGGGCTATTCGGTGGTATTACAGTTCTATTCTTTTTACCGACACCCATTTCCATTATTCATGGTATTTTGGCCCAGACATTTTTTATCATGACCATCATCATCGCTTATGGTCTGTCATCAGAACGGCAAAACCGGTTGGATGTGGGTTTGAGCTTACCCATTCGTAAAGGTGCTTTGATTATGGGTGGGGCGGTGTACATTCAACTTATTTTAGGGGCGGTTATGCGCCATACTGCTTCCGGGTTGGCAATTCCCGATTTCCCCACCATGGGTGGGTTGTGGATCCCTACTTTTTCAAACGGAATGGTAGAAAATATTAATTCCATTCTATTTGATATGGATTTAGATCCTGTTTGGAAAGGGCAAGTCATCATTCATTTTTTGCATCGCTTGGGGGCAGTGGTTGTGACAGGAATTATCATCCGTTTTTATATAAAACATGGTCCATCCATTAAGGCAAATGTATTAGGGCGATT
>CAYVNB010000157.1:0-2325 GCA_964452665.1 uncultured bacterium
TTTTTTAGGAAAAAATAAATTATTTTATAACAAAATCGGGCGTTTCATAATCCATAAATCTTTGGATAGATAATTTGCTTGTAACTCGCCCCGCATATCGTTGGACAAGCTTCCGATTTGATGCGTCTAAATCATAGACTGATTTCCACATGCTACCCGCATAAAGTCCGATTGCAATCAGTACCGGTGGCACCCATGCAACACTGCGCTTAGTTTCAAGGTTTAAATTGCTTGGAATCGGATACCCTGAAGAAGAATGAAATATACCACTTTTTGATACAATATCCCCTGCCATTGGAACCAATTTTTGCCGGTTTACAACCAATGGTAGTCCGCCTTTCTGCATTATGGAGGCTGAAGTAAGCATGGCCGTATAAATCAAAATGGAAGTCCCCATAGCGCCAACTGCATTTTCTGTCTGTTTTAAATAAATGAAGCCACCACCTGGTGCCAGGGATGAAAGTAAAGCGGGCGTCTTTTCCTTTAAGGGGGCATTTTCAGCTGTCTTAATTGCCTTATACCAGGGGCGAATCTGTTTTGAATAATGGCTGTGATTAAATCTTGCCTCTGCGGCTTTAAAGGCTTGGCGCGCTTCTTCCCACTCTAAGGATTCAAAATGGGCATAGGCTCGAAATATCAATTCATATGGATCTTTCGTCCCAAGGGTAGAATCAATTACTGCAGTATACCTCTCATTGGCCAATGCGATATAATGGAGTTGATACCGTGCAGCTCTATTTGGAACAGACGCTTTTGGCGAATTATCTATAATGCGATTATAGTAATTCGTGGCTAAATCCCAATTCTCCATATTTTCATAACATTTGGCGATTTGAAAATAGGTGGCCATCTCAAGGTCATCCTGAGGGTAGCGATATAAATATTGAAAATAACTCAGCAGTGCCCGCTCATAGAATCCTTCATCATATAAAAATGTGGCAAAATTGACCAATTCCTGCCTTTGAAAGGATGTGTGATTTTGCCATTCTGCTTTTACATCTTCAGGGCTGAAGTAGCGCTCTTGTGCATTGCCCAAACAGCACACTATATATAATAAGGTGATTGTGATTCTTAAATTGACTTTCATACCTCTGATTCCAAAGGCAAATATAAATGAGAAATAGAGAAAAGGTAAAGACTAAGCAGAACGGCGATGACGCCTCATTAATGGTTTTTTACCCCGAATGATAAATTCCTTGGTGATGGTGATCTTGGCTACGCGATCTTCTGAATATTCCGGGAGGTGATACATGAGATCTAGCATGGTGTTTTCCATCACAGAACGCAGGGCTCTTGCCCCAGATTTTCGCTCCATAGCCAATTGAATAATTTCAATCAAAGCTTCTTTCCGAAAATCCAATGTCACCCCTTCCATCCGGAATAATTTTTGATATTGTTTTACCAATGAATTTTTTGGCTCAAGCAATACCCGCATCAGTGCCGACTCATCCAGATAATCCAACGTGGTAACCACCGGTAAGCGCCCGATCAATTCAGGAATGAATCCGAATTTCATCATATCTTCTGGGCGAACCTCTTTGAGAATTTCATCTTCTTTTTCTGTTTTCGCCAAAGATTTTGTGAATCCAATTTCGGCTGTATTAATCCGCTGGCTGACGATTTTAGAAAGACCGTCAAATGATCCGCCACAAATAAATAATATGTTTTTCGTATCGATAGGAATTAGGCTTTGCTCTGGATGCTTTCTACCACCCTTTGGGGGAATTTGAGCCACTGTACCTTCAAGGATTTTTAGCAATGCTTGCTGCACACCCTCTCCGGATACATCTCTGGTGATAGATGGACTGGAACTCTTCCGCCCAACCTTATCAATTTCATCAATATATATAATACCGGCTTGGGCTTTATAAATATCATAATTGGCAATTTGCAAAAGTCGAACCAAAATATTTTCTACATCTTCGCCTACGTAACCTGCTTCGGTTAAGCTGGTAGCATCGGCAATGGCAAAAGGTACAGCCAGGAATTTGGCTAATGTTTCTGCAATTAAGGTTTTTCCCGTACCTGTAGGCCCGATGACAAGAATATTGCTTTTATCTAATTCGACATCATCTTCAGAGTGATCAGATAAAATTCGTTTATAATGATTATATACAGCAACAGCCACCGATCGCTTGGCACGCTCTTGGCCAATCACATAATGATCTAGATAGGCTTTAATTTCTGATGGGCGATGGAGTACCGGAAAGGAGGAACTATCCTCACTCGCAGAGGGATCCAAAGGCGTGGGAATGCGCATTTGCGCCATTTATTTTCTTTCTGAAAGTATGGTGTCGATCAAACCGTATTTTTTCGCTTCCTCAG
>CAYVNB010000158.1:0-2295 GCA_964452665.1 uncultured bacterium
AACCAAGTCATTACGAAATGGACTCGCCGTTTAAAATGCGCCGTGTTTCTTCCACACCTGACCCATCCGATTCCATCAATGTGAAACATATTATAGTTGATTTGGATGGAAATGCAAATACAGTGTTAGTCGATTCCATCCTAGTTGATACGGTCTACTTCACTGATGTAAATGATCTGACAAAAGGATCTACACTTCTGGAGAAGATCTATTTCATTTATAATGATTATGGCATTTTTATCCATCAATCTCGTTCCTTGAAAGATCGCATGGGGCAACTCCAAAAAAGGGATGGATATATTATATTTCATAATGGAGATACACTGAAATTTGACAATATATTTTTTGAACCGGTTTTTCGAAACCCGGAAGTAGCCACTTTTCATTATTCAGATACCACCGGAAAGGCGATGTATCATTCTTTATTTGATATCTATAAAATTAGATCAGGACCTTCTTTCATTGGTCAATCCGTAGAAAAGGGATTTTGGAATGGTCTATATATTATTGGCGGCTTGGTGTCCTTGCAGGTGATTTCTCAAGGCTCCATTAAACCCGTGCTTCAATTACTACCGGATATGTCTCCACCCATAACGGGAAATTTTGGTACGGCTGTAACCATAATACCCTTAGTCACATTGGGTCAAATTGCCTATGACTGGGATAAAGATAAGCGATCCAACTATTTTGTTCCCATCCAAGAGCATACCCCTTTTCCAAACAATATGTTTGTATTCGATTTTCCGGAATGGATATGGAAAAATTCCCAGCCCATTATTCGATCCATTATGAATAGTCGCCCCGTGAAATGGTGGACACAACGGAAAATAAGAAAAGTTCAAGAATAGGCGACTAAACGGAAATCCGCTTCCGATTAAGGGCAGGTACCCCAAACCATCGGGTCAGTTTATCAGCGAACCTCCAGGAAAGTTGACCGATAGCCAACAGAGGTTTGATCGGACCTTTATTGACGATGATCTCACAAGACCCTTTTTTAAGTGCTTTCATTACAGCATCAGCCACTTTTTGAGGCTTGGATGCACCCAGCAAAGGTGGCGGTGAAACATTACCATCATAGAACATCCCTGCTTCAGATATGAATCCCGGACAGATGACGGATATTTCTATAGGTGAATTCCGATATTCCTGACGTAATCCATCAGACCACATTATCATGGCCGCTTTGGATGCAGAATATATTGAATTATATGCCAATCCTTTCTTCCCGGCCAATGATGCGATTGTAATGACGTGGCCCACTTTTTTTTCAATCATTTTTGGGAGAATCGTTCGCGTCAATTCCATTGGGCACTGAACATTCGTATCTAAAATATCAGAAGTTTTCTCGCGAGTCATTCTATCATAATGCTGATAAAATTCAATCCCTGCATTATTCACCAAAATTTGAATGGGGCCATATTGATTCCAGAGTTCTTCAACCAACACCTCTAAACCATTAATATCCGTGAGATCATAGGCATGTGCATGGAATGTGCCCCCTTCTCTCTCAACTACAGTTTTTGTTTCGGCTAAGCCAGATTCACTACGAGCAATACCAATAACGGTCACACCTTGTGCAGAAAGGGTTTTCGCGATATAGGTTCCGATACCGCGGGAGGCACCGGTAAGGATGGCCGTTTTGCCCGAAAGATTCAATTTACAGTGAACCTGCCAAGGCCTGAATGGCACTCAATAATGTACCGGGATCAGACGAATGAGGGGAATTTGTGGGGTCCAGCACATCCATTTCAGAAGCCGCTTCTATATATTCACCTAAATAGTAATGGGCTTGGATTTTGGCCATTCTTACATCTTTATGATCTACAGATGTTTTATGAGAGAATTGATATGAATTATTTTGAATTAATACAGTTTTTGCTGCTGAAATCACGGTTTGATATACACTGGATGAACCACCGATGAGGGCACCGCTAATAGCTTTCCCGGCTAAGCAATCCATTTCACTGCTGGATGATACCTTTTCCCCGTAAGAAGCCAATACACTGGTAAAATCATTAAAAGCGGCCTGACCATAGTCCATTCCTACGGATTGATTAAATAAAACGGCCCATCCACGCCCATGCATCGCTTCGCCATACAGGCTGTCATAAGCTACATGAATCCCTCCTTTGTTCATGGCGTCCTGAAATAATTGGTGGCTGCCGTTATAGTCATTGTTTTCAAATTTTGTCCACCCACTGGAAATATTCCCTATGATGATACTGGATTCATCCATAATGCCCGTTAATTGAATGGTGGATGGATTGAGTTTAACGGTGCTGTTATGATTAATTT
>CAYVNB010000159.1:0-2279 GCA_964452665.1 uncultured bacterium
CAAAAATGGCTCGCGCTGGTAAAGGCGGCGGTAATGCAGAAAAAGTAGCTGATGCTGGTGTTACCCGCCAATCTGGCTACCTGTATTTCATTGACAAGGGTGGCAATGTTGCCCGAGCTCCAATGGCCAGAGGACGGAAATAACCGTTGAAATCCTCGACAAATGAGCCTCCGCAATTTGCGGGGGCTTTTTTGTTTATACCCATAATGAAAATTAAAACGTTATTTATTTTACTTCTTTTCTGTGTTGCGTGCAGTGATATGGGGACCAATCCAAAAGAAGAAGAAACGCCGGAGAACATCAGTTATAAAAATGATATCCAACCCTTATTCAACAGCGGTTGTGTGAATTGTCATGGTAACCAAGGCCAATTATCTCTGGCAACCTATGCGAAAACTATGCAAGGCGGCAAAAGCGGTAAGGTCGTCATTCCAAAAAATAGTTCGGGTAGTTTATTAATTAAAAAATTAAAGGGTCAGGCAACGGGACAACGGATGCCCCCAAAACCCCAAAATTCTTGGGGCGATTCAAAAATTGAACTAGTTGCCAACTGGATTGATGAAGGCGCTGAAAATAATTGAGGGTGCTCGCTGTTAATCGAATCATCTTTTATATATTCATAATGTTCAACAGTCTGTGGGCGGTTCCACGATATGCATTAGAGAGCGGTACCTCTTGTAACCTCTGCCATATTAAGCCCAATGGTGGTGGATTCCGGAACGATTATGGCATTATCTATGGACTGGATGATTTACCAGCGAAAACACTAAAACAGTTTTCATCTTATACAGGTCTCATTTTAAACCATATACAATTTGGCGGGGATGTTCGAATACAATCGGTTTCAAGAAATAAAGGCGATGTGCCCAGCGACCTTGCTGTTTTCCCCATGCAGGCTAATATCCAAATGGTATATCAATCTGCGGGAATTTCCGTTCAAAGCGAATGGGCTTTACTGCGAAAGGATTTGGGATTTCAATTGAGTACCCGTTTCAAAGATAATTATATCCAGGCAGGCAAAGGGAAGCCTGCATTCGGATTAAATCTACCCGATCATACCGTATTCACTAGAGGCGGGAATATGCAATTGGTCCATGGAAGTCATAGGGAAGGGATGCCCTTTTCTCCCATGTTGAATCATGCCCCTTTTATTGCCGCTGGACGTTATGTTGGAAATGGCCATATAACCGTTGGTTGGTCCCAAGGGTATTTCTCTTCCGATTCAGAATCTTTTTTCGCGAGAGGGGAACATTTTGGCACCCTCGGATTGTTGAACCGAATGATAGGCCTTTCGTATTTGAAGGAAACCCGTGAGCCGAACGGTTTAGAAATGGTGAATATTTTTGGGGGACTTTCCCGGGGAAGGATAGCCTGGTTGGGTGAAGTAACGGTGGCGGACGGCTTGGTACAGGGCCGATCCATTGCTAGCTACAGCGAATTAACGTGGAGAGCTAGAGAAGGATGGAATGTATCCGGGCGGGTGGATTTTTTTGATGAAAGTACTTTCTATACAAAAGATGCAATTCGCCGTACCACTTTTGGATTGAATTATGTACCTTTTCCCTTTGTAGATATTAAATTTCAAATCCGATCATCCCAATTATCGAGTGGTAAAACATCCCTCGGGTTAGAATACTTGTCTCAATTGCATGTTTGGTTTTAGGAGGTTAAATATGAAAAAATATATTATTATTGTTGGAATCTTGTTCAGTGTTTTGCTGGGTCAAAAATCTGAATTAAAGAATGTAACGGTTTTGTCATTCACCGAAAAACGGGAAGTGGTAAAATACATGAAATCCGTTGTAGCAAAGGAACTGGGTGTCAAATGTAATTTCTGCCATAATATGAGCGATTATAGCAGCGATGAAAAAGATCACAAAAAAGTCGCTCGTCAAATGATGGCCATGACCATGAATGCCAATAAGACCATGAAAGATTTAAATTTCCATGACATCTCCTGCTGGGTGTGTCATCGTGGAAATCAACATCCCGATCATCCACCAAAGAAAAAATAAATGAATCGCATAGAATTACTTCTCATTTTAATCCTATCCGCTGGATGTACCGGTTGTTTCAGCCAATTGATTTCAAAGCCACGTACAGATCCAGATGGATAGTGTAGCGGTAGATCAAAATTTACAAATCGCCATTGATGATATTTATTCTGAAAAAGGAATTGAATATCAAAAAAAACTGCTTCTAAGAGCAATCGATTTTTAATTCGGACTTCAGTATGAATTGGCGGGGATGTCTTATTTTATTTCCCATATTGGGTATGT
>CAYVNB010000160.1:0-2264 GCA_964452665.1 uncultured bacterium
GGATTTTACGAATTAGGTAAATCAATATTTAAACATTGAGACCGATCATATATCTCACATTGATTGCCGTAGGAATTTTTGGATTGGCTGCAGGCATTCATCCCGAATACAAAAAAGAAATCTTTTTGGGTATATTGATGCCATGGGCTGTGGCAGCGGTTGAATTATTTTGGGTCTTTAATGCCAAGGGAAAAGATCCCCAATTGACGACAAAAATCTTGATGATTGGGTTTGTTGGTAAAATGATAGTCTTTGGTTTATTTTTATCCATAATTATTTACTTTTATGCTTTCAAACCGTACCCTTTTGTATTTAGTTTTTTAGGCTCTTTTCTAGCGTTTCACACGTTAGAAACGTTTATGTTGAAGTCCATTTCTAAATCATAAAAATTTTTAGACTCAAAAAATGATATTAGGCGGTGAAAAGGCCCCTGGATCCAGCGTGATGGATCAGGTAGGCGACAACATTATCCACCACGTTTCGAATTCAGATATTCATCATCCTATCGTGCACTTGCCACATCTGTTCGGTATTGATATGTCTGTCACAAAGCATGTACTCATGCTCTGGATTGTTTCAGCATTGGTTTCCATTGCGGTCATTATTCCTATTCGTAAATATCTTAAGCAAAGCAAAGCAGCCCCATCTGGAATGGCTAATGCTATTGAAGCGGTTGTCAAATTTATCCGTGATTCAATCGTCCAGCCCAATGTAGGTTCAAAATATACCGAAACATGGGCTCCAATGATCCTAACTTTATTCTTTTTTATACTATTTGCTAACGGAATCGGTTTGATCCCAGTGTTTGATCTTTTAGGAGCACTGAATAGATTTATTTTTCATGTTCCGTATAGTGATGATGATAATGTTATCAATGTTTTATTGCATGGGGGTGTAACTGCTACTGGAAATTTCAACGTCACAGCAGGATTAGCAGTTATCACATTTTTTACGATCATTATCGCAGGAACCCGAGCACATGGATTTATTAACCACTGGAAAAATTTAGTACCCCGCGGACTGGCTTGGCCAGTTTACATCATCCTGATACCGATTGAAATTATCGGTATGTTTGTTAAACCGTTTGCCTTAACAATGCGGTTGGCTGCGAATATGACTGGGGGACACATTGCAATTTTAGCTATTTTGTCCTTTATGGCCATTTTTGCAGAAATGTTTCAAAGCACGTTCACTGGTATCAGTGTTGCTTTGTTTTCTATACCTATGGCCACCGCTATTTCAGGATTGGAAATCATTGTTGTTATGGTACAAGCGTATGTTTTCACATTGTTGTCTGCAGTATTTATCGGTATGGCGATCAATGTTCATCATTAATCAATAATAAAAGGAGAAACGCAATATGGAAAATCTTCATTTGTTCGGAGTTGGATTAGGTTTGGGTCTGATCGTTATCGGTGCCGGTCTAGGCATTGGCCGTTTGGCTGCTTCTGCAGCTGATGGTATTGCCCGACAACCGGAAGCAGCAGATAAGATCACCGGTGCCGTCAACCTACCCCTGTTTTTACTCGAAGGTGTAGCAATTTTGGGTGAGGTATTTGCTCTGTTAATCGTATTGATGAAATAATATTAATTAAGGATATTCATGAATAACCCTCTAGTCCAGCTTGATCCAGGACTATTCATCTGGACCATTCTGACATTTTTATTATTATTGTCCGTGTTGGCAAAATTTGCATGGAAACCATTATTAAAAATGCTCAAAGATCGGGAAGAGATGATTCGCAACTCACTATATGATGCGGAGAAAGCTCAAGCAGAATTGGCAAGACTCAATTTTGAAGGGGAAGAGATTATAAATAAAGCTCGTTCAGAAGCTCAAGAGATCCTTTCCCAAGGTAAGGCATCTGTGGCAAAGATGAGGGAAGATACCCTCAATGATGCCAAGGAAAAAGCCAAATTGATCACTGAAGATGCTCAAAAGCAGATACAAGTCGAGAAAGAAAAAGCCATCGCCGAGATAAAGGGTGAAGTGGTGAATTTATCTCTATCTGTTGCAGAAAAGCTTATTAAAAAGAACTTAAGCCGAGAAGACAATAAAGCACTCATTAATGAGTCACTGTCTAATGTGAAGGAATATGAAGCGTAATCAGCGAGCAAAACAGCTGGCGTCTATTCTCTATGAGAATTCAGCTGACAATGCTGCAAATGTAAATGATTCATTTCAACAGGTAGATCAACTTATCTCAATGAATGCTCAGTTCAGATCGCTCATACAGTCAAAGCGGTTATCGGATGAGCAGAAA
>CAYVNB010000161.1:0-2250 GCA_964452665.1 uncultured bacterium
TCGATTTACGAATTTGATTAAAATAATCCTGCCCCATACGGAATACCCCTACCGTCACATCAAAAATTTTATTCCCATCCAATGTGGATTTCACCTGATCCATAAGTTCACCATAATCTAAATCAAAACCGGAGTAGATCATGACCGGGTCAAAACACAAGCGTACCTTCCACCCTTTATCCATGGCTGCTCGAACGGCAGCGAGACGTTTCGCCAAGGTTGGTGTATTAAATTCATTGGCCCTCACCACTTTTTCAGGAGATAATGTCCAGGCCAATAAAACTTGATCGGTGGGGTCCATATCATTGATAGCGCTAAATAGGGCACTTTTGGTTCGTACCTCTATATGCAGATCCGGGTGTTGCTTTGCAAATTTAATCCAATACTGTGTCATGGGTAAGATATTCTCGAATGCCAACAAATCCGTATTGTAAGAAATGGATAGCATCATGGGATCTTGGGGATATGGCCTTTGAATTAATTCATGGTTAACCGCTGTTTGCATATCATCCTGATTGACGAATACCACTAAATTGGCTGATGGATACATACCCTGTAAAAAACAATAATCGCAATTATAAAGGCAATTCAAAATAGGCGTATTATAATAAAAATTCTTGAATCCACCGTCTTGAAGGATGTCGGTCCCCTTATAGATGAAGGGCGGTTTTTTAACCGCCAGAATAAGTTTCATAGATTGTTTCTGAGTTTGAAAATCCTGATTGGGTCTGTTAAAGATCAACTTATAATCTGGGACGTCCACCACTTCTGCTTTAGGGAATCGGGCCAAGCATGCATCAGTTAATGTAAACCCACGGGCCGCTGACTCCACATATATATGAGATAAATCAGGCAGAAAGTTGTTGTCTGATTTTATCAAAAATCTGATTCCTTTCTGCTTTTGAATTGGGGACCAAGTTGAAATATGGTTCCAATTTTTTGATGGACTCGCCATTTCGTTTTTTGAAATTCTCCGACCATGCCATCAATTTAATATACTGTGTTTCCGTCAGTTTCAACTGAGAAACACCATGGCTCAGGAGTTCCATTTCGGATACGCTGAGAATTTTTCGATCGGCCAGTGCATCAACTTTATATCCATCTACAACAGACTGTATTTCATCTATTTTGGTTTGGATCAACCTTGTTACATTCAGGGATTCCCACTCCCTTACATTCATATGATCTGAAACCACTTTCAAAAAAATCAATCGATGGACCGGCACTACTTTCGACATAGTTTGAAATATGGCGCTGGCTTCCATATCCACCAATCCCGGGTATCGTTCTCTATTCTTAGTAATCATTGCTGATACGGTGGTTAATGATATTTCTTTTTGTGTATGACGCAACATAATGTCCGGGAAAAAAGATCGGTTAGTCGCTTCATCATGAATGGCATTAACTCGATATAAATCACCTATGATGGTCTGGTTCGGATTGCCTCCGGCAATCCCGATGTTAATTATGACAGTATGGCTCAGGTCCGGATGCTGGGACAAATAAGATTGGATGCGTTCGGTGGTTTTCACCACACCCACGCCGGTGATCAATAGATCAATATGATTTTTTGAATAAAGGTGAGTGGTAGAATCTTTTTGGAGACGATAGGCTGTGATGAGAGCATGTGCCTCGGCCTTGAGGGCCGTTAAAAAAAGAAATTGCAATGGTGTTAAAAGTCAGGTTCGAAGAATCATCCGAATGAAAAATGTTTATAGACGGCCTCGTGCACAAGCCACGTACATTTCATCCCCCGAGGAAATATAACATAATCGCCAGGACCAATAGAAACAATTTCGCCGTTTTCGGTGGTGACATCTACTTGGCCTTCTAATATATAACATGATTCTTTTTCAGAATACTCCCATGGAAATTCAGACTTATCGCAGGACCAGGTGGACCACGAGCGAATGCCCATTTCCTGTATTTCATCCTCTGTAAGTTTTTTAATCAAAATCTCAGACATAATAATCCTACCTTAACACATGTTTCAGTTGGTTTACCATTTCTATACTATGGGTTTTGGGATTGGTTTCCACATCGATTAATTGACAGTTTAAAAGACGGTCATTTATTTTAAGCTTATCCTCATAGCTGTGCAATTTATATTTAGAGCCGTTGAAAATTACACTATTTTAATGAATATTATCTAATTTCTCCCAAATTTTATATCCGGCGAATTAGAGGGCTGATCTCTAACCTGCTCGGTATTCGCTTCATCGATGGATTGGACATATACTTTTCATATCT
>CAYVNB010000162.1:0-2236 GCA_964452665.1 uncultured bacterium
TCATCCGGTACAATTACTCCGGCCTCACCTTGAATCGGTTCAACCAGGTAGGATGCAATACGATCACCTTTTTCTTCGAACAGTGATCGTATGGCATCGATATTATTATATTCAACCAGCTCAATGCCAGGCACCCTTGGGCCAAAATCTTCAAAAGCATCTGGATCATCTGATAAAGATATTGCCATCATGGAACGGCCGTGAAAATTACCCTTGGCTGCTACAATAATGGCTTTATCTTTTGGAATCCCTTTCACTCGATATCCCCAGCGACGGGATAGTTTAAACATGAGTTCCGGCGCTTCAACACCAGCAACTTTGGGCACAACCCGATCCATGCCCGTGATGCCCGTAGCTGCCATTAAAAAGGCTGCCATATATTTGTGCCGTATTGAGCGAGGGACAGTCGGTAGTTTTTCTTCTGATAAATGGGCAATGACTGCATTTACAATTGTTTGATTGAGCTGCCCTTGATTGACGGCTGAATAACAACATAATCCATCAATTAATTCTTCTTCAATATATGATGTAATGTCGTCGGGGTTTGGTTTCCGAGCGATTAAAGTGGACGAATCTTTCACATGAGATACGACTACATCTTCCAGCGGACTGTAATTATTACCGCCTTTTTCTTTTTCAATTGATTCATGCTGTGCTGGTGTTAGATCGCCGAGCCGGACACCATTAATGGTTAAATCATCACCATAGCCGGTGATGGATATATTCGCCATGGACTACCTTTGTTGGTATGGGAGTTAATTTAAGTGAAATAAGCTTGCGAATTTACATTTTCACTACGGGAATCGGAAGAATTGTCCGCTATATTTTATAAGAAAGAAACGAACACAAAAACCAACGGACTGGTAAAAATCAAGGAATCAAATCGATCCAATACACCTCCATGGCCCAGAAGAAGTTTTCCAGAATCTTTCACCCCTGCATCACGCTTGAACATAGATTGAACAAAATCACCCAATTGGCCACATATCCCCACAATACAAGTGAGTAAGATTATTTGAAAAACATCTAATTCATATTGAATGAGCCCTATATCATTCATCACATAAAATGAAACAAAAGATCCGATAATTCCCCCCACGAATCCCACAACTGTTTTCTTTGGGCTGATTCGTTCGATAAGTTTTTTCTTTCCCCATAAGGTACCAAAAGTATAAGCCGCAGTGTCGCAAATCCAGACGGAAAAAATCATGGCCATTGTAAAGCGTGTCCCATTAAAGGCATCCCAATTTCGAAGCGCAATCATGGTACCCAATAATCCGGCCACGTAAACTACGCCTCCAAAGGTCATCATTATATTTGATAATGGTTCATCATGGACACTACACATTTCTAGAAAAAGGCTTAAAATAATCAATAATAAAAGGCTGATGAGGATATTGATCCCGTTGGCATTGGGAAATTGTATATATATAAAACAAATGGTTAGAGCCATAAGAACCCCCATCATGCTGTTAGGCTTCGCACCACTTTTTCTTTTCAATCCATAGAACTCAATCAAACACAGGAAGGTGATCAAAGCCACGAAACTTGAAAAAATCATTCCTCCTTCATTCAATAAATAAATAATCAGTGGAATACCCACCAATACAATCGGCATTCGCGTTAATAATGTACTTTTCATTTTATACCAATACGTCTATTTCTTTTTGTAAAACTTTTACATGGATTGGTGTACTACCCAGCATTTCTCCATCGATATTTAATGCGCTTCGATCTTCTGGCTTTATTGTGAATTCACTCACTTGTCGATAGTCAACCGTCGGATCGCCAACATGTTTCCCCGAAAATACTTTTGGAAACAATTTAAGCAGTTTTAAGCGACCCACCTTACGGACAATGATCAAGTCAATCAAGCCGTCATCTAATCGAGCCAATGGGGCCATTTGCATTCCTTTTCCAGTATGGATGGTGTTGCATCCAATGATAAAACCAAAATCAGCTTCAATCATATTGCCATCTATTTCTACTCTGGCAAATCGTTTTCGATGACGGATCACTTCAAAGATGGATGCAACATTATACCGCTGCTTACCCACCCAACGTAATTTTTCAGCTAAACTATTTGCATCAGTAGGTATGCCCCAACCAATAATATTGAATCCGTAATAGGTGACACCATCTGCATTGCATTTCAAAATATCAATGGGTCGTCGTCTGCCAATTATAATCCGTTTCGCTGCATTAACCGGATCTAAACAATCCAAATCATGCATAA
>CAYVNB010000163.1:0-2223 GCA_964452665.1 uncultured bacterium
ATTGGAGATTTTCAGTACTTCCAGTTTTAATTGAGTATCCTTCTCAAATGATTCGGAGAGGTGATAAAGGATGACGGCACCATTGGGTGGATTTTGTCCCATGGTTGTGGATTTTCCGCTCCCGCTGGTTGTACGATATGCCGTTCTCGGTTCGAACAAATGAACTGATGCCTTTTCTATGTTGGATGCATATTGATGAAGGGGGGTGAGATCATCCAAAATCCAAAATGCCCGACCTTGAGTAGAAGCCACCAAATCATTATTTCGGATGGTAAGATCGGTAATGGGCGTTACAGGTAAATTGAGTTGAAATTGCTGCCAGGATTTACCCTGATCATCTGATAGATATAACCCCGTTTCTGTTCCTGCATATAACAAGCCTTTTTTATTGGGATCTTCTCGCACTACTCGAACGAATGCATCTTTGGGGATGCCTTTGGTTCTCATAGTCCAGCTATTGCCATAATTGGTGGTTTTGTAGATATAGGGTGTGAGGTCACCGTATTTATATTTGGTGAATGCTACGTAAGCCGTTCCCGGATCATGGGGTGAAATTTCGATGGCATTCACCATCCCTTCATCCATACTACGAGGAGTAATATTCTTCCAGTCTCTTCCACCATTTCGGGTGATGTGGATTAACCCATCATCTGATCCTGCCCAGATGGTCCCCGCTTCATGTGGGGATTCCACCGCATATAGGATGGTATTATACACTTCACCGCCAGCTGCTTCGTTGGTAAATGGTACGCTGCCCCAACTCTGTTTTTCTACATCATTTCGGGTCAGATCAGGACTGATAATATCCCAGGAATCACCACCATTGTTTGTCTTGAAGAGCACATTCCCTGCATGATAAATAGTTTGAGGATCATGGGGCGATGCAAAAATAGGCGCATTCCAATTGAATCGGAATTTCTGATCCTTGGCCACAGAACCAAGTCCCAAATATTCATATGCCATAATGCTTCTGCTTTTTCGCGTCATGACATTAAGTTTTTCAATGAGGCCTTGATAACATCCGCCATAGATCTCAATCGGGTCATCCGGATCAAAGGCGAGGTAGGCGCTTTCACATCCCGCAGCGTGATACCAATCTGACCAGTCGATCCCCCGTCCGCTGGTGGAACTTGGTACAGCCACGCTGGAATTATCCTGTTGGCCAGCATAGACATAGTAGGGGAAACGGTTATCGGTAATAACACGATAGAATTGCGCTGTCGGCTGGTTCTTCTGCGTGGACCAGGATTTGCCCGAATTGAAGGAAATATTGGCACCCCCATCGTTGGCATTAATCATATTGGTGTTATCATAGGGGTTAATCCAGAGACCGTGGTTATCGCCATGGGGGACAGAAATTCGATTGAATGATTTGCCTCCATCCGTGGATTTCATGAAGGGTGCATTGAGGACATAGACCACATTTTCATCTTGAGGATCAGCAAATACGTGAATATAGTACCAACTGCGAGCGATAAGGACTCGGTCACTATTTACCCGTTTAAAACTTTTCCCGCCGTTATTTGATCGGAATAAGCCGCCTTTCTCCGCTTCCGCAATCACATAAACCACTTTCGAATTGGCGCCGGAAACACTCACATCGGTTTTACCCATTTTCTCAGGAAGACCTTTGGTGAGTTTATCCCACGTATCGCCGCCATCGGTAGATTTATAGATACCACTCCCTACACCACCGCTTCGCATTTGCCAAGGTTGCCGATGATGATCCCAGAGTGATGCATATAGAATCCGTGGATTATTTCTATCCATGCTCAATCCACTCACGCCGGCATATTCATTTTCGTAGAGAATTTTTTCCCATGATTTACCCCCATCACGTGATCGATAAACACCCCGATCTTCACTGGCCTGATATTGATCACCTTGCACTGCCAGATAAACGAGGTCTGCATTTTTGGGATGAACAATCACTTGAGAAATCGTGCGGGAATTGTCCAATCCAATGTGGGTCCACGTATCCCCCGCATCCATGGATTTATAAACCCCATCTCCATGAGAGGTCATAACCGGACGAATACAGGCTTCGCCCATCCCGGCATAAATCACATTGGGATCAGATTCGGCAACGGCCAAAGCACCTACAGAACCGGTCTCAAAGTAACCATCAGATACATTTTTCCATTGCAAGCCTGCATCGGTAGTTTTCCAAACACCACCACCAACCGAACCAAAATAATAGGTGAGTGGTTGAGAGGGCACTCC
>CAYVNB010000164.1:0-2221 GCA_964452665.1 uncultured bacterium
GAGATGATTCGTTATATAGAATTATTGATCAGAATTATGTGATTGGATCATCAGATCCTGCTCCAAATTCCTATGGCGGTGAGGAGTTAAAATATATTCGTTCGGTGGATGAAAGTACCTATGAATATTCTGGTGTCATCCAAGAGGCCACTGAAAAAGGGAGAACCATGCAAGAATATCCTGAATCTTTTATTGGACTCCAATTGGCCGTTGCCGCAAAGTTGATTTCTGGTGGGCTCAATACCCCTATCTATCGAACCTTCCTCACAGGATTTGACACCCATGCTAATCAGTATAACGACCATGCTAATCTGCTTCGTCAACTTGACGAAGCTGTATATACTTTTCTGAAAGATATGGGCCAACAGGGATTATTAGACAAAATTTTGGTTGTTACCACATCTGAATTTGGCCGTCGTGTTAAAGAGAATGGTTCCGTTGGAACCGATCACGGCACTGCAGGACCTGCTCTGTTTTATGGTGCACCACTCCGGGGAGAAGTGATTGGAAATCAACCGGATTTAACTGATTTAAACCGTGCAGGAAATATTGCAGTCCAACATGACTATCGTCAGGTGTATAGTACCATTTTATCCAATTGGTTTGGTTTGTCCAATGAAACAGTTAAACAGGTATTTATTGAAAATTATGAACCGTTACCCGTCATCCATGAGCCCCTTTCTGCTGAAGAGACTGGTACAGTTCCGGCAAGGTTTAAGCTTCATCCAGCCTTTCCAAATCCATTCAATCCCAACGCAGTCATTCCATTTGAACTGCCAAAAGCAAGTCATGTAAGTGCCCGCATATTCGATCTCAATGGTAGACAAATTATGGCGCAGAACCTGGGCATAAAGGGACCGGGAAATCATGAATGGCGCGTGGTGCCGAAAGGTTGGTCTTCCGGTACTTATATTGTACAGTTAGAAGCGATGGGATCTGTATTGAACCAGCAGATTACCTACCTAAAATAAATTAAACGAGGCGAAGAAGATTAATCGTCTTATTTCCTTTTATATCGAAGTTTAGGGAAAGGTTTTTGAAGGGCGAATTCAGCCCGTCAATAAATAAGATTTAATTTCGACTCAATCTGTATTTATAATAACTACGACCTAGTGATCCACTCAAGACCAATACACCGCCGATAAAGGCCCAATCTCCTATGGTTTCACCAATAAAAAGGTAAACCCACACAGGATTCAAGACCGGTTCTATCATGCCAACCAAAATGGCATCAATGGCCGGAACAAACTTCAGTGCAGTAGTATACATGACATAAGGAATGCCCAATTGGAAGATACCAAGTGCGAAAATCATGAGCCAATCGGTTGTCAGTCCTGCCTGCAATCCATCCACCATGAATGGCAGACAGATTAATGCGGTAATCCCATTCCCAAATAAGACAATCTCAAAAGCGCCTTCTTTTTCTTTCCGGATGGTAACCGTAACTAAGGCCAAGCATACACCGGCACCCAATGCCATAATATTCCCCCAGAAACCGGTGAAAGATAGTTCATCCATGAAGAAAAGACCCATCCCTAAAAATATAATACCCATGATGCCTATATCCTTGAGAGTCACCTTTTCTTCCAAAATAAAGTAACCAAAGATGATTACCCAAACTGGAGCGGTAAATTCCAAAAATATAGCATTGGCCGCTGTGGTCAACCGGATGGAAACCACATACAGAATTACCATACCGCTATAGGCAAGAATACCTCCAATAAAATAAGGCCGCCAATACCATTTGGGTCTTTTGATATAAAAGAGAAATACCGTGGCCGCACCGAGACTCCGAATCCCCGTGATGGCCACGGGATGGAGATCAACCATTTTAATAAATAATCCCCCAAGGCTCCACAAAAAGGCTGCACCGATGAGCAGGAAATAAGCTGAAGATGATTTCATCCTGTCTATGCTATTTTTCTTTCATGGAAAGGGTAATGGTGAATTCGGCTACAGGTTCATTACCGAACTTATCCGGAACGGTGGCGATGACCACTACAGGTAGATTCACCCGTTCACCGGTTTGAATTGTCTCCGCCACGGCAGCCTCAATGGCTTTCCCCTCTTTACAAATATAATGAACGTCCCCTTCCGCCCGTTTGAAGAAATCGGCCTTCAGATCTTTAAAAATGAGAATCACATTACGTTTCAATTCACGAATCTTCAACATCGCAGTGAAGCCAGCCACCATATCTACACCCACCACCATTGCGCCAAT
>CAYVNB010000165.1:0-2219 GCA_964452665.1 uncultured bacterium
TTTCTATGGATTTCAATGTTTTATTCACAGTCATTTTTGTCGTGGCTGTTACACGGTCTACAATAAAAACACCATTCAAATGGTCAATCTCATGTTGAATGGCACGAGCCAATAATCCACTAATTTCTTCGGTATGTTCATCCCCAGATTCATCCTGATATTTGAATGTGATGGTTTCAGGGCGCTTTACATCCAACCGCACATCGGGGATGGAAAGACAGCCTTCTTCAAACCAGGATTCGCCTGAGGTATCTAAAATTTCCCCATTAATGAATACGTGGATGGATTCTCCCTCCTTTTCAAAATCTGAAATATCGATAATGAATAGGTTGAGGTCTATACCCACTTGATTTGCAGCTAGTCCAATTCCATTTTCTTCATACATGGTATCAAACATATCCTCAATCAATCTCGGGAGTTTCTCAAAATCTGTGACCGGTTTACATTTTTTCCGGAGAATCGGATCTCCGTAATGAACAACTTCCATTAATCCCATTAAGATTGAACCTCAATCGCTTCCGTTTCTGAGTCATCCACTTTATCCATGAGACCGGCAACGGCAGATCGATTCACCGTAATAGATGTATTTTTATCTACTTTAAGCAGGATGGTTTTTTTCTCTTTTCCTTTAAAACCGCTAATGGTGCCATGCAATCCACCGATGGTAACGACACGGTCTCCCTTTTTCAGATCACCCAGCATTTTTTGTTTTTCTTTTTGGCGCTTTGCCTGGGGACGAATCATGAGAAAATACATGATACCCAAGATGAGGATGAAAGGTAAATATGCCATTAAACCGCCCCCTTGGGCATTTTGGCCTCCAGCAAATATTAATGTGAAATTCAATTTATTCTCCTGTAATTCAGAAGGGAAATTACCGAGAATCAGGCATTTATAATAAAGATTAAGCGTCCTTTTTTAATCGGATTTCAAAAGTGCTTCCAATATCAGGTTCGCTTTGAATGACGGCAATTTGTCCACCATGAATTTCATTAATGATTCGACTGACTAAAGACAAACCCAATCCCCACCCTTGTTGTTTGGTGCTAAATCCTGGACGGAAAATATTTTTCCAATTTTTTTTATCAATACCGCTTCCATTATCCTGGATATGCAGAATGCCATGTTCTCCTATACTGAATACAGAAATACTGACTTCCCCTTGATCATGCTTGATCGAATCCATGCCGTTTCGAATTACATTTTCAATGGCCCAGCCTAACAAAGTTTCGTTTCCCATTACGGATATATCATCGGGTGCATTCACTTTAAGTTCAATTTGTTTCCCCAAGGATGGCATCCGTTTTTTTAAATAAACTGTTTGTTCATTCACCAATGATTGCAAAGATATGGATTTTAATGGTGTGTCCGATCCCATATTGCTGAATCGATTTCCAATCTGACTCAATCTTTCTAAATCTGATTCCATTTCGTCTACAACAATTTTTGATTCTTCCGGATGCATTTTAATGCGGTCCACCCACCCCATTAATGCAGATACGGGTGTACCCAATTGGTGGGCGGTTTCTTTCGCCATACCCACCCATATATTTCTTTTTTCATTATTTCGAATGGCATTAAAACCCATAAAGCCAACAAAAATGAAAAGAGCGACTGCGCCAATTTCAAGGTAGGGCAACCATTGTAATTTTCGAATTAAATCTGAGTCACCATAGTGAAGATATCCTAACAATATGGGCTCCGTAGATGCGGGATCATTAAATGCAATCGGTATGGGTTCATTTTGACGATCCATAGCGGCCATGGGCTTACGTAGTACTTTTTGAGAAATATCTTCACCTAAATTCCGAGAATAAACAGGGTTTTGATCTGCATCGGAATAAATGATGGGAAATTGGACCTTTTTAATGATTTCATCAAAGACGAAACTTAAATTGGCATCCGATTCTTCATTCACCGTTTTAGCAATAATTTCTGAATATACTTTTACAATTTCACGATTATCATCCCGAAGTTGATTTACAATGGAATTCGAATAAGCTAACAAGCCGATAATCAGGACAAGCCCAATTGTAATCAGCGCTATTTTAATATTACTGCTGGTCCGATAATGACTCATGAATGTTTTTGATTCCTAAATCCAGCGACGATCAAACCCAGAGAAAAAGCAAGCGAAATAAATGAAATTGTCTTCCCTGTTTTATAAGTGGATTGATCATAAGTAAAAGAAATCACATGATTCCCTTTGGGCAAGGATA
>CAYVNB010000166.1:0-2195 GCA_964452665.1 uncultured bacterium
ATTTTAATTCAACCAAAAATGAATGATTAAAATTGATATGGGATGTATCTTTCAACACATTGATAATGGTTGTGTCCACCGGAAAATTCAACATGACTTTTGTATTGACTGTATCAATTGAATCCGTAACCATTTCCGCTGAGGAAATGACCGGTGAGGCTGTAAGTTTATCAAAATTGAGATAATGAGTCATGGTCTCATTAAATACAGAATCGCCCCCATCCGGGAAATACCGTAGTTGAAATTCTGCATTTTGATCCAAGCTATCCACCGACAAGCGCATTGATAAACGCATACTATCGGCAACAATTAATGAATCATTATATCGGTCAAAAGTAAAAAGGTTTGTTGTATTTAAACTGTCGAACCGAATCAGATTATATAAATATTTATATCCCTCCTTTTCACCAAAATAAAGATATTCGGTTCCACCCAATTCCGGCGGTACTTGATAGGTCACCGTTTGTATCACAGGAAATGAAATGGTGTCCAATCTCATGGGAAAATCATTATCTTCAATTGGTACAGCTGCTTCTTCACATGATGAGAAAATCAGGGGACCCATTAGACACAGTCCAACAGCGAATTTAAAAATTGTTTTATTCATGGGAGAATTATGTAGCTATTTGTTACGAAGTTTTAAACGAAATGTTTCGTTAATTCTTCATTCAGCGCACTGGCTGTTGCTTCAAAATTTGGCGCTTCTTCATCATCAATTGATATAGATACCAATTTTTTCTTTTGGGCTTTTACACCAGGCAATGATAATAGTTTTTCGGTCACGTTATTATTTGGTGAATTCACAGCAACAATTAAATCTGCATAAGGAGCCGCTGCTTCATAACAATTCACCGTATCACCAGATAAGTTATCCGGTAATTTTACACCAACCTTTTCATAAGCCTTACGAGAAAATTCAGTATACTCATCTACAGAATGAACCGTCAACACCGTTTTGATGTCACCATAAAACTCTTTTGAATCATAAATTTGTTGGTAGATTAATGGCACATATGCACTTTGCCAATCGTTACAGATCAATACATCTGGCTTCCAAAATAAATGGGGCAATGTAGCGATAGCTGCTATAGAAAAATATGCGTATCGTTCATCATTGTCCGGCAATACACGACCATTTTTGGCTTTGTAAAGCAAGTTGGATAACCCTTTAAACCATTTAACATTTTCTAAGAAATATACTTGAACCCTCGTTTTTGGGATGAATGCACTTTTAGCCGAAGTCATTACATCTTCACCGTCATATTCAAAAGGAATTTCTCTTAAGCGAATTACTTCTCTTAAAATATATTTTCGTTCACTTACAAAACCATACTTAGGAATCATGGTCCGAACATCGTGCCCCATGGTTTGAAGGGCCAAAGGCACATCCACTGAATATTGACCCAAATGGGATGTATTCGCGAATGGTTTAATCTCAGTGGTAAGATAAAAAAGTTTTAAAGACATAGTTGGTATTCTTACTGTACGTTGAGTTGTTTGAGAGATACCCTGGCTTTTTCAAAAAATTCTGAGCCAGGAAAATAGTCGATCAATCGTTGATATTCTTCACGTGCTTTATCGATATTGCCCATGCTACGGTGACAATGTCCTAATTTTAATTGTGCATCATCATCCTTATCCGTACCGGGGAAGGTAAATACTTTTTCAAACTCGATGACGGCCCGCTTATAGTTTTTCATGGTATAATAACACTCAGCTAACCAGTATTGACTATTATCCGCCAAATCATTCCCGGGATCACTGATCACCAATCCAGCAAAACCCGTAACTGCTTTTTCAAATTCACCGTTTTGGTAATTAGATAATGCATCGATATAGGTTTTTTTATATTCAGCAGGACTGATCTTAGCACTCACCTTATCGTTCACCAGATTATTTTTAAGGTTATACATTTCGGTAAAACTATTAGTCAATGTGACAATCTTATTTTCAATCATGACTAGTTGCGCGAGGATTTCAAAATTCACGCTATCGATATAGGAGGCTTTATCTTCCATGAGTCTCATTTTATTTTGGATCGTATTAATTCTGTTAATCAGAAGAATCGCAACCGAATCGGTTTGTTCTTTGGCTTTCAAATTGGCTTTAAGTGCATTTTGGAGTTCAGGCAACAACATGCGGATTTGCATATCCAGTGAATCAACACGCACGTTTTGGCGGTCAATTTTTGCATT
>CAYVNB010000167.1:0-2191 GCA_964452665.1 uncultured bacterium
CCCAATCCCTACGCCAGGTGCGGCCTGAATCTGTAGGATTATCATCAGATCGACTGGATCGACTCACAACGCAACTGGATTCATATGTAGCAAATAAACAGATTGCCGGCAGTGTTACCCTTGTATTGAGAAAGGGGAAAATTGCTTATTCACATGCGAATGGCTTTCGGGATGTAGCAACAAAAGATTTGATGGTATCAAGTGATCTATTTCGGATTGCTTCCCAAACAAAAGCCATAATCAGTGTGTGCATCATGATCCTCCAAGAAAAAGGAGATCTGCTCATTAGTGACCCTGTGGGAAAATATATTCATGAATACAATGTAACTACCGTTGCGGAGAAAATGGACGATGGATATAAAATCGTCCCTGCCAACCGCAAAATAACGATTCGAGATTTATTAACCCATACAGCTGGCGTTGGTTGGGGTTTTGGTCCTGCGCAGGATAAATGGGAAGAGGCAGAAATTATGGGATGGTATTTTGCACATCAGTCTGAATCCATACTCGAAACAATTCGTAGGGTCGCCGCCCTCCCCATGGACGCACATCCGGGTGACAAATATGTATATGGACTCAGTACAGATATTTTAGGTGCCGTTATTGAAATAGTATCTGGTCAGCCTCTTGATCAATTTTTAAAAGAAGAAATTTTCAACCCTCTTCAAATGGATGATACCCACTTTTATATGCCCAAACAAAAAAGAGAGCGGCTCGCCACTGTGTACTCATCCAGTGAAGAAGGTATTACTCTTTCCCCTGATCCCGGTGAACGCGTCGGTGCCGGTATGATTGGACAAGGCCATTATGTTAAAGGTCCGCAACAAAGTTTTTCTGGGGGCGCTGGGCTTATTTCCACCGCTGAGGATTATGCCACCTTTCTCCAAATGATGCTTAATGGCGGATTTTTTAATCATAAACATATTCTTAGCCGTAAATCGGTTGAACTCATGACCGTAAATCATTTGCAATCGGTCATATTTCCATGGACTGACGGCACAGGATTTGGCCTTGGGTTTTATGTTTTGGAAGATTTAGGAGATCGAGGACAATTAGGATCTGAAGGTGAATACGGTTGGGGCGGCGCATACCATTCGACCTATTGGGTAGACCCGAAAGAAGAATTAGTTGTGGTATATTTTACCCAATTAATCCCCGCAATAAATATTGATGATCATCAAAAACTGAGATCGCTTATCTATCAATCAATAATCAACTGATTGCATGAGATTGTTCATTAATGATGATGAAATAACCTACTATATTACAAACGTGGTAAAACAATAATTGAAAAGGAGTCACCATTGAAAAAGCATATACTGATCTTATGTAGTTCAACCCTTATTTTTTCTCAAAATATTAGATCAACTCATGCGGTAGAAAATGTATTGGACAACCTCCACCTCTATGCATCTGAAGCAAAATCGAAAGCATATATGGCTCTGTTTTCAAAGGATGCTATATTCTTTGGTACGGATATTAGCGAACGGTGGCCAAAAGACGAATTTGATACTTATGCCACCAAACGCATGGCCACCGGCACAGGTTGGACCTACGTTATGAATGAAAGAAATGTTTTCTTTTCTGATGATGGCAAAACGGCCTGGTTTGATGAAATTTTACACAATAAGGTTTATGGGGATTTTCGCGGCACCGGTGTATTAAAAATTGTGGGTAGAGAATGGAAAATCGCCCAATACAATCTCCTCCTCCCCATTCCTAATGATTTTATGAAAAAGTATGCACAAGAAATCATGATATACTATAACCAGGAATGAAATTAATTCTGGAAATACAGCGATTGAAGTTGCGCGAAATAGTACAAGATGATTTCGATAAAAAACTAAAATCCTGGATAAAACAAGACTGTGAAAGCGCATAATTCATAATGGACGAACCCGAGAATAAACAATAGAGACGTAGCATGCTACGTCTCTACATCAAACTGGGCTACCGATCAGTTCAAATTCGTTGGCGGATTCGATCTTTACATCCACGAATTCACCTTTTTCCATCGCCCCTTTGATGTGGACAATATTATCTATTTCCGGTGAATCAAATTCTGTCCGCCCCACCGAAATGGTTTCTCCGCTTTTATCCACCAATACTTTGTAGATATTCCCCACCATAGCGTCATTTTTTTCCGCACTAATACTGGCCTGAAGATCCATGATCTGGGCTTTTCGATCAT
>CAYVNB010000168.1:0-2178 GCA_964452665.1 uncultured bacterium
AAAATATCGTTTTGCTTCTTTCATCACCTTAGGTGAAAGCAAAATAGAACCCACCACGGTGGGTATGGCCATTACTGCATACATCCCATCCGCCAGATTTATGACTACATCGATGGTAATCATGGCACCCACAACGATCGTTACAATATAAAAACAGCGATAATAAAAAATACTTTTTGTTCCAAATAGATAGCCGCTGCATTTACTACCGTAATATGAATAACTCATCATGGTAGAAATACTAAAGGTCAATACCGCCGCAAGAAGCAGAAACTTTCCGAATCCTCCAAGTTCCTTAATAAATGCGGTGGTGGTCATGGTAACTCCATTTAATCCTTCTTGCTCCCATACGCCGGATGCCAGAATCACCATGGCGGTGATGGTACATACCACAATCGTATCAATGAATGGTTCAATCATTGCCACAAGACCTTCACGTACCGGTTCTTTTGTCATGGCCGCGCCATGAGCCATATCCGATGTTCCCAATCCCGCTTCATTCGAAAATAATGCACGACGGACACCAGCCACTATCACCGCACCAACAGCACCCCCCATGACCGCCTCCCCAGTGAATGCATCATGGATGATTAAGTAAAACAAAGATGGTATTTCGGTAATGTGCTTAAAGATCACCAACAATCCTGAGAATAAATAAAGTATAACCATGATTGGGACCATTAAGGAAGCCACTTGACCAATCCGTTTAATTCCTCCAAAAATCACCAATGCGGTTAAGGTTGCCATGATCAACCCTTGGATCAGATTCCCAGTCATCACTTTATCAGCAAACCATCCATTGGGTTCGAAAACCTGATTGCGAATGATATCCGCTAATTGATTCGATTGGAACATAACTGTACACCCCACCATTCCGGCCAAACTAAATAGAATGGATAATGGTTTGAATTTTTTGCCCAATCCATTTTCAATATAATACATGGGTCCGCCTTGAATTTGGCCCACGTCATCCTTGCCCCGGTATAAAATTGCCAGTGTACAAGAAAAGAATTTTGTGGACATCCCTACCACTGCACTGACCCACATCCAGAATAGTGCACCTGGCCCACCCATTTGGATAGCAATGGCCACACCGCTAATATTTCCCAATCCCACTGTACTGGCCAATGCACTGGACAAGGCCTGAAAATGGGTAATTTCGCCGGGATCATTTGAATCATTATAGCGTCCAAGTAGGATATTGACACCATGTCGAAAATATTTGAAAGGTACAAACCGACTATAAATGGAGAAAAAGATACCACCGCCTAACAGCAATATTAGAAGGGGCAAACCCCACATAAACCCTGCAAATGAAGAAATTCCGTTATTAATATTTTCCAATAAATTCAATTCATTCTCTTAAAAAAGTTGCGAATTATACCGAAATTCCACGCTTAATTACTAATCCTATTTCAATGAAAAGACTCGATTTATATATCATTCGACAATTTTTGGTCACTCTTTCCATGACCTTGCTGGGATTTCTATGTGTCATCCTCATTGTGGATCTTATTGAGAACCTAGATCGGTTTATCGATAATGGTATTCCCGCCCAGGTTACCATTAAATATTATATTTATGCCATTCCCTGGTTTATAAATATTGGTCTCCCTATGTCCATGTTAATTTCCACGGTATTCAGTGTGGGGCTATTGGCAAAGCGGAACGAATTAACTGCCATGAAGGCTACAGGAATTAGTCTCTATCGCATTGCAATTCCCATTACTTCTATTGGATTGATTGTTAGTTTTATCTCTTTTGAATTGGATAATACATGGGTCAGTAAGGGAAACGAAGTCAGATTTAATATTGAGCGGGAATACATGAAACGAAGGTCTCGAGTAAAAGCCCAAACAGAATTACGGAATGTATTCCTACAAAAAAATGAAAAAACCCATATTTCCATTGGCCGATATAAAGTAGAGACAACAGTGGGCCGTGCCATCACGGCTATTTCTTTAGATCAAGGCATCGTGACCCAACGCATGGATGCACGGGGCATAGAATGGCTGGATTCACTGAATACATGGAAAGTCAATGAATTTTCTATCCGTGAATTCACTCTGGACGGAGAGGTGAGTCGAATGACCATGTCCAAAGGGGATACACTACTAGGATTGAACTTCACACCTTACGATATCACCCAACAATCCAAGACTCCGGATGAAATGAGTT
>CAYVNB010000169.1:0-2175 GCA_964452665.1 uncultured bacterium
GGTATAATTGTGGATAATCCTCAAGTGGCCATTGCATCAGTATTGAAATATTTTGCACCGAAAAATACGGTCAATTTTGGAATCCATGGAACAGCCATTATCCATTCAGAATCAACTATTGGTGACAATGTATCGATCGGACCTTATTCCATTATAGAGCAAGGTGTTGTGATTGGGGACAATGTTTCTATTGGTGCAAACAATGTTATTGAGTCTGGGACAAATATTGGTTATCATTCATCATTAGATCATAATATTCATTTATATCACCGAACCCAAATTGGTAAGCAGTGCATCATCCATTCTGGTGCAGTTATTGGGGGTGATGGTTATGGGTTTGTTACCCAGAATGACACCCATATTAAACTTCCTCAAAACGGGAATGTTATTATTGGCAATAATGTGGAAATAGGTGCAAATTGTACGATAGACCGAGGAACAATTGGGGACACAACCATTGGTGATTATTGTAAATTCGACAATGCTGTGCAAATAGCCCATAATGTTTCTATTGGTAGAGGATGCTTATTGACAGCGCACGTAACAATTGCTGGGAGTACCAAAGTAGGTGAATTTTGTATTTTTGGTGGACAAGCAGGCGCCATCGACCATGTAACCATAGGTGACCGGGCTATTTTTGCTTGTTATACAGCAGCAATGAAAGATCTTCCCGGAGGAAAGGTTTATTCAGGGGCACCTGCCCGGGAAATCAGTGAAAAAAATCGTAGGGATGCTGTTTACCTTGAGGTAAAACGGTTAAAAAAACGGTTAAAAAAATTAGAAGAAAAAGTACTGAGTTGATATTATTATGAGTTTTATAAAATTTCAGCGTACAATTAATCGCCAAACATCTTGTGTCGGTATAGGCCTTCATACGGGTGTCGAATCCAAGATCACTTTTAAACCTGCACCAGACAACTTTGGCATCCGATTTAAGCGCATGGACGTTGAAGGCTGTCCTGAAATCCGAGCTGATATTGATCACGTAGTGGATATATCACGGGGAACAACTATTGAAGAAAACAGTGTGCGCATTCATACCGTTGAGCACGCTTTGGCTGCTTGTGTAGGTATCGGACTTGACAATGTTCTAATTGAATTAACTGAAAAAGAGCCACCGGTGATGGATGGGAGTGCGGTTGATTTCGTAGAAGCACTTCTCAAGGCGGGCATTGTCAAACAAGATTCTCCAAGAAATTATTTACATATTGATGAGGCGGTAGGCTACACGGATAGTAAACGTGGAGTAGATATTCATATTATGCCTTCTGACCAATTTAGAATCACCTTTATGATCGATTATAAATTTAGGACACTGGGCACTCAATTCACCACATTAGATCAAGTGGAACAGAATTTTGCAAAAGATATTGCACCTGCGCGTACCTTTTGTTTTTTAAGTGAAGTAGAAACATTAAAACAAAATGGTCTTATTAAAGGTGGGAATCTGGATAATGCAGTGGTAATTGTAGATAAAGAGATTAATCAGGTAGAAGCAGATAACCTTAAAAGTTTATTTGGGATTAAACAGGAAATCAGTTTGGGTGCAAATGGAACTTTAAATGGGAAAGAACTCCGGTTTGATAATGAGCCAGTTCGCCATAAAGCGTTGGATCTCATTGGGGATTTGGCCCTATTGGGGATGCCTTTACAAGGCCATATCATTGCATCAAAAAGTGGACATGCCGCCAATGTGGAACTTGTAAAGCGTATCAAAAAAGTTTACGAAAAAAAGATTCTACAGCAAAAATTTCAACGGAATCTCAATACTGAATTCATGTTCGATGTTTATTCAATATTAAATCTTCTCCCCCATCGTTATCCATTTGTTTTGGTGGATCGGATTATAGATATTATACCCGGTCAAAAATTAACTGCGATTAAGAATGTCACAATCAATGAACCATTTTTTCATGGACATTTTCCAAATCAACCCGTGATGCCAGGTGTATTGGTCCTTGAGGCTATGGCACAAGCCGGCTCGTTTTTGGTATTGAATAACCTTGATGACCCCATGAAAAAAAATATGTTCTTTTCAGCTTTATCTGATTCAAAATTTCGACATCCAATCATTCCTGGGGATCAACTTCGCCTTGAAATGTCGCTTGCTAAATTCAGACTAGGGACTGCGCTCCTTGTTGGGAAAGCATATGTAGGTGATAAACTCGTCGCAGA
>CAYVNB010000170.1:0-2164 GCA_964452665.1 uncultured bacterium
AATAAAACCACAATTAGTACAACGGTAGTCCCCATGAGGGAGCGTTTGCTCCGTCTTGCTGGAATAATCCGTTTGAAAAACTTTTCCATTACATCCCTGCAAATAAAAACATGAAAAAATTAACGAATGGACTAATGATAATCCAGATGGGCGAAAAGGACGTAAACATGCCAAACAGGATAAGACCCATGAGAATCTGTGGACCGTACATTTGGAGTTTCATAACCAAGTCTGGGTTTTTTCTGACCATCAATCCGGAAAATATTTGTGACCCATCCAATGGTGGAATAGGAATCATATTGAATACGGCAAGCATAATATTAATTTGTGTAAACATCATGAGCATGGTGGTAAATGACCCCATGTAGCCCGTGAAACGAATGGCCATCCCTGCCACAAAAGCCAATAGTAAATTGGCAGCAGGGCCGGCAAATGCAATCTTCATCATATCCGTTCGAGGATTCGCTAAATAGCGAGAATCCACTGGGACTGGCTTGGCCCAGCCAAACCCGACAAAGAGAATCATAAGGGAACCGAACATATCCAAGTGGGCCATTGGGTTCAAGGTCAACCGCCCTGCATATTTCGCTGTTGGGTCTCCCAATTTATTGGCCACCCATCCATGAGAAAATTCATGAAACACCAATGCAAATAAGAGTACGGGGATCAGCATAATCAGAACTTCAGGGGGGAGTCGAAATAACATTAGTCAAACCTCGGATGAAATGTTTTATGGACTTCTTTTAAGTGTGCCTTATCCAAATGAGTATAAATCTGGGTGGTGGTAATATCGCTGTGGCCTAGCATTTCCTGAACGGAGCGAAGGTCAGCTCCCCCTTCTAACAGGTGAGTGGCAAAACTATGGCGCAGCGTATGAGGGCTCACTTCTTTTTGAACGCCCGCCGCTTCTGACCATTTTTTCAAAAGGATCCAAATCATCATCCGTGTCAGTTTTCGCCCATTTCGGCTTAAAAATACTTCTGCAACATTGGGATTCTTATCAGCCAGCATAGGCCGTTCATGGTTCAAATAATTTATAAGATTAGCGCGCGCGATGGGACCAATGGGCACAAACCGTTGCTTATCCCCTTTACCACTGACACGGATCATTTCTGAATCCCATAAAATGTCGGTGGTTTTAAAATCGCAAAGTTCCGTGACCCGCAGCCCACAGGAATACATCATTTCAAAAATGGCCAAATCTCTTTGAGCCATAGGAGCCTTTTCGGGAATCACGCTGAGAATAGCATCCAATTCTTGAATGGTAAGAATATTGGGTAATTTTTGGGGCACTTTGGGTGTATCCAACAGCTGGGCCGGATTATCTTGCATATGCCTTTCAGCGGATAAAAAATTATGGTATGTCCGAATGGACGAGACTGCTCGCTTGACTGAATTGGCTGCCAGTCCTTTATCATTCATATTTCGGATATAAGAACGAATATGGCCTAAAGTCACATCTAAAATTGATTTTAGTTTGAGTTCTTTTCTAAGAAAATCATGATACTGAATGAGATCACGTTCGTAGGACTCCAGTGAATTCCGGGCCAGGTTGCGCTCTACTTTGAGCATGGTCATATAATCCCGGATATAATGTTTCATTAGTTGCCCATGATTGCGGCTTCGACCGATTCACAAAGAATATGCTCTGCCAACAGATGACCTTCCTCAATCCGTTGAGTGTCATCGCTAGAGATGCAAATTGTAATATCGCCTACATCCAACATTATCCGATTAATTCTCCATATTGCTCAGCGGTCATTAGTTCATCCAATTCACCTGCATCAGCGATGGATACTTTTACAAACCATCCTTCACCATAAGGATCAGAATTCACCGATTCGGGACTGTCTTCTAATGCTTCATTAATTTCAGTCACCGTACCGGAAATGGGTGCAAATAAATCGGCAACAGTCTTTACCGCTTCAATGGTACCAAAGGGTTCATCTTTTTCAATTTTCTGATCCATATCGGGAAATTCTACAAATATAATATCTCCCAGTTCACTCTGAGCATGGTCAGTAATTCCAACAGTTATCGTCTCACCATTCACTTTTACCCATTCATGCTCATTGGTATATTTTAAATCTTGTGGCAAGCTCATTCTGTATCATCCTCTTTATTGTATTCAAATATTTCGAGAAAACTTGTATCAAATTCTCCC
>CAYVNB010000171.1:0-2150 GCA_964452665.1 uncultured bacterium
TAGATTATGGGAAAAGATCAACATACGATATACGGCATCAATGGATGTGCTGCTGTTCTAGAATCGAGAAAGTATAAAATAACCGATATTCTCATTCAAACAGGGAGTCCCGCTGAACGAGACGGAAAAGTCACCCACGCTTTAGGCTATCACGGTGGTCATATCAAATTCCTCAATGCCACCCAATTCAAACAGAATTTTGGGAAATGGCGCACCCAGGGAATTATTGTCCGATTCACCGGCAAAATTGAGCAGCCCTTGCCCTCTTTTCAAAAACAGCATGGTGATATTGGAATATTGGCCTTAGATCGGATTGAAGATCCACAAAACCTAGGGCAAATCATTCGCACATCGGAATGCGCAGGGATAAATGGCATTATCATCCCTAAGCATGACAGTTGTGATGTAACGGATACGGTGATGCAGGTGAGTCAAGGGGCATTTACACAAGTGCCTATTTATTCTGTAAGTAATCTCCATCAAACCATTACCGCACTAAAAAATGATGAATTTTGGGTGATTGCAATGGAAAATAGTGTAAAAGCCAGGCATTGGCACAAAATGGATTATAAAGGGAAAATATTAATTGTGGCCGGGAGCGAAGGGCGCGGGCTTAAGAAGTTGGTCCTAGAAAGTTGTGATTTTCAAGCCACCATCCCCATGCAGGGAAAAACCAATTCGTTAAATGTATCGGCGGCGGTGAGCGCTGTTCTTTTCGAGCGCCTGCGCCAATTATCTAGCTAGTTCTGGATTCTTCTTTTTCTTTATACCAAACGCTATTTGGCTTCATAACCTTGGCCAAACCCGATTAAAGTGTGGTGAAATGATTTAACGGGTGTTAAAAGGTGATATTGATACCAATGGTAATGGCTGTGTCATTGGCTTTATAGTCCTTGATATAGTAATCACCAAATCCGTCTTTCTGAGATTGCACCATATCACGATCGAAGGATACAGTTCCTTTGCCGGGATTAGTAAAGGTAATGGACTGACCTGCTGTATAATATCGCGAATCATAAGCCATAAACACTTTTGGTGCTGGGCGACTGTCCGTTTTCAAATTGTATTTTATCTCAATGCTCAACCATTCTTCTGCAGTTTTGATTGAAAATGAATTTTTCCAATTCGTTAAAACATCATCACCTGCCGGTTTATAATAATATTCAGATTCATAATAAATGTTTTCACCCAATGGCAATTTGAGCTTTGGACGAATGGATACTCTGGAATAGGATGTGGGTTTTAAATCGGAATTATTTTTATAGGCTGTCACCCCAAGAGAATCGCCAAAATCTGCATAGAGTTGAATCGCATTTTTCCCTGCCGTTTCTTCACTTTCCTGTAAGAAGGCTGCACTGATTGATAACACATCCCCAAAGAGTCGGTATTTTGCGCCAATCCCAAAGTTGGTTCGGTCTTTAATACCCAATGCTTCATCGAAAGAAGTTTCTGCAATGAGGAATGGTGAAATTCTACCATTAGCCCATAAATCAAATTTGAACAGTATACTTTGATCATTCTCATATGGGTTACCTTGCCAAGTAGAATTGTTTTTATCTAAAGAAAATAGAAATTCCGAATCTTTTAATGTCATACCGCCCAGATTCAGATCGCCATAAGCTGTGGTTGACCAGGCAAAATTATAGTATTGGTAATCCGTATTCCCGCCACGACCGTAGTAACCACCGGAAACGTTATTTTTAAACTGCTGACCAAACAAACAGGATGAAATAATAAGTACTGAAAAAACCTTAAAGAGATGCATCGCTTGATATTCCTCTAATTGTTGGTGTCAATTTTACGATAATTTAAGGTAAAAAAAATAGGGCGAATCAATCGCCCTATTTTTTTTGAATATATTTAAAAAAGAGTCGCTTCTATTCCGGTTGTTTCTTCTCTTTTTCTTTTTTTCCAAAAAGTCGGCTCCAGAAACTTCCTTTTTTCTTTGGGTCTTTACCGGAAACTTCTGCGTTATCTTGCATTACTTCGCCAGATATTTCTGCAGGCATTGGTTTTGAACTGCCGCCAGTTTTAGCGGGACTGTCCAGTTTAACACCGCCAGCTTTTTTTACATTGGTTTCGATAAATTCACCAGCTTCACCTTTTTTGGCCTTACCAGCTTCGTCTTGTTGTGCAAAAGCAAAAGACAC
>CAYVNB010000172.1:0-2100 GCA_964452665.1 uncultured bacterium
TGTAGATGGAAAAGACTATTGAAATGAAAGGCATGGATCTGGGGCAACTCTTTGGCCCGTCAGATGTCAACCTGAAATTGGTAGAGGATGCCTTTGCCAGTACGATTGTGGTTCGTGGGAATATCATCAAAATTGATGGTGAAAAAGATGAAGTGAATATCATCCATGAGGTATTCCATGAAATGGGCGCTACACTGAATCGAAAAGGATCCCTCAATCAGCAGGATGTGAAGACACTGATCCATGTAACGGCATCCCAGAATGGCCATAAAACAGAGTCGTTAAAATCGACAGTTCATTATGGTCGAAAGGGGGCCATCACCGCCCGGACAGCAGGGCAGGAAGCCTACATCCAAACTGTTCGGAAGAATGACATCGTATTTTCTGTGGGACCGGCGGGGACAGGAAAGACTTACCTGGCCGTGGCATTCGCAGTGGCCGCTTTAGATAATCGGGAAGTGGATCGCATCGTCCTGTGCCGCCCGGCAGTGGAAGCCGGCGAAAACCTAGGATTCCTCCCAGGAGATCTGAAAGAAAAAGTAGATCCATACTTAACACCCCTTTATGTTGCCCTGGGGGATATGATGCCTTCAGCCAGGTTGAAGCCTTTTTTAGCCAATAATACGATTGAAGTGATCCCTTTGGCCTATATGCGGGGGCGGACCTTGAACAATGCATTCATGATTTTAGATGAAGCCCAGAATGCCACCACCATACAAATGAAAATGTTTCTCACAAGATTGGGTGTCAATTCAAGGGCCATCATTACTGGAGATATCACCCAGATTGACCTGCCAAAGAAAAATAAGTCCGGGTTACTTCAAGTGATCAATATTCTGAAAGGCATTGATGGAATTGGTTTTTCACAATTGGATGAAACAGACGTGGTCCGCCATAAGTTGGTTCGGGATATAATTAAGGCTTACGATCAGAAGGATGAATAGGCTTTAATAAGTTCCCCATTCCATATAATTAAAACAGCAAATCCTTTTAATAATCACGGCCGAATTGTATTAACTTCTCGCCACTTTTAAAGACTAATTTTCTTTGTGTGCCCACTGAAAATGATTTAATAAAAAAATAGACACTGTTCATTGATGAAGCACATCCAAACCATTGGTTCGCCCGTCCCCTCAGCATCCGCTGAAGTTTTCATCATATCCACTATAGGAGAAATTTTTTATGTCTGAATTGCGAGATGTCGTTATTGTTTCTGCCAAGCGGACTCCCGTTGGTTCCTTCCAAGGGGTATTGTCGTCCATTTCTGCACCCCAATTAGGTTCTACTGTCATCAAGGCCCTGTTAGAAGAAACGCAGATTGATCCTGTGTCTGTAGATGAAGTGATTATGGGAAATGTCCTGTCCGCGGGGCAAGGCCAGGCACCGGCGCGACAGGCCGCTCTGGGCGCGGGACTCCCAAACTCAGTTGAATGTCTAACCATCAACAAAATGTGCGGCTCCGGGTTGAAAGCAGTTATGCTTGGCGCACAGGCCATCCAAACTGGAGATGCAGATATTGTCATCGCCGGTGGTATGGAAAATATGACCCAGGCCCCTTACCTCCTACCCAAAGGGAGAGATGGCCATAGGTTGGGCCATGGCCAGGTGATTGATTCCATGATTAAGGATGGTCTATGGGACGCTTATAATGACAAACACATGGGGAATTGCGCGGAAATATGCGCAAAGGATAAACAATATAGTCGAGAAGATCAGGATGCATTTGCAAAAATATCCTATTCCCGTGCCCAATATGCCCAGGAAAATGGGGCCTTCTCCGATGAAATTGTTCCTGTATCCGTCCCCCAACGAAAAGGGGATCCAAAAATTGTAAATACAGATGATGAACCGGGCCGGGCCAATTTTGATAAAATGGTCACCTTACGTCCTGCGTTTCAAAAAGGAGGGACCATCACCGCAGCGAACGCATCCAAGATTAATGATGGGGCAGCGGCGGTTATGCTCATATCCGGTAAAACGGCACGAGAGTTGGGATTAACGCGATTGTCCACCATTGTGGCCCAAGCATCCACCGCTCATGAACCGGAATGGTTCACCACGGCACCTATGAAAGCTATTACCAAAGTATTAGACAAAGCG
>CAYVNB010000173.1:0-2059 GCA_964452665.1 uncultured bacterium
TTGGCCAAGATGAAGGTACGGATCGTATGAAATCTATCGGTGCAAATATTGCCGATGGCGCCATGGCTTTTTTGAAGGCTGAATATCGTATTCTGTCTATTTTTGTTTTTGTCGTTGCAGTCTTATTGGGATTTGCGAATTCGGGCCGCGCAGATTCAAGCGCATTAATTTCTATCTCATTTATTGTTGGGGCAGTTGCTTCTGGATTGGCTGGATTTCTTGGAATGAAAGTTGCCACCAAAGCCAATAACCGCACCACTAATGCAGCCCGAACTAGTTTAGCTTCTGCCTTGAATGTAGCATTCACCGGTGGATCTGTTATGGGGATGAGCGTTGTAGGTCTTGGTGTTTTGGGCCTCGGCGGTCTATTCATTTTTTACACCAGTTATTATGGTACGGATTCGATCTCCATTAAAACCGTATTAAATGTCATCACCGGATTTTCATTGGGGGCCTCCTCTATCGCGCTGTTTGCTCGTGTCGGCGGTGGTATTTACACTAAAGCCGCTGATGTGGGTGCAGATCTTGTAGGTAAAGTAGAAGCAGGTATTCCTGAAGACCATCCACTTAATCCAGCTACAATTGCAGATAATGTGGGTGATAACGTGGGTGACGTGGCTGGTATGGGTGCAGATCTGTTTGAATCTTATGTTGGTTCAATCGTTGGCTCGATGGTACTGGGCGCAAGCATCTTAGTCATGGGTGGATTCGATTTCAATTTTGTTTTACTCCCCCTCTTAATTGCGGCGACAGGTATTATTATCTCTATCATCGGCACCTTTATGGTATCTGTGAAAGAAGGGGGCAATCCACAAAAAGCGTTAAACCGCGGGGAATTTGGTAGTGCAGCCATCATGGTTGTCGCCATGTACTTTTTGATCCAGACCTTTTTACCCACTGAATTTGTGCAAGGTGGGGTCACCTTTACCAGGATGGGTGTATTTTGGGCCACCATTATCGGATTGGCTGCAGGACTTGGCATCGGTATGATTACAGAACATTATACTGGTACCGGCACATCACCAGTAAAATCTATTACAGATCAATCCGCCACAGGCGCTGCGACCAATATTATTGCTGGATTGGGCGTGGGGATGCAATCCACCGCTATTCCAATTTTGATCTTAGCATCTGGAATTATAGGCGCTCATTATTTTGCCGGATTGTATGGTATTGCTATGGCTGCTTTGGGTATGCTGGCCAATACAGGCATTCAGCTAGCAGTTGATGCTTATGGTCCGATTTCCGATAACGCCGGCGGCATCGCTGAAATGGCAGAACTCCCTGCAGAAGTTCGTGAAAGAACCGATAAACTTGATGCGGTCGGAAACACAACTGCTGCTATCGGCAAAGGGTTTGCCATTGGTTCTGCAGCATTAACGGCTTTAGCATTATTTGCAGCTTTTATGGTGCAAAGCGGTATCCAAAGTATCGATATTTCAAATCCGAAAGTGATGGCAGGATTGTTTGTGGGTGGCATGCTGCCCTTCCTCTTTTCATCCATGGCCATGGGCGCTGTTGGGCGTGCAGCCATGTCAATGATTGAAGAAGTCCGTCGTCAATTCAGAGATATTCCTGAATTGAAAGCAGCATTAAATGTGTTAAATAAAGGTGATGAATCATCATGGTCTGATGAAGACCGCGTAACTTACGAAATGGGATTAACCAAAGCGGAACATGACCGTTGTGTAGAAATTTCTACACAATCTGCTATTAAAGAAATGGTTGTACCGGGATTACTTGCCGTGATCTCACCAGTCTTGGTTGGGTTTGTATTTGGCCCTGAAACTTTGGGCGGATTATTAGCCGGTGTTACTGTTTGTGGTGTACTCATGGCCATTTTCCAATCCAATGCAGGCGGCGCCTGGGATAATGCCAAGAAAATGATCGAAGAAGGTGTGGACGTAAATGGCGAAACTGTAGGCAAAGGATCTGATGCCCATAAAGCCGCTGTGGTGGGAGACACTGTTGGTGATCCATTTAAGGATACATCTGGTCCATCACTTAATATTTTAATCAAACTTATGTCAGTCGTTTCTCTGGTGATTGCACCATTGAT
>CAYVNB010000174.1:0-2040 GCA_964452665.1 uncultured bacterium
TTTTTTTCCGCACTAATACTGGCCTGAAGATCCATGATCTGGGCTTTTCGATCATATTTTACATTGATGGGTACATCATCATCTAGTGCTTCCGCTAAAGTCCCCTCTTCTTCTGAATAAGTAAAAACGCCTAACCGATCAAACTGCATTTCTTCAATAAATTCATATAACTGTTTGAATTCATCATCTGTTTCACCAGGATATCCCACAATTAATGTGGTGCGAATTCGAATATCGAGAATGGCATCTCTCAGTCTATGGATACGATCTCGAATACCATCTTGTCCCAACCCGCGCCGCATGGACTTCAATATATTATCGGCTCCATGTTGGATTGGAATATCTAAATAACGACATACATGATTCGAATCTGCCATGGCATCAATGATACGCTGAGATAAATGAGCAGGATGGGCATAATGAAGACGGATCCAATCAATATCCAATGTATCCAAGGATCGAATAAGGTCACTAAGATATACTTTTGGTTTCAGATCCCAGCCATAGCTGGTAGAATCCTGGGCAATGACCAGTATTTCTTTCACCCCTTGGTCTGCCAGTTTTTCCGCTTCCCACATGATGGAATCGATGGGGCGACTTTCTTGGAGTCCCCGCATAATGGGAATACTGCAGAATGAACAGCCATTATCACACCCTTCTGCGATTTTAAGGTAAGCATAATGACTTGGTGTCATGAGTGATCGATAGAATAATGGATCGTCTTTAGCATAGTCCTTGCCCGTGAGAAAGGATGCAATCTGTTTATGATCATTGCTGCCGAAAAATTGATCTACTTCCGGAATTTCTTCAGCTAACGCTTCCGGATACCGTTCAGACAAACAACCCATAACCACCAATTGTTTTAAATTACCTGTGTTTTTGAGTTCAGCCGCCTGAAGAATGGTTTCAATGGATTCTTCTCGCGCCATATCCAAAAATCCGCATGTATTTACTACAATGGTATCCGCTTCTTCGGGTTCTTTTGTAATATCAAAATTTTCGTTCTTTAAACCACCCAAAAGGATTTCAGAATCCACCAATGCTTTGGCGCATCCAAGACTGATCATATTTAATTTTTGGTTCGAATTACTCATGCTTCTGTTGTGCCTAAAAGCCCCTGCACATATTCCTGACGATCAAATGTGTAAAGATCATCCAAATCTTCGCCCACACCAATGAACTTTACTGGAATACCCAATTCTTTAAACAATGGGAATACGACCCCCCCCTTTGCGGTCCCATCCATTTTAGTCAAAATAGCCCCATCTACCTGAACAGTTTCAGCAAATGCTTTGGTCTGGATTAGGGAATTTTGCCCCAAACTGGCATCCAAAGTAATGAATGAATGGACTTCAAATTCAGGAAATCGTCTTTCCGCCACACGATACATTTTTTTAAGTTCGGCCATGAGATTTTTGTAGGTATGGAGTCGTCCCGCTGTATCAACAATGGTCACAGTTGCCCCTTGGGATTTTGCAGCTGTCAGTCCATCAAATAGAACGGCAGATGGTTGCTGTGCCTGTTCATTACATATAATTTTGGTATCAATTCTATTGGCCCAAATCTTAAGTTGTTGCACCCCAGCGGCACGATAAGTATCGGCGGCTACCATGAGAACTGTTTCCCCTTGAGATTTATAATGGTTCGCTAACTTTGCGGACGTTGTTGTTTTGCCCGTTCCATTCACGCCCACAATCATAAGAATTATAGGTTTATCATTCTTTTTTACTTTATGATTCTCAGGTAATTGGGATACGAGATAATCTTCCACTTTTCCGATAAATCCACCTATATGGTGTTTCTCAACTACGTCCAATACTGCTTCAACAGTATCAAATCCCAGATCAGCACCAATAAGGCTATCTTGTAATGATTCGAGCGATTCAACACTGACCTTTCGTTTCACCACCGTTTCGAATGCATCGGATACAGTTTCCCTCGTCCGTCGAAGGGCTTGAAATATTTTTCCCATAAAGGCCATTTATTGAATCTCTTTATAGGCTTGATAAAATGATTGGATATACACAACCCAACTCACCA
>CAYVNB010000175.1:0-2017 GCA_964452665.1 uncultured bacterium
GTTTTTTTGAACCTCCATGGCTTTAACATCTAATCCCCCATAAATACTCGCATCAACCGCATTAGACCATTGGCGGTCCCAAAGATTAACTTTTAAAATACCTGACCTGTTGGCGATATATACATTGTGTTTATCCTGGGCGATAGCAGTGAAGTCTCCATTTCGTATAGGATATGTAAATTCTTTTGTCTTATAACCAAATGATTCTCCATCATATAATTTTTGATTTTTTGTATCAAAAATATATAGGCCTGATTCCGTCCCTATGAAAATCATTTCCTTTACAAAATTCAAATCATGGATATATATATTTCTAAATTGGTCCACCAGTTCATGATCCAACTGCTTCTTGTTTTTAATGTTTATCAAGGCAAGACCATGAGTAGAACCAATCCATACCTGTCCGTCAACTTCGATCATATTTGTCACCAAATTTCTTCCTCCGCTTAAACTAAGCCCATAACTCCGCCAAAAGTCTTTTCTCGAATTATACACTAAAATTCCATCCTCACCACCAAACCATACTTCATTCTTTAATTCAAGGATAGAAAAAATTGAAGTGGGATCCATATTAATTCGGTCCTCAAATTTATAAATATCAGAAATTTCTCGATCTGAATCAAAATAGGAGATACCACTGGAAGCATTGTTTAGAAACCCTCCTAACCAGAATGAATCCTTTCCTCCAATAGCTTGAATATCCACCTGCCCCAAACCAAATTGATAAGGCGTGAATGTTTTCATTGTTGGATCACCGCGAAAAAATGTACCATCCTCAGTTCCGATCCAAAATTCATTCATTCGACTCTGGGCATAAGTGGTCATACGCATTTGCCGCCCATCGGGATTAAAAAGTGAATTGAGATCTGTCATCCAACCTCCTGAAATTGAATATTCGATCAATAAATTAGATAAATCTAATTTCATTCGGGCTAATCCTGAACTCCAGTTCACCGGCACATCGGGGTTTGACATAATACCCGTAACCACTCCGGTCAAGTTATCTAACCGATATACAGATCCTGGAATATCCAGCCATATGTCCTTTTCTGATTCCCCTATTCGCTCTATCAAAGCACCAAATTGAAGGCCCAACACTTCTCGACTTACAAATCGCCAATCTCCTTCAGAAGTATAACTGAATTCAATACCCAATGGAGTGCCCACCCACAAAAATCCGTTAGATCCAAAATGCACTGCTGTGACTGAGTTACTTTGCAATCCTTGGGCGCGAGTGATGGGTTCTTCGAACCGATTAGAAAATAAATTAAATCGTTGAATACCACCGAATTGTGTACCGATATAGGCATAACGCTCACTAAAAGAAATGGAATTCACTTTTCCCGTTTGTCGATATTGTATCCAATCAAATGGATGAAACTTGAGATTGGGCTGGGCATGATTTATCCCCCAAAATGTCACTAAAATTACAAAGTGTCGAAATGGTCTATTTCGCTTAGGCATTGATTGGAATTTAATAAAGAAAAAAAAGGAAATTAAATGCTGTTATGGTGTTCCACCATTTCATTCAACATTCTAAGGGTAATGGGGACGACTCCGGCTTCTTCACATACCCTTCCTGAGGCATAATTGGAGAGTGCCACAGATTCTTCAGGAGATGCACCACAAAGATCGGCCAATGTGAAGGTGGCAATGACTGTATCTCCTGCACCAGAAACATCATGAACCCGCCGCGCCTTTGTAGGAATATGATGATAATCAGATCGATCAAACAATGAGACACCATCTGCACCACGCGTAATGATTAAAATTTCCGCATTCAACTTATTTTTCAGTTTAAACCCGGCTACTTCTAAAGTGTCCAAATCTTCTAATGCATTTGTAAATTCTTGAAGATTTGGTTTAAATAATCTCACATTTTGATAGGAATTAAAATTGTCTTTTTTTGGATCCACATAAATGGGAATTGACTTATCGTTGGCCATCTGAATTAATGTTTCAATTGATAGAGAATTCAACACACCTTTATTATAATCTTCTAACACCATGGCATCCA
>CAYVNB010000176.1:0-1995 GCA_964452665.1 uncultured bacterium
GTGGCCATCGTCGCAGATATCGTATTATCGATTTCAGAAGAGATAAATTTGATATACCGGCAAAAGTTGCTTCGATTGAATATGATCCTAACCGGTCGGCCAACATTGCTTTATTGCATTATGCGGATGGTGAAAAGCGATATATCCTTTCTCCATTTGGCACCAAAGTTGGTGATGAAATTTTATCCGGAGAAAATGCACCATTGAGATTAGGCAATGCATTGCCTATCGGGAAAGTCGCCACCGGTATGTTTGTTCATAATATTGAATTGGAACCGGGACGTGGTGGACAAATGGTACGAAGTGCAGGTGCGGCAGCTCAGATTATGGCACATGATGGTGGATTTACTACAGTAAAATTACCTTCTGGTGAAGTACGGCAAATCCGTGAAAATTGTTTTGTTACTATTGGTGAAGTGGGAAATAAATCTCATGAGCAGGTTGTATCTGGAAAAGCAGGTCGAAGCCGCTGGCTTGGAAAGCGCCCAACCGTTCGTGGTGTTGTGATGAATCCTGTGGATCACCCTCATGGGGGTGGTGAAGGTAAATCCTCTGGTGGACGTCATCCGGTTACACCCTGGGGTAAACCAACCAAGGGATATAAAACCCGTAAAAAGAATAAAAAATCAAATGATTATATCGTTAAGAGGAGAAAGTAGGATGGCCCGTTCACTGAAAAAAGGACCATTTGTAGATGCCAAGCTTCAAAAGAAGGTTTATAAAATGAATGAAGGGGGTAAAAAACAAGTGATTAAGACTTGGTCTCGCCGTTCCATGATTACACCTGATTTTGTAGGTCATACATTTGCTGTTCACAACGGAAATAAATTTATTCCTGTATTTGTAAATGAGAATATGGTGGGGCATAAGCTTGGTGAATTCTCACCGACTCGAACATTTAGACTGCATTCTGGAGATAGAAAGAAGTAGATATTATGGAAGCAAAGGCAATAACGCGTCATATCCGACAATCCCCTAGAAAAATTAGAGTGGTATTGAATGAAGTGCGTGGTCGCGGTGTGGAAGAAGCATTGAACTATCTTCATTTTTCTAAAGCCAAAGCTGCCACACAGATTGAAAAAACACTTCGTTCAGCTATCGCCAATTTGATGAATAAAGCAGAAGATGAAACGGTGAATAACGAAGAACTTCGCGTCAAAGAGTGCTATGCAGATGGCGGTCCCCACATGAAACGGTTTCGTGCAGCTTCCATGGGGCGTATTTCAAGATTAAATAAACCAACAGCACATTTAACAGTTGTTGTATCTGACGAGAAAAATTAGGAGGCCAGATTGGGTCAAAAAACGCATCCAATAGGATTTAGACTTCAGGTTAATAAAAATTGGAGATCCACTTGGTTCGCCGGCGATTCTTTCGCCTCCGGACTTGAAGAAGATGTTCGCATCCGTAAATATATAAAAGCAAGATTACCCAATGCTGGTATTTCACGTGTAGAAATTAGCCGTACATCTAAAACCGTAACAGTGACCATTCATACGGCTCGCCCAGGGATTGTGATCGGTAAAGGCGGTGAAGAAGTGAACCGCTTAAAGGATGAGATCAAACAGCTTACGGAAAGAAATGTTCAAGTGAATATTTCTGAAGTAAAACGTCCAGAATTGGATGCCGCTTTAGTGGGGTCCAATATTGCCCATCAATTGCAGAAAAAAGTTTCCTATCGTCGTGTGGTCAATAAAGTGATTCAATCTACCATGCGGATGGGTGCAGATGGTATTCGTATAAATGTTGCTGGTCGTTTAGGCGGCTCAGAAATTGCCAGAAGTGAAAAGTTTTCCCAAGGGCGAGTCCCATTGCATACCTTGCGTGCTGATATTGATTATGGAACGTCACTTGGGCGCACCGCTTACGGGATCATCGGCATCAAGGTGTGGATCTTCAAGGGCGAGATCATGGAACATGATCCCATGGCTCATGAACGCCGGGCCCTGGAATCACAAGAAGGCGGACGGATGAGCCGCGAAGGACCGCGGTCTT
>CAYVNB010000177.1:0-447 GCA_964452665.1 uncultured bacterium
TACCGCCATGGATTGCTAGTTTAGACATGTTTTTCTTAATAATTCCTTAATTCTGGGAGCTTAATATTACTGAATTAATTAAATGCTGACCAAACAACTATCAACCTCTGCCTCACTTTCATAGGCGCTTGTCATATCTTCATACCTAACTGACATATAGACAGTCTAAAGTGAAATACCGGCAAAATTAAAACTCTGGCACAGTGATTGTCCTAATGTTTATATGAATATTTTTTCAAACTAATTCAAAGGAGTCACAAATGACTTTAGTAAAATGGAATCCAACACGATCATTAATTCCTGATTTCGACCGGATGCTTGATGGTATCTTTAACGATGGATGGAATTTGAATCCAACGATTCGAACCAATCCCATTCCTGTTGATATTAATGAAAATGACAATGCATTTTTATTAAATGCAGACTTCCCAGGATTTGATAAAAAAG
>CAYVNB010000177.1:457-1982 GCA_964452665.1 uncultured bacterium
AATCTCGCTGTTGAAGAAGGTGTATTGACTTTGAGTGCAAATCGGGATTTAGATAATGATTCCAAAGAAGGTACTTTTCAAATTCGTGAAAGGCGTGCCGGTTCATTCAGCCGCAGCTTCACCTTGCCCGAAAATGTGATAGCTGGCGACATCAGCGCCAAATTCAAAAATGGTACATTGTCTGTTACCATTCCAAAAGCGGAAAAAGTAAAACCGAATGTTAGTCAGATCAAGATCGGTTAAAAGAAAATATCAAAAGGGGTGCTATAAAGTGCCCCTTTTTATAATATTGATTAAACGTTTTAATATTCTTTTCGCTGAATCTTCATTCAATGGATTATCATTTGTAACAGAGATTGACCGGGCCAATACATTGGTTCCCATATATTCCAACTGGGATCGCAACGCAGAAATGAACCGATGACCACTACCCCTACTATGGGTACAAATGAGGGCAAATTTATCATTAAATGCATCCCGCCAATTTTTGGATTTTACCGTTACCCAACTAATGGCATTCGATAAAATTGGTGGTACACCACCATTATATTCCGGTGAACAAAAAATATATCCATCCGTCTCATTTAATGCTGTAATTAAATCATGAATAGATTCATCATGCATCGATGCGCCACCTGTGTATAATGGCAATGGGTAATCTTCTAAACAAATCAAATTTGCTTCCTGCCCCTCATCTTTTAGAAATGATTGAAGGTGCTTAGCCAAAATCAGATTGTTATCTTTTGTGGCAGAAATAATCAATAGTTTTCCCATTAGACAACTACACCGCCATCTACATTTAGTACCGTACCACTAATATAAGATGCCTCCTCACTGGCCAGGAAGCAGTATGCATTGGCCACATCTTCCGGTTCGCCCCATCTTTTAACCGGTACCTTTTCCTTCATCATTTTGATAATCTTTTCGGGCATTTGAGCTGTCATATCCGTTTTAATGAACCCGGGTGCCACTGCATTAACGCGGATGCCATCTTTTCCTAACTCACGGGACCACACTTTTGTCATGCCAATGACACCTGATTTTGTGGCTACATAATTGGTTTGCCCAAAATTTCCATAATGTCCTACCACTGAGGATGCATTTAGAATCACTCCCCTTCCCTGTTGTTTCATGATCGGTGCCACAGCCCGTGTACACAAATATACTCCTTTTAAATTGACTTCAATCACCCTATCAAATTGATCTTCTTCCATTTTAACCAATGTACTATCCATAAGAATACCTGCATTATTCACCAATACGTCCACACGGCCAAAAGCATCAATAGTAGACTGAATTAATGTATCGACACTGCTTTTATTAGCTACATCCGTTTTGACAAACAATCCTCCCACTTCATCTGCTGTAGACTGGCCCGATTTTTCATCAAATTCCGCAACCACAACTTTCGCACCCGCTTCCGAAAATACATTTGCCGTAGCTTTTCCGATGCCGCGGCCTGCTCCAGTGATAATACAAACTTTACCATCCAGTAAGTTCATTGGTATAACTCCTGTCTAATTAC
>CAYVNB010000178.1:0-1975 GCA_964452665.1 uncultured bacterium
TAGAAGCAGGCTTCCCAAAGCACGTATTTAGAAATCTCACTATCGGTTCAGCCAATGTGGGAGAAGTAATTGAAAATCCAATCGTCAAAGCCGTTACACTCACGGGCAGTACACCTGCAGGAAAGGCCGTTGCCCAAAAGGCTGCTTCTGTATTAAAAAAGACGGTATTGGAACTGGGAGGAAGCGACCCTTATGTCATCCTGAAAGATGCGGATTTAAATCAGGCTGTAGATGCATGCGTTACAGGGAGATTATTGAATTCTGGTCAAAGTTGTATTGCCGCAAAACGGTTTATTGTGGATGAATCAATTCGATCCGAATTTGAAAGTAAAATTGTGCAAGCCATGGAAAAGGAAATGGTTGGGGATCCATTTTCTGAATCATCAACAGTTGGGCCCATGGTGAACCATGAAGCCAAAGATGAACTAGCCAGGCAAGTAGAAGCCAGCATAAATGGTGGTGCGCAGTTATTATACAAAAGTGAAATTCCCCATACAGATCAAGGTGCTTATCATCCTGTAATCGTTTTAACGGATATAATACCAGGCATCCCTGCATTCGATGAGGAATTATTTGGCCCCGTAGCATCAATTATTTCAGCCAAGGATGAAGATGATGCTTTGGCCTTAGCCAATCAAACACCATTTGGACTTGGTGCAGCTGTATTCACATCTGAAATTGAAAAAGGGCGAAAGATTGCTGAAACTAAATTGGAGGCTGGAGCTGGGTTCGTTAATGACTTTGTCAGATCTGACCCGCGGTTACCATTTGGCGGGGTGAAAGAATCTGGCTATGGAAATGAACTCTCTCCTTATGGTATATTGGAGTTCGTGAACATTAAAACAATCTATATCCGATGAGAATATTGATCACACTACTGTTCGCATTTTCTTATTTATCCGGGCAAATAATGGAGAGACAAAATAAACTCCTTTGGGATGGGACTGATTGGGATAATATTCAAAAGCAAGTGAAGGGAGATATTGAAATGACTTTTCGAATTAAGTCATCCTATCTGAGTGGTGTATTGGATGGACGGTTATACTATTATCTGAAGGCTTGGGGAGAGAGACAAGCATTTGCTGACAGTTTATATGGGGATCGTGTGGACTACATGACCCGACGGGAAACGATTCGCCAGTTAGATCGCTTTTATGAAAATCCTCTTATGGATTATGTCCCTGTTGTCTCCGCTGTCATTATTGTTCATATGCAGGTGGAGCAAGTACCGAAACGCATTGTGGATCGATACGTGGATCAAACAAAACGGTGGATCAATCAATTGACTTTGGATATGGAAAGCAGCGGGATGCATAAATTATTAAAAGAGAAGCAGGAAAGCTATATAAAACGAAACTGATTCCCCCTTCGATTGTTGTAATTTATAATTCACTTTTTATTCATAAATAATGACTGAAACAGAATTCCATAATATTCTCAAAAAATTGGATAACCATTTTCGTCCTACCCAAGTCGGCTCGAACCATGATGAATGGCTGGCAGTAGGACATTTTACCAATGGTGGCACGGAACAAGATTTGGCCACAGTCCTAAATAATGAATTCTGTGAATTCAACCTTAAAACGCAAATCGATCAAGTATATATCCGGATTAAAGAACCCAAAGAACAGGTTATTTTGCGTATTCCTAAGATTCCCAGAATCCACTGGGTTTTATTTTCACTTACTATTTTAACTACGCTCATGTCTGGCGCTATGATGGAGGGGGCACGGATTTGGGAAAGTCCACTCGAAATTATAAAAGGGATTCCTTTCTCCTTAACGCTCATGCTGATTTTAGGGACTCACGAGTTCGGCCATTATTATTATGCCCAAAAGCATAAGGTGGATGCGACACTTCCATATTTTATTCCTGCACCGCCATTCTTGTTTTTGATCGGTACATTCGGAGCATTTATCAAAATGAAATCACCAATTTATAGGAAGGATGCGTTGCTTCAGATCGGTGCTGCTGG
>CAYVNB010000179.1:0-1969 GCA_964452665.1 uncultured bacterium
TACCCAGCCGAATTCATCACGGACAGTTCTACGCATTGCCTCAATCTCCACAAATTTATAAACAGATTTTAATGATTTCGGGTTATGACCGTTATTTCCAGATTGTGAAATGTTTTAGGGATGAAGACCTTCGGGCGGATCGCCAGCCGGAATTCACCCAGATCGATATTGAAATGTCCTTTGTGGATGAAGAAATGATCTATGCCCAAATGGAAGAGCTCACCCGCCATATATTTAAATCCGTTATGGATGTGGATTTGCCAGAAGCATTCCCCCGACTTAGTTGGGACGAAGCCATGGAGACATACGGCTCAGACAAGCCGGACACCCGTTTTGACCTCTTCCTTCAGGATGTAAAACTATTCACAGACCAATCAGACTTTAATGCATTTAAGTCCGCCGAAATTGTAAAAGGATTGGTGGTCCCCGGAGGCGCAAAGTATTCCCGGAAGAACATTGATGGTTTTACGGATTTTGTGAAAAAATACAAAGCCAAAGGCTTGGCGTGGATGAAAGTCGAGAACGGCTTACTCAAAGGAGGGATTTCCAAATTCTTTGTTGCAAACCTGCAGAAAGATTTGATCAGCACCAAAGGTATGAATGATGGGGATATCATTTTCCTCATCGGAGATGAAAAAGAATTAACACTCACTGCCTTGGGCGCCTTGCGGGTAGAGATTGGTAAGGTTGAAGGCTTATTAGACACAGGCAAATTCAAGCCCGTTTGGGTAACTGGCTTCCCCATGTTTGAGTTTGATGCTGAAGCAGACCGCTATGTAGCCCGTCACCATCCATTTACGGCCCCATCTACAGATAAAGTGGAAGAATTAGAAACGGATCCCGGTTCTATCAAATCCCGGGGCTATGATCTCACCATGAATGGGTATGAGATTGCTGGCGGTTCTATCCGGAACCACAAGCCTGAATTTCAGGCCAAGATATTTGAATTATTGGGAATGGATGAAGCAGAAACCACAGCCCGCTTTGGATTTCTTGTGGAAGCGTTGAAATACGGCACACCGCCACATGGTGGTATTGCTTTTGGCTTTGACCGGCTTGTCATGCTATTGGCGGGGACAAGTAATATTCGTGATGTCATCGCCTTTCCAAAAACAACGTCTGCCGCTTCTTTAATGGATGAGGCCCCTAGTTCAGTCTCCGATGAACAATTGGCAGAATTGAATATTCACATCATAAAAAACAATAAATCCTGATTTAATTTTTTGGAGAAAGATGCAAAAATTTTGGATAAGAGTACTCATATTATTTCTATTTTATTCAGTTGGGGTTTCTCAGGAAATAAAATGGCAAGAAAAAGCAAATAAAATGGTAAATGAGCAAATTGCCATTCGTGGCGTGACCGATCCTGAAGTTTTGGCTGTTCTTCAGAAGACACCACGGCATAGGTTTGTTCCTGATAAGGTATCGAAGTATGCTTATAATGATCATCCCTTGCCCATAGGAGAGGGTCAGACCATATCCCAACCATATATCGTTGCATTCATGACAGAAATGCTGGATATAGATTCAAACCATAAAGTATTGGAAATAGGGACCGGCTCAGGATATCAGGCTGCAGTGTTAAGTCCTCTTGTAAACCATGTATATACCATTGAGATTATAAAATCATTGGCGAATAGCGCTGATAGCACGATTAAAAAACTCGGGTATAAAAATATAACTGTACGTTGGGGAGATGGCTATAAAGGATGGCCGAAAGAAGCGCCCTTCGACCGCATCATTGGTACAGCGGCACCATCGGAAATTCCCCTCGCCCTTATAGAACAGTTGAAACCGGGGGGGAAGATGGTTCTCCCCGTGGGTACACGCTGGCAGGAAATTGTGGTTGTGACGAAAAATGCATCAGGAGAAATCAGTAAAAAGAATGTATTACCGGTACGATTCGTACCGATGGTTCGTCAGAAATAATAGAAAGTATATGATGTTTTATTTTATAATTAATGTTCCA
>CAYVNB010000180.1:0-1965 GCA_964452665.1 uncultured bacterium
CCTGGGGACCGCTTGAAGCTTCGAATTTGGCGCAATGGCCGATATCTGAATCGAACACTTACATTAGGAAAATTATGACATGATTGCTAAAGAAGGCCGAATCATTCTGATTCCACTCCTACTTATCACATTTCCTGTAGGGCTTTATGCCCATGCCACCAATAATCTTGCCTTGACCATCCTCTATGCCATATTGGGTGTATTATTCCTGTTTTGTCTCAATTTTTTTAGGGATCCCAAGCGAACCATTCCCATGGATGCATCGCTCGTCATTTCTCCTGCAGATGGCAAAGTAGTAAAAGTGACTGAAGTTAACGATCCGGAAGTGGGGGAAGGGGCCAAACTGGTATCCATTTTTCTTAATGTGTTTAATGTACATGTAAATCGCGTTCCTCTCGATGGTACCGTTACATCCATGGAGAGAAAATCAGGAAAATTTCTTGCCGCATTTGACCATAAAGCATCCGATGTAAATGAGCAGGTGGTGACCGTTTTGTCTCACGCATCCGGCCAATTTAAAATCAAGCAAATTGCTGGTTTGATTGCCAGAAGAATCTTATGTTATGCCCAGCCGGGACAAAAAATGCATAAGGGTGGGCGACTTGGCTTTATCCGCTTTGGAAGCCGAACCGATTTAATTATGCCCGCCCACGTGAATGTGAAAGTAAAAGTGGGGCAAAAAGTCGCCGGTGGAGAAACCATTATTGGACAATTATGAATAACTTTAGACAAAAACGACCCAAACGTTTGAAACGGTCCTTTATTCCCAATGTGGCCACTGTTTTCAATATGTTTTTAGGCTTTTTGGCCATTACCCTTATTATGAATGGGGAACCAATCAAAGCCGGCTGGGTTATGATTTTGGGCATTCTATTTGATGTGATTGATGGAAAGTTAGCTCGACTTATGGGACTTACATCTCGGTTTGGTACAGAATTTGATTCCTTGGCAGATACCATTACTTTTTGTGCTGTTCCTTCTATATTGGTGTACTATACCTATGTGGATGGATTGCCCAAAATCTTAGGGGCCGCCATTAGTTTTATGCCTTTATTATTCGGTACGATTCGGTTGGCAAAATTCAATATCGCCGCTGATGATGAGCCCAAACCGTACTTCATTGGATTAACAACTCCTTTGGGTGCAACTACTATCGTGAGTTTCATGCTATTCAACTATGAAATGTATGGCGATATGGGGGATCCACGATTGGCCCTGGTATTGGTGGCTGTGGTCAGTTTTCTTGAAATAAGTCCTGTGCGGATTACCAAATTTCCTATGCTAAGTTTGAAACAAGGAAGATCGAACAATCTTCGACTCATTGGGTTGGCCTTGGTTCTGGTTGGTCTTTTGTTTTACCAGGGATTGATTCTCTTCCCGCTCGTGGCTATTTATCTTTCCTGGTCCATCATTCAGTGGATGCTGGATCATGATCGACTTGCTAAAGAAACCCATGTTAGATCACAATCTGAGAATAATCATGAATAAACGTGATATAGGGATGGTGGTCATCATCCTATTGTTCGGGACCCTTTTCGGTACCTTGTTGGGCGAACTCTTGGGATGGCTATTACCAGACAGTGTTGTCAAAGAATTTTTCTTGAAAAGTGTAGAATTTAATATAGGTGGACTCGCGGGAAGTGAGACCAGTGTGGTCACGATTGACCTGATTATGCTTATTGTACAATTCGGCCTTTCTCTCACATTCAATTTCACCAGTATTATCGGCTTTGCATCTGCCTATTATTTTCTACGGTATTTCCGGTAAGCAGTATAAATTTACCCTTAGATAATCTCAAGATTTAGAGGAGGATTAGATATGTCAGGATACGAACTTAATTACGCAGCTATGCCCGGCGGATGGGAAATGGTCGTTATTGCATTGGTTATTCTATTGATGTTTGGTGCAAAAAAATTACCTGAATTGGCCCGTGGATTGGGTCAAGGTATCCGGGAATTCAAAGG
>CAYVNB010000181.1:0-1965 GCA_964452665.1 uncultured bacterium
GAATTACGGAATAGAATAAGATGACATTTAAATCTATAGATGCACAATGGGAATTGATCAGCCGTGGTGCCGTAGAAATTATTCCTGAAAATGAATTGAAATCAAAACTGGAGAAATCTAGTTCTAATGGGAAACCCCTTATTGTGAAATTGGGATGCGACCCAAGTCGTGCAAATCTTCACCTTGGGCATGGGGTTGTTCTTAGAAAATTGCGTCACTTTCAAGATTTGGGCCATCAAGCTGTTCTTGTGATTGGAGATTTTACGGCCATGATCGGCGATCCGTCCGGTCAGAATAAAACACGCCCTCAATTAACCCTAGAAGAAACGAAAGCCAATGCCAAATCTTATATTGAACAGGCGGTGAATATTCTGAATATTGAGACCTTAAAGATTGTTCATAATTCTGATTGGCTCAACGCTATGAATTTTAGTGACGTGATTCGTCTGTCTAGTCATTACACGGTGGCCCGTATGCTTGAGAGGGATGATTTTACAAAACGATTTAAATCTGAAACGCCAATTTCCATCCATGAATTCATGTATCCTCTGGCTCAAGGGATGGACTCTGTTGAATTAAAAGCCGATATAGAATTGGGTGGTACAGATCAAAAATTCAATTTACTGGTTGGAAGAGATATTCAGCGTGAATATGGGCAATCTCCTCAGGTCATCATCACAACTCCTCTTTTGGAAGGTACGGACGGTTCGGATAAAATGTCTAAATCTTATGGTAACGATATTGGTTTAACTGATAGTCCGGAGGAAATGTATGGAAAGTCCATGTCTATCACTGATGAAATGATAGAAAAATATTTTCTATTAGCCGCAGATGCAGATGAAGCCACAATGGAAAAAGTGAAATCTCAATTAAATGATCCGACCGTAAATCCAAGAGATGTTAAGCGTGCATTGGGTCGAGCCATCGTGAAATTATATTATGGAGAAGAAATTTCATTAGCGGCGGAACAACATTTTGATAAGGTTATTGTCAAAAAGGATTTTCCTGAAAACATGGAAGAAATTATAATTGATGAACCGATCTCAATTATTGATATTATTTCGAATAACGGAATGACTACAAGTAAGAGTGAAGCACGTCGGATGATAAAGCAGGCGGCTGTTCGTATTGATAATGAAAAGATTTTAGATATGGAATTAATTGTTCATCCGGGAAAAGAAGTAATAATTAAAGTTGGAAAAAGAAAATTTTTGAGAGTAAAATGAAAAAGAGAAATTTTTGGCCGCTATTAGCGGCCATATTTTTTTTGGGGTCTACCTCAAATAAACCCAAGCCGAAACTTGTTCTATATATTGCAGTTGACCAAGGTCAGCAAAGTCTAATAGAGAAATATAATCATTTGTTTACTGGAGGATATCGATGGTTAATTGATCATGGTATTCAATTTGAAAATACATTTCATAACCATGGATATACATCTACTGGGCCAGGTCATTATACCTTAGCCTCTGGTCGATATCCCGGCAAAATGGGAATTATTGCAAATCAATGGTATGATAGAGAGTTAAATAGGGACTGGTATTGTGTTGAAGACACATCTTCTATAGAATTATCTGATGGGTCAACGGGGCGGTCTTATGAAAATATGAACAATACCGCTATAGGAGATTGGTTGAAAGCAGTGACACCTAATTCAAAGGTTGTTTCTATATCAGGTAAGGATCGCGCTGCTGTATTTTTGGGTGGTAAAAATCCAGACATGGTCATATGGAACGATCGAATGGGGGGTTATACTACTTCTAGCTATTATACGGAAACATTGCCTTTATGGGTGAAAGAGGAGATTACTAAAAAAAATATACCTGCATATAGAGATTCGATATGGAATCGTATATTGCCTGAAAGTGTCTATAATGAAAACACCCGAGATGACAATACCTATGGAGAGGCAGATTGGACCATGGAAAATGGTTATAGTCCCACATTCCCAATCAAATTTGATGG
>CAYVNB010000182.1:0-1948 GCA_964452665.1 uncultured bacterium
ATTACCGTTTCCAGTAAATGCGGGGTAATCGCCTGCAGGGAAAGATACCCGAATAAATGCTACTTTTAAATCGCCCAATACTTGAGCATCTATATGTAAATATCCAAAAAACAGAAAAGCCAAAGCCCATCTGCATCGGGAAAAGGGGTTCATAATGAACGCAGGTTAGAACTGAACATTCATGGAGAACCGCATGGTATTGGTCAGCGGATGACCTGGCTCTCCTGATGTATATCCAAAATCAAAACCGTAATTAGAAAAACGTAAACCGACACCAAATGTGGGGTTAGAAATTTTTCCAGTTTTATCAAAATAATAACCGGCACGGATAGCAAAATATGATGAATACCAGTATTCCATTCCAAAATTGTGGACCAGTTTATCTAACTCATCCTGAATAGAACGATCGTCCGCAGAACCGACCTCCTTTTGTCCCCACTGGTTATAAATTCCCCACTTATCATCGCCAAATTTTGCACCGTACTCCTTTGCTGTATCCACCATTTCCTCCGGATCGCGTTTACCATTTCCGTTCGCATCGCCGGCCCATTCCCAGCCTCCTATTTTACGATCCGCGTCTTCTCCTGAAGGCGCACGATCAATATCTCCCCCCAATATCCAGTCATCTACCCATGAGGTAAAGATTGCTTTATAAATTGGATCTTTATGGGCCACTTCCATATCGCCACTTATATTATAATCATTATTTTTAGCACTTTCATTCCCATCTTTATTATAACCACCAATGATGCCATCACCATCCCAATCCATATCAGGATAGGATGCCACTAGTAGTTTATCTATATCATAAACGACTTTAAAGCTATTTACTTCATTTTTGAAGACTTCATAGGCAAATCCAAACGTGAGATTGGTCGGTTGCGGATCCGCTTGATCTGGATCAATAAAGGATACTTTCGGTCCGATGTTAGTCATGGTAATCCCCAAATCCATTTTTGGTGTTAACCATCCTTTTTTCATATACCCCAAATCAAAACCAAAGTCTGTAGAGGTACCCTTACCTTTTTCTGAACCGGTTCCCAATTCCACCAAATGCTGATAGGAAATTTTTGCATTCATGCCAAATGAGGATGTGGGTGATAATTTGGTACTATAAGAGATGGCGGCAGCCATCATATAGGATGTGAATTTCCCTTGAAACTGAGCGTATTCATCCATACGGATTTGTTCACCCAAATTCAGATAAATCAAATGGCCACCTAAAGTTCCTAACTTTGGGAACTCTTTTCTGAACCCCATGAACTCATAATAAAGGTCATCAGCCAAATTGGGTAACCAATTCACGTGCATGATGGCCAATTCGGTTCCTTTTAGAAATGCAAGTCCGGCCGGATTCCAATAACTTGCATAAGCATCGTTGGCAACGGCAACTTGTGCTTCTCCCATTCCGCCGGCACGGGCGCCGGGCGATATAAGCAGAAATATTGCGCCTGCTTCACTTTGTGCATTGAGGGACGGACTGCTGATCAGCAGAAGCGCCGCCACAATTGAATATATCCGTTTCATAAATAGTCCTTTTCCCGATTTGGGATATAATGTTTTGAAGGGCCTATTGCCCTTTTTGGTGTGAGAAACGTTTCAATCGTTAGCGTTTATTTATATTGGCTCCTGTGTCAGTTTCTTGAAATTACCCTTTTCTTCTCAAACAAGGCAAGGATTTCGGTATTTCTAATTTCCTGACCATGTGGAGAGAATTGGAATATAAGTTATGGCCAACACACTCACGAGCATGACCATAAAAAATGGCAAAGTGGACTTATAAATCGTCGGCATATCCTCCCCAAAACGATATGCGGATAAAAATAGATTCATACCAACAGGTGGCGTGAGAAAACCTAGTTCTAGATTTGCAATAAATATGATAGCCAAATGAACCGGATCAATTCCGAAATAGGCACCGAGCGGTGTAATAAGGGGTACCACAATA
>CAYVNB010000183.1:0-1936 GCA_964452665.1 uncultured bacterium
GGCTATTCGGGAATAGGCGGATCATGTCCTGCTCAGATCGAAACCAATGTTGACTTGATTTATAATCAGTTTCCGGCAGCGCATTCAAAGTGGTGTTCATATCAATGACTTTTAAGAGGCGATGGGTAGCCCAATCAGATTTATTTAAAAAATACACATCACTAGTGGCTACTATTTCCAGACCATATTCTTTAGCCATTTTTTGTGCCCCACGCTCCGTCATCCCTGGCCGAAGTTCAACAAATAGATGACTATTGGGGATTGATGAACTTAAAGATCTCAGTGTATGGCCATGGTGAGAGAGAATAAAAATGCCAGCAGACCGCCCATCCAGAATATTAGTCATAGATTGATTTGGATTATCATGGACAGCTGAAATAGCTCTTGCCATATTTTCATAGCCCCTTTGATTTTCGGCCAAAAGGATTACCTCATCATGATCCGTAATGAGATTTACACCGGCGATGGGCTTCATATTGGCAGTGTGGGCACGCTGTATAAAGCGGATGATCCCCCATAATCCATTGGTTTCAGTCAAAGCGAGATGACCCATTCCATTGGCATGTGCCGCCGCGATCAGCTTTTCCTGAGACGTGGTGCCTTCCATTCTGGAATAATGGGAATGGACGTTCAGATGTGTGAACATGGCTCTAATTGATATGATAGTTGCGGCATGTTGTTTTCATTATTTCACGCCACGTTTTGTCGATAACCCTGCGCCAGGGTTCGTCTTATATGCCAAAATGCCTTTTAATCACTCCCCTGAATTTATAACAACTGAAGGAAGATGGAAGATATTAGAAATTAGGTTGTCACCAAAAATTCTTCTTTGTGATATTTGACTTCTTTCTACTGTCAGTCGGACTTCTTTACTGTTCCTTGCGTTGCCACGGCGGCGGCTTTTTTGGCAATTACATCTTGGTCACCTAAATAATAGTGTTTGATTGGCTGAAGTTTATCATCCAATTCATAGACCAAGGGCACACCGGTTGGGATATTCAACCCTACAATATTTTCATCTGAAACATCGTCCAGATATTTCACAAGAGCCCTGAGAGAATTTCCATGAGCAACAATGAGGATGCGTTTTTCTACTTTAATCGATTGTGCAATGCGCTCATGCCACAGGGGAAGAAATCGATCCACCGTATCTTTCAGGCATTCAGCTACAGGGAGCTCTTCAGCAGATAAATTTTGATAACGTTTATCAAACCGGGGATGGCGTTCGTCCTCCAGTTCTAATGGCGGTGGCGGAGTGTTATAACTTCGTCTCCAGATCAGCACTTGTTTATCGCCATATTTTTCTGCTGTTTCAGTCTTATTCAGACCTTGAAGGGCTCCGTAATGTCGTTCATTCAGGCGCCAGTCATATTTTATTGGGATATCTTGAATACTCATTGTATTGAGACAGATTTTCATGGTGCGGATTGCTCTTGTAAGAACAGAAGTATATACTAGATCAAACTGAAAATTTTCTGACTTCAGGAGTTTCCCGGAAAATTCAGCCTCCTCAATTCCTTTATCTGTAAGATCGACATCTGTCCAGCCTGTGAATCGATTTTCTAAATTCCATTGGCTTTCACCATGGCGTAGAAGAACAAGTTTATGCATGTGTTGTTAAATCATATATTTGAATAGAAGGTTAGAAATTAAATATCATTTATTCATTGACCATCTTTTTTTTATCTAAAGGGAAGGACTATTTGAGTATTATAAACTAACTTTCCCAATTCTAAAATAGTTTGATGCCACTTTGTATTGTTCGTACTTATTCATTTACTCCCAATCTTTCTTGGTTGTAAGTCCCATCCTGAATTTTTCTCCACCAATCCTCATGGTTTAAATACCATTGAATTGTTTTTCTAATACCTGTTTTAAATGTTTCCTTTGGCTCCCACCCCAGGTCATTTTTGATTTTTGAAGCATTTATGGCATA
>CAYVNB010000184.1:0-1899 GCA_964452665.1 uncultured bacterium
ACCATGGTGAAGATACGGTTCAACTCAAAAATCGCTATTGGCATATCACAGATGGAAATGGCAATATTGAAGAAATCCGTGGACCGGGGGTAGTGGGAAATAAACCATTCATTCCTTATGGGGAGTCTTTTGAATACACCAGTTTTTGTCCCCTCCCCACCGAGTTTGGTGTGATGCATGGCCATTTTGAAATGATCGATGAACATGGGAAAAAATTCAATGCAAAAATATTTCCTTTTCGATTAAGTATTCCCTTTTCCGTTAATTAAAACACGTTACGATTGTGGATATTAAAACAAAAATTATTGCTACAATCGGCCCCGCATGTGACAACACAGATACACTCCAAGCCATGGTAGATGAAGGTGTTAACGCCTTTCGCCTGAACATGTCCCATGGTAATGAGGTGACCAAAAGGAATTTATACAGTTTAGTTGAATCCTTAAAAATGGCTGATGGTCAACGACCCTGTATATTGACGGATCTGGCCGGACCTAAAATCCGCATTACGGATGTACTGCCTGATTTCACATTAGAAGCTGGCCAACACATTACGATTACTAATGAGAATGGTGCAGATGAAAATCACATCAGCGTCACAGAGGGTATAGGATTTAAGGATGTTTCCGAAGGTGCAAAAATTTTAATCAATGATGGGAGAATTCAGCTTCAAGTTAAAAAAGATACTTCACAACATTCTCTGAAATGTGAAACATTGATCGGCGGATTGGTGGAACCGCGCAAAGGGGTCAATTTCCCCGGCATTAAATTGGATGTGCCCCCTCTAAGCGAGCAAGATAAAGCCGATTTAAAAATGGCTCTAGAATTGGGTGCCGATTGGATTGCCCTTTCGTTTGTTCGATCAGCGGAAGATTTAGATGAAGTTATTACCATTATGGATCAAGTGGATATACGGTTGCCCGTTATGGCCAAAATTGAAAAATGGGAAGCCCTTAATGATATTGTCGCCATTACAGAATCCTTTGACGCGGTTATGGTAGCACGTGGTGACTTGGGTGTGGAGATTCCTGCAGAGCAAGTGCCGTTGGCACAAAAACGGGTAATAGATGTGGCGGGCACCTTAGGAAAACCAGTGGTCATCGCCACCCAAATGCTTGAATCAATGAGAGATAGCCAAACCCCGACCCGTGCTGAAGTTAGTGATATTGCAAATTCAATTTTTGATGGTGTAGATGCCATCCTGGTTACAGGTGAAACCGCCATTGGTAAATACCCGGTTGATGTCATTTCAATTTTGAATCAGGTGATTCAACAAACTGAGAAGGCAACAGATGTACACCGTACCTCCCTCCCAGAAGAAGTGAGTAAGACAGCAGATGCAATTAGTCATGCGGTTTGTGAAATTGCACTTGACCTCGATATTGATGTTATTATGACCATGACCCATAGTGGAAGCACCGCTAGAATGATTGCGCGTTATCGGCCCTTGGCCAAAGTGTTTGCATTAACCCCCTTTGATCATATTGTGAGACAATTGCATATAGTGTGGGGTGTGAACCCCATACAGGTTCAAACCTATGAAAACATGGCAGTGGTGCCAGATCTATGTAAAAGAGTTATAAAAAAATTGCAGCTGATTCCTAAGGGGAATCAGTTTGTCATCACTGGTGGCGTACCCATGGGTGTGGCGGGCACGACCAACTATTTATCTGTTCAAGCGTTTTAAAGGAATTACTTAGAAGGAGGTTTTTATGCAATTAAAACAAATAGGTATCATTGGGTCTATTTTTACAATTCTTTGTGGACAGGAAATAATTGAACAGAACCATTGCTGTACTATGCCAATAATTCTATCGAGTGACCTTAGTCCTAATATGAATGAATCTGTCCAAGGTGGGGGAAAATGGGATATAGCTAAAAAACACGGACCCACAAGAA
>CAYVNB010000185.1:0-1889 GCA_964452665.1 uncultured bacterium
CTTTCAGTTGCATTCCAAGGGTATCAAAATACATTACTTGGATTGTATAACATGTTTGCAGGGGGCGCATTCCAAAAAGCGACCTTATTCGCTTTGGGTATTATGCCTTATATATCTGCATCCATTATTATTCAATTGATGAGCTCGGTTGTGCCTTACTTCCAACGCTTGCAAAAAGAAGGGGAGGCGGGGCGCAAAAAAATTACACAAGTGACACGTTATTTAACCGTCTTGATTGCAGCCATGCAGGCCTACGGTGTGGTGGCTGTCTTTTTACCGTCATTATCTGCCGGTGGTCAGTCAGTGGTGATTAATCCTGGTTTTGGATTTACGTTTACTGGTATGGTGAGTTTAATCACGGGAACCATTCTCTTGATGTGGTTGGGTGAACGAATTACTGAACGAGGTATCGGTAATGGTATTTCCCTAATCATTATGGTTGGTATCGTGGCTGGATTACCGAACGTGATTGTTAGTGAAGTGGCTTTGATTAGCGAAGGTGTGCGCGGTATTCTTAGTGAAGTGATTCTTATTGGTATTATGTTTGCAGTGATTGCATTTGTTGTGCTCTTGACACAAGGGACACGAAAAATTCCCGTATCTTATGCCAAGCGTGTAGTGGGCCGTAAAGTGTATGGTGGTCAGTCCACACATATTCCTTTAAAAGTGAATACAGCTGGTGTGATGCCCATTATTTTTGCCCAGTCAATCATGTTTATCCCCAGCACAATCGCCACATTTTTTAGCGAAAATGTATTTATGCAAGGCGTCATGCGGTGGTTTTCATTTGATCATCCATTTTACTGGTTGATATTTGGGTTAATGATTGTATTCTTTACATATTTTTATACCGCAATAGCTTTTGATCCCACTCAAGTTTCACAACAAATGAAACAGCACGGTGGATTTATTCCAGGGATTCGTCCAGGAAAAAAGACCGCTGAATATATTGATAATATTTTGTCTCGTGTGACCTTGCCCGGTTCTTTTGCACTGGCGTTGGTTGCGATTTTTCCATATATCCTTATGCAGTCCATGGATGTGAGCTATGACCTTGCTTCATTTTTTGGTGGGACCAGTTTATTGATTATTGTGGGTGTGGCTTTAGATACCTTACAACAGATTGAATCCCATCTCATGAGTCGTCATTATGATGGATTTTTGAGTAAAGGTAAAATTCGTGGACGGAGGCGGATGTAAGTGGTACGAATCCGCACACAGCGAGAAATTGATTTAATTGCCAATAGTTGTCAAATTGTGGCGGACACTTTGGATATGCTATCAGCCCATGTAAAGCCCGGTGCTCACATCATTGATCTGGATAAAAAAGCAGAAGCATTTATTTGTGCACGAGGTGCACGACCTGCTTTTAAAGGGTATATGGGTTTCCCGGCAACATTGTGTGTTTCCGTAGATGATGAAGTTGTCCATGGAATACCCAATGATCGGGTTCTTGAACCAGGACAAATTGTTGGTATCGATTGTGGTGCTGAAAAAGATGGTTATTATGGGGATCATGCAAGAACATTTGCCATTGGCAATGTATCTGAGGACAAACAAAAATTAATGGATGCAACCCGTGAATCCCTTATGCGCGGTATTGCCGAAGCAAAGCCGGGTAATTATGTATCTGATATTGGCCATGCCATCCAATCTTATGTAGAAGAATTAGGTTATTCTGTGGTCCGTGAATTGGTGGGGCATGGGATTGGCACCAAACTTCACGAAGATCCTCAGGTTCCAAATTATGGACAGCCGAAGCAAGGTTATAAGCTCCGTGAGGGTATGTGCATTGCCATTGAACCCATGATCAATTTGGGTATGAAAGAAGTGAAAACTGATTCAGATGGTTGGACAATTCGTACTGCTGATGGAGAAGCATCGGCCCA
>CAYVNB010000186.1:0-1879 GCA_964452665.1 uncultured bacterium
CCCATCCATACAGATTCAACCACTGGCATTATGGATCTCACGCCAGGCTATCATGACATAAAGATTTTTGTGATGGATGTATTGAAGAATACACGAACTGTTCGTGGAACTGTTTTCAAGATGCCGCCTTTTGAAATCACGCTAGAAAAACTGGGAGAAACAGATGAACACTATTCTTTTATTCTTCAACCTAAAAGCATTACCATTCCTATTGAATCAGTCATTGCCTATTCATTTACCCCCTATGGATTTGCCGAAGCGCAGGTGACCATCCAATCCTCCAAAGCCGTTGAAACGGGAAGGATGATTACCATTTCTAAAATAGAGGCCGAACGAAAGGCAATCCAATTCTTTGCAAAAAACAAATTGGGGACTTACTCTAAGCCGATCCACTGGGTAAATAAAAAATATAATGGTGATCATTTGAGTGTTATGGTGGATATGGATATTTCTCATACGGATGCTGGCGTCTATATACAAGTGCAGCCAGAACAAGTGGTGGATGCAAATCTTTCCCTTAGACTTAAGGGTGAATACCAATATGAAACTATTCCACTCAACCAAATTCAGCCATCTGTCTATTTAACCCCACCTGTTGATCCCGTCAAGTTTAATCGTGTGGATCAGATTGAGGCCATTCTAAAAGGATCCATTGAACGGCAGATTCGATTTGATTTCCCTTATACCGTGACAGGACCAGATACATCCTTGACCCTTGTTTCCAAGGATAGTTTCTGCTCCATCCGAACCAATAAATCATCTGTCACTCGGCCTACGCTCATGTGGATTGAACCGGTCCACAAACATGTACGAGTGGAAAAGGGGAAGCTTCTTTCTCGCGTTTATCAGCTACAGCCATTTGAACGCCCCTTATTAAAACCGGTCAACATTGGTATTCGATATCCAGCCAAACTTAAGGAGAGAGACAAAATTCATCTATATTATTACGATCAAAAGGAAGGATGGTCCTTCATCCCCACGGAAAACAATAAGGAGCGGCGAGTTCTTACAGGATCCCTTAAACATTTGGATGCAGTTGCCATAATTGAGGATACCACACCACCACAGATTAAATCCATGCATCCCGGGAATAATGGAAAATACCCTACACTGGAGTTAAACTGGTTTAAAATAAAAATTGATGATGCACTTTCTGGTTTTGACCCTGTAGAAGATTCATTCGAATTTAACTTGGATAACCAGCCCCTCATCTATGCGTTTCAACCGAAAACAAAAGAAATTTCTTACGAGCTCGATCGACCCTTGCCGATTGGCACCCATACGATTCAATTCAAGGCAAAGGATCGAGCAGGGAATGAAGTGTCCCAAAATATTGAATTCACGGTGTACTAATGTTTTTTCCCTATAAAGATGACAATCCCCGAGTATTGATTCCATATATAACGTATGGGTTGGTTGCCATAAACCTTTTTGTATTCGCATTTCAATTCAGCATGGGGATGAAAGATCCTGAAGCAGAGGCCATTTTTATTTATACGTTTGGATTAATTCCGGCAGAATTTTCGATCTTGACTATGCTTACATCCATGTTTCTTCATGGAGGAATTACGCATATTTTAGGTAATATGTGGTTCCTATGGATTTTTGGAGACAATGTAGAAAGCACCTTAGGCCATGTTCGGTTTGCCTTATTCTATATCCTATGCGGTGTGGCTGCCAGTTTATGCCAAGTCTTCATAAATCCCGGTTCTGAGATTCCCATGGTGGGAGCCTCCGGTGCAATCGCCGGTGTATTGGGTTTATATATGATTCGCTTTCCCCAAGCCCGCGTTCATGTATTTATTTTTATTTTCATTTTCTTTACAACGATTCGCATCCCTGCAATTGTTGTCTTGGGGTTTTGGTTCTTTAATCAACT
>CAYVNB010000187.1:0-1858 GCA_964452665.1 uncultured bacterium
AGCTTTTTGTCCGCCTGTTTCTTTTTGAATTGGTCAATCAATTCTTTGATGGGTGCATAATAGCTGAAACCAAAATATCCACGGATCAATACCAACCAAAGCACCAGGAGTAAAACAACCAATCCAGAGGTGCCTGACCAGTCATAAAATAATTCGGATATGAGTCCGCCAATCATACCGCTAAAGCGATAGGTAGTATTTTCAATCCCGTATCTAAATATTTGTGCTGCACCCAGTGTCATCGAGGATAGGATTACCACACCAATCAAATAACTGGATAAGCGACTGATGGCTTCAAATTCTTTGTGAGTAAAAAACCAAATGCCCCATGTAATGGCAATCAGGGGTAGAATAAATGAACTATACCCAAAGGTAAGTTTGATGAAAAAATAGGCAACCCAAACACCCAGGATACCCATGGGATTTTCAACGCGGACATTAGGAGAAATACCCGGATCTTCATGGGAACTATAACCTAATAAACTGACAAAGATCAGTAGCGAAACCGCCACAGATAGGATGCCCAAAATTTCAAGCCGTCTTTCCTTCATGAAAATAATTCCTCATGGGTGGCCATCATGGATTCATACCAATCCACGAATCGGCCAACCCCCTCTTCAATGCTGATTGAAGGTTCGTAATCTAAGCGAGATTTAGCACGAGAAACATCTGCAAATGTTTGCTGCACATCTCCTAAGGGAAGTTTCTGCCGATCCAAAATCGGATCTACATCTAACCGTTCACCAATGACTTGAACCAACTCATCCAATTTTACCGGTTCTGAATTTCCCAAATTATAGATGATGAATTGGTCATCTACTTCTATGCTCCCAATGATACCGTTAATAATATCATCAATGAAAGTATAATCCCGAGCCGTGGACCCATCACCAAAGAAGGGAATTGCATGTCCATTTTTCATCATACGTGTAAATTTATGAATGGCCATCTCCGGGCGCTGCCTCGGACCGTAAACAGTGAAAAATCGTAGACATGAAGTGGGGATACCACTTAAGTGATGGTAGGTGTAACACATGACTTCACCCATTTTTTTCGTCGCGCCGTAGGGGGATATCTGAAAATTCACAATATCATCTTCAGAAAAAGGTGTCTTTTTATTATTGCCGTACACAGATGAAGATGAAGCAAAAACAAATTTCTTTACGGATGACCCCATCATGGCTTCAAGTAACGTCTGAGTCCCATTGATATTCACATCTGTATAAAGGACTGGATCTTCTATGGATGGCCGCACTCCAGCCATGGCAGCCAAATGCACCACTATGTCAAAATCATGGGTTTTGAACAAATCTGTAAGGATAATTTTGTCCCGAATGTCCCCTTTTACAAATGTGTAATTTGGATGAGGCAAATAATCTGATTGGTTCAATTTTTTAATTCGTGGATTATAATAATCATTCAAATTATCAAGACAGATAATGCGATTTTCATCCGCCAATAATTTGTCAATGAGATGGGAGCCGATGAAACCGGCACCTCCAGTGACGAGGATGGTTTTGTCCGAAGTATTATTCATAGAACCATCTGCTAATTGTTTAGCGATCCATCCTTATAAAATGGTGGTTTTACCACTTTGCATTTTAATACCTTATTTCTGACTTCAAGTCCTAATTCCGTCCCAATTTTGGCATGTTCTTTCGCAATATAAGCAATGCCAATCCCCTGTTTTAAGGATGGAGATTGGGTCCCGCTGGTGACTCCACCCACCGATTTGCCATTTACCATAATTGAATATCCTTTTCTGGGTATACCTCGATCAATCATTTCAATACAGACCAATCGGCGGTATAAATTTTCTTTCGCTGAAACCAGGGCATTTTTACCCATAAAATCTGCT
>CAYVNB010000188.1:0-1836 GCA_964452665.1 uncultured bacterium
AAAATCGATTCCAGATAATGGATATTGCTGGATACCGTTATTCCTCGCGTAGTGGTGATGACGGCAGAAGCTCCATCCATTTCTTTTCGAATGAGTACTTCGGCGAATGATTCACGGTCGAGGGCATCAAAATGTCCCCAATTACAGGTACCCGCCACCCAGATGGGCAGTTTCATTTGGGTCTTTATTAAATCAACATCATTTCGGGATTCATTAATGATCAACAATTTTTCCTGTGCCCATTGGGTTGGATTCCCATGACCGATGTAATTTATGACGGTCGTTCCACTGGAAAGTTGATCAAGTAGGGCTTGTGTTGCCGCTGGTTTAGTCACACCAAATACTGACCCGTCGTTCACTTCTGGATATTCCACCATGTAGAGCTTTTTGACCTCCATAAAGTCCGGAATTGATTTCGCCAAACGTTCGGAATACAGGGTATGACTTTTCCCAACATACAAATCATAGGGCTCCCTTTCGGGTCTGGCAGGATCATCTGCCACAAGGGTAACCCGTTGTTTCCAAAGTCCTTTGGGCATTTCCGTCTCGAACGCAATAATCTTTTCCACAAATGCGGTGACCTCTTCTGCAGACCGCGCCGTATACCTTCCTGTGGCCATTTCAGGAATAATACCGTTAAATGCCACCAGTCTGTCATCGGTAGCATGGGAATAATTGGTGCCCACTTGGATGGTAGGAACCTGTATATTGGATTGCCCGGTGATATTGCGGTAATCATAATCTGCATCGCCCATAAATAGAACAGTAGCGGGCTTTTGTGACCAGTTTACTTGTGTCCATTGAAGAAAATGTCTGATGGCGATAGGGTCCTGATTTCCACCGGAGAATTCACCATATATGCGCTCGAGGCTTGCAAATACTGTATGTTGCCGATGGTCGACCAATGGTTGTGAAGCCGTAGAAAATGCGGATGGCCCTACAATGATATGATTTGCAGTATTAGATGGATTACGTAATTGATTCCATATTTTTAAACCGATGGATGCCAAATTGGTGAAGTTAGGGATATCGTCCAAATTAAAGACTACAAACCGCTGGTGTATATCCGTTGGGAGTGAAACACGCATTTTGGTTTGATCGCCCTCTGTTCGTACAGGGATATTTTCAGGATGAGCGGGATGGGTAATATTCCATATTTTTAGTGTATTTCCTGTAATTGAAAAGGTCATATTGTTGGATGTGACTGATGCAAAAAAGTCGAATGGAGATGTATAAATTAACTGTCTTGTATAGGCCAATGTGAAATAGTCAATAAAGGGTTCTGAATTGGGATTATCTGAATTGTTGGTAATTTGAAATTTTTGAGATCCATGAGCCAAATTGCCAGCGGGAATGGTAAAACTATTTGATTTCAATCCCAAGTGAGACCATTGCATGTCAGCCAATTCCTCCCCACTAAATGAAAGTGATACTTGATGCTTTGTATTACTGTAGCGTGTGGGGATTTTTTCATTGCCGATCATTCCGAATGACCCGGTGGCAATTGTTGAAGAGACTGGATGGATAAGATCAACTGTTTGGGTAAAGGATCCACCTTCGCGGATAGATGTATTCCCCCATGCCAAACCAGATGCTTGTGGATTGATCTTATCCGTTTCAAAATGGAGGTATGATACGCCGTAATTCACACTTAAAGGGCCGTCAGGTACAATATTCCCGGTTTCTATTCTCTTTCCGCGCAATGCTGAATCATCAGGGATGAGTAACCAATAAGCCGATGAATTAAAATAGAGGTTTTGGTGCCATTCTACCTTGGCCATATTTTGATCAAATCCACTTGGTCCTTGGGCATAGAAAAACAGGACATCTGTTTCT
>CAYVNB010000189.1:0-1820 GCA_964452665.1 uncultured bacterium
GATTTAATAATTGAATAATATCATCTATTTGGTTAGATAATTCATGGGGTTTAGACATATGAAGGGATAATTTTAATTTCATCAAATGAGCGTGAACAGATGATTCATTTTTGGACAACGCATCCTCAACAAGTGTTATGGCACTGCTGTGTTCACCTTTTTCCTCCAACACATTGGCCAATTTGGCCAATGCATTCAAGTTAGATGGGTCTTTTTCTAAAATCCGTTCATAAAATTTTTCTACTTCGCTGAATCGTCCTAAATCAAATAATGCCGATTCTATTTTTGTATAAACCTGGCGTCCTTCCTCCGGATTCAATAATGCAAATTTTTCCCAATTTTCTACGGCCTTGACTAAATTTCTCGTTTCCGCATAAAGATCACCCAATCGTAAGCAGGGCAAACCAAATTCGGGTGCCGTTTTTAATGCTTTTTGGAAAATTGCAATGGCTTCGTTGTGCTGGCCTTTTTCAAGCTTATCCATGCCTTGATATACTAGAAATCGTGCAATTTGATTCGGATCCTTTGACTGTTTAATTCTTTGAATATTCTTGGATACCTGTGTAGCCTTATCCCAATCTCGATGCTGCTCAAAAATATTCAGTAAAAATTCGTTGGCCCAGAGATTCTTTTTGTTCTGTTTTAATACAAATTCCGCTTCTCTACGCGCTTTGGCAAATTGCCCTAGCTGTTCGAAGTCCAATGCCAGAGACTTATGGATATCCCGATTAATATCATTAGAGAGATTGGGCCTGACAGTTAGTGATTGATGAATTTTCACTGCCGCCTGGGCATTCCCTTCTTCACGCAGAATATCCCCCATCTGCAAATATGCATCAATATGATTGGTATCCTGCTTCACCACATCTCTTAGGTGATTCAGCGCTATTCGCCTATCTCCCCGTACCATGGCATTCAAGGCATGGGTATATATGGATTCTGTCCGGGCCTGGGTTTTAGGACGATAATAATAAAATACAAAACCGCCGGCACCCAAAAGAATCAACGTTATCCATAAAGACCAATTCAAGGTCAATCGGCTCCATCTTCCGAATCATAGATGCCTTCATCGATGGCCACATTTCGAAGGTCGTTTAACTCATCAGATAACCGTTTATTTTTGGTGCGCAAGGATCGCAATTCAGCTTTTCCAGAAAGGATATTGGTCACGGCGACGCCATAACCAATCATCATACCGATAGCCAATGCTCCCAACATCACCACAGCGACCTGAACACTTTCATATTGAGCAAATACAAGATCAACCGAAACCATGTTTGTATTCTGCATCAAAAAGAACAGCACTAAAATCATAATGGCCAATCCGCCAAAAATTTTTACCAATTTCATCAAGCTGCCTCCATTTCTTGAACTTGAACAATTTCACCGCGCAAAGTAATTCCTTTTGCATCATTGATTTTCACAAGAATCAGATCGCCAATTTGCGCATTTTCTTTATCAAAGATAACCCATTTATTTGAATCGGTCCTACCTGCCCACTGCGCCGCAGATCGTTTACTTTCTTTTTCCACAAGAACCATTTCAATTTGACCAATTCTTTTTTGATTCTGACATAACGTATGCTGTTTCTGCAAATCAATCACGCGTTCTAATCGATCCTGCTTTTCTGCTTCCGTAACATGATCCTCATATTCCGCAGCTTTAGTGCCGGGCCGAGATGAATACTTAAATGTATATGCCGAATCAAATTTTACCGCTTCCATCACGTCTAATGTTTCTAAAAATTTTGCTTCATTTTCCCCAGGGAAGCCAACGATAATATCGGTCGAAATCCCCACGCTGGGTAAAGTCTCACGTAT
>CAYVNB010000190.1:0-1819 GCA_964452665.1 uncultured bacterium
CTATTCTTGCTTTTATCTATGGCTTCTCAGGATATCCTCGCTCGGTTCTTCTAATAGATTATGCTCTCTGTACAATATTTCTGGGCCTATCTCGGGCCAGCGTTCGTGTTTATTTTAGCAATATAACACCTTACCCAGATAACCTAAAACAAAATGTCTTTTCTACAATTAATCGTAAAAAAATAATTATGATTGGTGGTGGCAGTAGTTCTGAAAAAATTATTCGTGAAATCAAGGACAATCGATCCATGAAATATATGGTCATAGGTATCGTGGATGATGATGGTTCAAAAATAGGTGCAACCATTCATGGCGTCCCCATTCTGGGACCAGTTGATGAAATTGTCAAATTAAAAATACCATTCGATGAAATAGTAATTTGTATCCCCACAGCGACGAATATTGAAATGAGACGTATTATAGCCATTTGTAAATCAACAGAGAAGCCTTTCAGGACGGTACCCACCTTTTCAGAGTTAATCGATGGGAAAGTATCTATGAAATCTGTTCGGGAAATCTCAATGGTGGATCTTTTAGGCCGAAAAGAAATAGAATTGGATCGATCTTCGATTTCCCATTATTTGTATGGAAAGCGGGTCCTCGTTACTGGTGCTGGTGGTTCGATCGGATCAGAGCTCGTCAGGCATTGTCTCACCTTTGATCCAGACCTCTTAATTTTATTGGATCAAAGTGAACATAATTTGTTTAAAATGGAAAGAGAGTGTGAAACCAGTATACACCCTGTATCCTTTCAATCGATTCTTGGCGATATCAGAGATCGAACCCTACTCCACCGTGTTTTTTCTTCTTTTAAGCCCAATGTTGTTTTCCATGCAGCTGCTTATAAGCATGTTCCCATGCAGGAAGAGCATCCTTGGGAAGCCATTATGACCAATATAAAGGGGACCTTTAATTTGATGGATGCATCGGAAGACTATGGTGTGAATCGATTTGTCCTCGTATCTACAGATAAAGCAGTAAACCCTACTAATATAATGGGTGCAACAAAGAGGGTTGCGGAAAAATTAATACAAAGTAAATCAATTGATTCCAGAGTGAAATATATTGCAGTCCGCTTCGGGAATGTGATCGGTAGTTCTGGCAGCGTGATACCAACATTCCAGAAACAGATCAAAAGCGGTGGCCCGGTGACAATAACCAATCCAAAAATGCAAAGATATTTCATGTCTATTTCAGAAGCCGCCCAGTTAATTCTTCAAGCCGGGGCCATGGGCTCAGGCGGTGAGATATATGTTCTGGATATGGGTAAGCCGGTCAATATTAAAGATATTGCTTTTGAATTGATTCGATTAAGTGGATTAGAGCCAGAAAAGGATATTGCCATTGAATATATTGGTTCAAGGCCTGGCGAAAAATTATTTGAAGAATTAAATACCAAAGAAGAGAATGTTGTTACAACCGAGCATGACAAAATTCTCATGATGAAAAATGGTAATGGATCAAATTGGAATCATATGTTGGATCAAGTGGATAAAATCGTTGATTCAGCCAGATCCTATAATATCAACACAGTGGTCAGTGCATTAAAAAGTTTCATACCAGAGTATGAGCCTAATAGCCAACCATTCAATCAAAAAATAAAGACATCGCTCATTGATCAAAAATACTGACCTTATTTTTTCTGTAAGAAAGAAAAGCTCAAATAAACTGAATTTTATTTGGGCTTTTTTGTTTTTTACTGCCCCTGCCATTATAATGAGCCAATTAAGCACCCAAGATGAAGGTTTTGTTATCTCATTGTTTCATAAAGGCGATGCATTCTGGCATCGATCCAATCAGTTGGGGATATCATCAGATG
>CAYVNB010000191.1:0-1766 GCA_964452665.1 uncultured bacterium
GCACCATTGGCATCAGTGCGGCCATTAAAAATAAATTTAACGTGGAAACGGTGCCTCATATCCTCTGCAGGGGATTTACACGTGAAGAAACAGAAGATGCTCTCATTGAACTAAACTACCTTGGGATTAATAATGTATTGGCGGTACGAGGAGATGAACTACGGAAGGATCCACCGGATGCCCCGGGACGTACTCGAAATAAATATGCATCAGATCTAGTGGGCCAGATTAAAGAAATGAATGACGGCCAATATGTAGAAGAACTTTTAGATGCGGCGCCCACTAATTTTTGCATCGGCGTTGGGGCCTATCCTGAGAAGCATTTTGAAGCGCCGAACATGTCCACAGATATTAAATATTTAAAAGCGAAGGTGGATGCAGGTGCAGATTATATCGTGACCCAGATGTTCTACAACAATACGGCCTATTTCAAGTTTGTGGATGATTGTCGCTCCGCCGGAATCGATGTACCCATTATTCCTGGATTGAAAATTCTGAGCACCGAAGCCCATTTGCGTGTGATTCCAAAGAACTTCTATGTGGATATTCCCGAGGAATTATCCAAACAGGTGATCGGTGAGTCAAAAGAAGAAATTCAAAAGGTCGGTATTAATTGGGCCATGAATCAGGTTCAAGAATTGGTAGATGCGAAAGTGCCTTGCGTTCATTTTTATATTATGTCCTCTGCGAAATCTGTCGCTAAGGTTGTTTCACAATTCAAGTAAACAAACTATGGGCAGCCCACTCACATTCACCCGATTTTCCCGGGAGCTAAATTCAGTTATTTCTACGAAAGATCGCCTTTTGGTGGCTGTCTCCGGAGGTATGGATTCTGTAGCGCTACTTCATCTGACTTACCAACTTCAGTCTGCTCATGATGTTTATGCAGTCCATGTGAACCATGGATTGCGGGATCCATCCGATTCAGAAGAATTATTTGTCCATTCCTTATGTGAATCTATGGATATACCCCTTTCAATTCATGGAGCAGAGGATAATTGGCGACAGGGTGAAAGTATGGAAATGTGGGGACGGCGTATTCGCCATACTGCATTTGAGTCGGCCCAGAAAGAATTCCATTGTGATTGGATTTTAACAGGCCACCATGCCAATGACAATGTGGAAACCATACTCATGCATTTGGAGGACGGTTGTGGCATCGAGGGACTGCGGGGTATCCCCGTTCAAAATGGAAAAATACTTCGGCCGTTATTACCGTTTAATCGAAAAGATATCTTTGATTATGTACAGGCGAATGGCTTGGATTATGTTGAGGATGAATCCAATAAAGATACATCTATTAGAAGAAACCATATTCGGCATAATATTGTTACCCCATGGGAAGGTCAGGTTCGTACCCTCATCAGTCGGTTTAATCAATTGGCAGATAAGGCAACCATGGCTGTTCAGCGAATGAATGAAGTGATTAGTTCATTGGCAGAAAAAGAAAAATCAGGAAAGAGCCGATTAATAATCAACGATGATGTGGTTAAAAATTTTTCTGGACATCAAAAGGTTCGGTTGTTGAAGAATTTAATCGGTGAAACAGAAACCGCTTGGCGCCGCCATCATTGGACATCCTTGGAAAAGTGGATCACCACGGCCAAAACCGGTTCGATTTTTCAGGTGAATGGAAAATGGTCCATCTTAAGAGATCGGAATCAATGGTTATTAAAGAAGAAAACACTGGGTCATGACGGTTATCATTTAACCTTAAACCATGTAAGTAAATTCACCAAGCATAGTGAACGCACAAAAGAGATTAT
>CAYVNB010000192.1:0-1766 GCA_964452665.1 uncultured bacterium
TCAATGAAAGATATTTTAAAAACACTCGGTATTCAAGATGTGAATTATGGCGCCTGTTCCGGTGAAGGAAAATGGTCTACTAATGAAGATGGAGGATTGTTGGAATCTTATAATCCAGCAACAGGTGAACTGATTGCAAAAGTTTATAAAGCCACAGAAAGCGACTATGAAACCATTGTAGCGGAATCAAAAGCGGCATTTAAATCCTTTCGTAAGGTACCAGCACCCATACGGGGACAACTGGTTCGCGAAATGGCTGACGCACTTCGTGAAAAGAAGGATGCTTTAGGTAGTCTTGTATCCTTGGAAATGGGCAAAATTAAACAGGAGGGCGATGGAGAAGTCCAAGAGATGATTGATATTGCCGATTTTGCTGTGGGTCAATCTCGAATGCTCTATGGCAAAACCATGCATTCTGAACGGCCCGACCATCGTATGTATGAACAATGGCATCCGTTAGGTCCTATTGGGGTTATATCTGCATTTAATTTTCCCGTTGCGGTATGGGCATGGAATTCATTTATTGCGGCCATATGCGGTGATACAACCATTTGGAAACCCTCATCTACCACACCGCTTTGTACCATCGCTGTCCAAAACATCTGCAACGAGGTGGTGGAACGCAATGGATACACAGGCATTTTCTCTTCCGTGATTGGCCGTGGATCTATTATCGGTGAAAAAATGCTGAACGACAAACAACTCCCATTGATTTCATTCACAGGATCAACAAAGATGGGTCGCCATGTTGCCGCAACTGTCTCTGAGCGATTTGGGAAAACCATTTTAGAGTTGGGTGGCAACAACGCCATCATTATTGATGAAACCGCAAATCTGGACATGGCGATACCGGCTGTTGCGTTCGGCGCAGTAGGCACTGCGGGTCAACGATGCACATCCACCCGACGAATAATCATTCATGAAAGCATGCGTGATGAATTCTTAAAACGCCTCTTAAATGCTTATAAACAGGTTAATATCGGTAATCCCCTAGATGCGGAAACCCTTATGGGACCGTTGGTCAATAAAAATGCTGTGAATGACTATTTAAATTCGGTAGAAGCGGTGAAGTCCGCAGGGGGTGAAATTCTTTGTGGTGGGGAATCCATAGATGGTGAGGGGAATTTTGTTACACCGGCTATTGCTACAGCAGAAAATCATTGGGATATTGTGCAGAAAGAAACATTTGCGCCCATTTTATATGTTATGACCTACAGTACTATGGAAGAAGCCATGGCCATGCATAACGGTGTTCCTCAAGGATTATCATCATCTATGTTTACCACCAATGTACCCAATGCAGAATTTTTTCTCTCAAATAGAGGAAGTGATTGTGGTATTGCAAATATTAATATTGGTACATCCGGAGCTGAAATTGGGGGTGCCTTTGGGGGTGAGAAAGAAACTGGCGGCGGACGAGAATCGGGTTCCGACGCATGGAAACAATATATGAGACGTCAAACTAATACATTGAATTGGTCTGCAAATTTGCCCTTGGCTCAAGGCATTGAATTTGATTTAAGTAAATAAAATATCTTAAATAATATTAGCTGATATCATGAATAAAATACGGCCTAATAATTTAAAAGAGGGCATCGGTAAATTCATGCTGGCCGATGGGATGGATCATATAATTGATTTAGTAAAAAGTCATGGTTCTTGGCTTGTGGATGAAAGGGATGGAAAAGAATATTTAGATTTATTTTCTATGTATGCGTCCATGTCGGTGGGATATAACCATCCCTATATATTAGAAAATAAAAACA
>CAYVNB010000193.1:0-1750 GCA_964452665.1 uncultured bacterium
CTTCACCTTTTTTGGCCTTACCAGCTTCGTCTTGTTGTGCAAAAGCAAAAGACACGGTGGATACCATCAAGAAAAGGGCTAGGTTTTTTAATGTACGAGTCATAGTGATCTCCTTTTTCGTTTGGTTCGATCAAATGCTTTACTAATTAGCATTCCGCTCTGCTTCAAATTAGTTATGATTCAAGGTTTGTTCAAGGCTAATATTCACCCTTGTGACCCAGCGCACAAATCATGCTTTTTAAGTCTTTTTATCTTCAGAGTCTTCTGATTTATTTGGTGGATCTAAATGCCCTATAATCCGTTCTGCTCCTTTAGCCACGTCATCAAAGAATGTATCCATTCCCTTTCCGATATTCAATGTACTTTCTCGCATAAGATTGTTAAATACCTCTAAGGGGTTTGATTCTTTTTTCTTTGCCATATTTGCTTTCTTATTCCTGATAGGATTTTCAATCCTGATCTTTAGGGATATTAATTTAAGGTGAATCAAAGTTAAAGGGAAGAATGAAACTGCTTAATCAGGCAGTGTATAATCAAAGGGTAATTTATCCCCAAACCGCTCCCACCCCATATAACCGCGCTGTTCAATCATGTAGGTTTCAAAATAGCGGCCGGACTTATCAAAATCTACCATATCCTTTTTCAATAATAAATAGGATGTTTGAACCGGTCTGGATCCGAATGCCGATAAATTTTTGCTATAATTATCATCTTCTGATTCTCTTCGATATACCACCATAATATTCTGCTTAAAGGAAAGACGTAATTCATTAGGATGATCCCCAGGAAATACAATGCGCGCATTTGGATTTATCAACCGATAATCATCATCACGATTGCCAGAACGCCGCGACTTAAGTACATATATATCAAATCCTTCAACCATTAAAGGATCATATTTGTGCTGACCACTCATTTTACCCCAAGCGGAATTTTCAACAGCACTATCCCCTTTCATCTCGTAGCGTAAATCAAATCTTTCACTTAATGTGGATAGAAAATGACGGACAGATCCATTATAAGCTTCATTTCGATTTTTTATCCATTTTATTGATTCCCGATTGGATATTGGCTCCATTTCCTTAAAATATGAATCCCCAGCATAACGAACAGATGTATCATCCAATTTAAATTCTTTTAAATAATAGGTAATCTCATAGCCCAACCGTTTATTTTCAATTTGCAATGGTTGACTGGCTGTGGCCGTAAGTAATCCCTGCTTCCGATCAAAACTTATAACATATTCATTGAGTATTCGGCAAGATTCCCCATTACGGGTGGTGCCTAAAAATGCCTGTTTAAAAAGTCTATAATTTTTTACCCACTCCTTATCCGTCTTCTGGGTCACAGTAATTTCTTTCATTTGGATAGGTTCAGGTGTCAGATGAAAATCTATGGTGATTCGATCATGGTTGAAGAAAATCAAATTCTCCCGTTCCATTTTAAATCCAATCATCGATATGACCAATTCATACCGCCCCTCTGGAATATTTTTCATTGTATAAAAACCATCCATATCTGTCGTCGTTCCCAAGGATGTTTTAGAAAAGAATATATTAACACCTATAAGTGGTTTTCCTGTGGTTTCATCTGTAATTCGCCCATCAATACGTGATTGGGCAGTGATGATCCAGGATGCAGAAATATACAGTAAAATCCGAAAAACGATATTATTTATCCTTAAGTGAGGACATTGCCTGATTGGCCGCATTTCGAACGATCTTTCTTGGTGACCAGGGCTGCACATAAG
>CAYVNB010000194.1:0-1723 GCA_964452665.1 uncultured bacterium
GATCAGTTGATTCAACACATGCTTCTTTGATTGGTATTTTTCTTTTCATCATAATTGAAGAATATAAATCATATCACAACATATTCATCATCTCATAAAAAAACCCGCCAATTAAGACGGGTCTATCGTTAGTAGCGGGGGTAGGATTCGAACCTACGACCTTCGGGTTATGAGCCCGACGAGCTACCAGACTGCTCCACCCCGCGTCATGAATTTTTAAGAAAAATCGCCTTAATCTTTCGATTGAAGGCCGGCAAAATTATACTCATTTATTTTCGAAGACAAATGAATATTCTTGTTATTTTTTAACTTATTATTTACTTGATTTCTTTGCTGCGATTTCAAACCCTTTTTTAAAGGGCTCATCCGAAAAGATGAGGGATACTTTGTCTTTTGATTTATTGGTTTTTTTGTAGCATCGGTCGCAGCAAAGTGTAACTGTCGTCCCATTTACTTCCAATGCTTTACTGGTTTTCATTTTTCGTCCCGTAAATGGGCAGGTGGTTTGGGTGTATTGGCCCGTGGCCACCAGTTGAAAATTCGCCGCCGTTGAAAATTTGGCGCTACTTTCTTCAAAATCTGCCTTGCATCCGGCACAGCAAAAATAGACTTTTCCATCTTTATATGATGCGGTTTCCGTTGCATCAATGGCTTCCCCGGATACGACACATGTAATCTTGGTTTCTTCATGGGCTGCACTTGGGGATTGGGCCATGAGTCCTGTGGCGATAATAAGGATGGATAATAAATATTTTTTCATGATTTCATTCCTTCAGTTGGTTGGTATAAAAGTTTAAGCATAAATCACCATATCGAATCATATTTATTATGCCATAAGAATACATTCATTTTTAGATTAGCTTATGAAAAATATCATACTAGTTCTCTTTTCCTTTTTTGCTATCGGATGCAGTAGCGTAGCCATTCCTGCTCCAGAAAAGAACTATGTTCCGCCGGCAGAACTAAATTATAGAAAATATTTTCACTCAAACCGTAACCAGTTAGATACAATTGAAGGAGTATGGACGGAATTTGTGGTGGGGTCCCTTTATGAAGATGGAAAATTGATTAAACGAAAAGAAATTCCCAAACGAGCGCGGTGGATTGTGATTAAGAAAGGAAGCCATTATCAAATCCTTAATGAATATGGCGAGCAGAACAAATTTGTGGCATCATTTAAACCGAGTCGAGATCCAAATACATTTACATTCGATTGCCTATTCATTCAATCAAAAGACCATGTGGTAACCAATGCAACTATGGTAGATGAGCATCGAATTGAAATGGCATATGACGCACCAATGGGTGTATTTGAAGAACATTATGGAGATTTTATGGGAGAGGCCTTAAAAACGGATCCTTATAAAACACTTCAACTCCATTGGCAGTTCAACTGGTTAAAAACATTTCCCATTGAATAAATTTTCCATTGCGACCTAATCTTATTGGTATTTCAGAGATCCAAAAGCAACCATCCATGAAGTGGTGAATCATGAGGCCCAACTGGGTACTTCATGCAATTTAGACTTGATAGCCTAGTTGCTTTATTTATAATATGGGATAAATTATTCCTATTGAACTAGGGGTGAAATCAAAAGTGTTCCTCATACCATAAAGAATTGGAGACGCTTATGAAGTTAATTTTCAATTATAATTTTCTACCTTCCCCAAGGGAAGTAATTCCCCACCAACCAAAGTACGCATCACAATGAAACGCCTCTGG
>CAYVNB010000195.1:0-1700 GCA_964452665.1 uncultured bacterium
GATTCAAGCCCACGATTATTTCAGGTATTGCCCAACCTTATCGATTGTCTCAGTGGCCTTTATCTATAACAGCGATGGGAAATATGATTATTAATTTAAACGGTCGGTCCTTGGATGATGATCTCAATTTTGGTGATAATGGAGGGCAATTGTTATTCGGTTTGAATGTAGTATATAATCATAAAATCGTTATTAGATTGGGGCGTAATAGGGTTGGATCTATGACAGCGGGGATGGGCCTGAGCTGGGAAAATATGTCTCTGGATTATGCATTTTTAAACGCACCAACGGGATCGGGATTGGGATCCACCCATTTAGTTTCTATTTCTGTGAATTCAGATTGGGTAAGAAAACAGATCGAAAACCTGTAATTTTAGAGACGCGATGAATCGCGTGTCTCTACATGCCAAATTTTCTCAATAGCCAATCCGGAGCATACCGCATGAGGGGTAAGGTTAAAAACCGCATCTGCCATGGAAAAATGAATACTTTTTTCCGATTTTCTACAGATCGAATAATCTTTTTCACCGCCACTTCTGTCCCCAGTTTAAAGGGCTGAGCTATATCTTTATTGTCTGTCATTTCACTAGCCACAAATCCGGGGCAGATGGCCGACACCGAAATATTGTATTTATGAAGCGCCGTCCCCCATCCCTGGCAAATGTTTCGTACTGCAGCTTTTGATCCGCTATAGGCCGCATGGTGGGGGAGTCCACGAAAACTAGCCACCGAACTAACCACGGCAATCTTGCCTTTATTCTGAGATTTTAAATAGGGAATAAAAGGCATGACAGTATTCGTAACACCCAGAATATTGATGCGCAACACCTGATTCATCCCAGCTGAACTACCGGAATTCATTTCATCAGTGCCGCCTATACCTGCATTGGCATAGATGGTATCGACTTCTCCAGGTAGGGCGATAAAGTCATGGATGGCCGATTTTAATCCTTCAGCATCCAAAACATCCAGTTCATATTGCTTTCCATCTCCTCCTAAAGTTCTGCATTTGTTAAGGACCTCATTTAATCGATCGGCACGGCGGGCAAGGAGCCCTACAAAATAACCTTTATCAGTATATGCATAGGCTAAATATTCACCAATTCCACTGCTGGCACCGGTAATAAATACTTTTTTATTCATGATAAAATATACATTTTATTAACGGTAAATATTTCCAAGTATCTATATAAAAAAGAAAATTATAAAAACTTTGTAACTATTTATAATTTAGATCGAACTAACTTTTCATATAAGAAGCCTGCTCTGTTATGAGATTTAATTTTTTATATATAAATAATATGTGATCAATTGTTTCTTTACAGTTTAATAAAAGTGTAAATTATTCGACTTTTTTCGGACTGAAAATAGATGATTCAAAGCATGACAGGATACGGGCGGGGTTCCGCTGGTAAAGGTAGCAAGAAGGTTACGGCGCTCATTAAAGCAGTGAATGGCCGTTTCCTTGACGTGAAGATCCGTGGATTGGATATCGATCCTGCGGACGAAAAAGCCATCCGTGATGTGGTGTCTGAAAAGTTGATTCGGGGAACGATCCATGTAAATCTTAAATTGGATGATGATATCAAAACTCAATCCCTCTCATTTAACAAAGAACGATTTGAAGCAATCGAAGGCATATTGCTGGAAATCCAGAAAAAATACGGCCGCCATTTAGATATGGGTGATATCATTAATGC
>CAYVNB010000196.1:0-1694 GCA_964452665.1 uncultured bacterium
GGTCGTTTTTCTTCCCGCGGAGCGGGGGTTGCCGCAGTGCTAGCTCGTGCTTCGGAAGGTGCCTCAGCTTTTTTCTCCTCTTTTTTGTCTGTAATCAGAATGCCTTCCCGCGAACCTTCACGATACACAGTAATTCCTTTTAGGCCAGCTTTGTATGCCGTCATATAAATATCGGCCACTGTTTCTTCTTTAATGTCGTATTTTAAATTCACGGTAGAAGAGATGGAGCTGTCAATATATTTTTGGATAACCCCTTGCATTTTGACCCGGAAATAAGGATCAATCTCATGAGCTGTTACCACATAATCGGGCAAATCTTCATCACCACCGAATAAGCGTTCAATAATGGGATGGTATACTTTGTATTCATTGAATTCACGGCCAAAGCCATCATTCTTTTTTACACGCCGTTTATATGATGTCGCAAAAATTGGTTCAATACCGGATGTTACTCTCGCCACAATCCCGCCACTGCCTGTTGGTGGCACGGTTAGGACCGTGGAATTTCGAATCCCATTCTCACGGATTTTATCTCTCAGGTGGCGGGGCAGATTTTTGATAAACTTACTTTTCCGTACACCGGTCCAGTCATAATAGGGGAATTGGCCTTTTTCATTGGCTAATTCAACACTGGTTTCATAAGCTGTATCCCGGAAAATTTGCATAACCTGATCAACAGTTTGGAGCGCATCTTCGCTGTCATATTTAATCCCCATCCGGACCAGCATATCACCGAGGCCAAGGATACCTAAGCCGACGCGCCGGTCATTTTCTGCATTCTGTTTTTGGGAATCCAATGCATGGCGATCCAGATTATAATCGATTACATTATCCAAAAACCGTGTTGCAATGCCTACGGTTTCTTTGAATTCATCAATCATGAAATTGCCTTCATTATCCACAAACCGGTCTAAATTCAATGAACCCAGGTTGCAACAGCCCCCATCAGGGAGGGGTTGCTCAGCGCATGGATTTGTTGAAACTAAAGGACTGCAGTATTCTGCATTATGGTAATCGGTCATGGTGTCCCAGAAAAGGAGACCTGGTTCCGCACTACTGTGAGCATGGGCAATAATTTTTTCCCATAATTGTTTCGCGTTAACGGTTTTATAGACTGTATCATTCCATTTAAGGTCAAATTCAGTATCGTTTTCGACTGCTTCCATGAATTTATGGGTAAGCAGTACAGAGATATTAGAATATTTCACCATATTGATATCATCGGTTTTGATTTCGATGAACTTTTCAATATCCGGATGATCAATCCGGAGTGTTTGCATATTGGCACCCCGTCGACCATGCTGGGCGATGGTATTGGTATTTTCACTGAATAGATTCATGAAACCAACAGGACCGCAGGATTCACCGCCGGTGCCTTTAATGGCATCGCCTGAAGGGCGAAGTACAGATAAATCATGTCCACAACCGCCACCAAATTTATAGGTCCGAGCCTCTTCTTCGATGGTCTTGTAGATCGAATTAATAGAGTCATCCTGGATGCCCACTACATAGCAATTGTTCAACGTGGTGGTAATATCTTTACGTCCGGCACCGTGCATAATGCGTCCGCCAGGCGTGAATTTGAAATCTTCCAAAATACTATAGAATTTTTTCTCCCAGAGGATTTGGAGCTTTTTGGTCCGCTCTACAGAAGCCAGCGCAGTGGCTTGGCGCTGCCATAATTCATAGGGGTG
>CAYVNB010000197.1:0-1692 GCA_964452665.1 uncultured bacterium
GTGATGGATGATACCCTGGAGGTTGTGTATACACTCAACCGGATATTTGATCTATTAACTGAAGCGGACCAATACGGTGACATGGATGATGAAGACCGGGAGGAGTTCGATCGATTTGAAGCATCCTTGGTAGAACTTTATGTGCATCGATTTAATACATTGGATAATGAAGATGCGACTGTCACAGCAGAACACCTACGGATGGACGTAACCTCAATTACGGAACCTTTAGAGGTTGAAATGGGTGCGTCTCAATTTACAGTGATTGAAGATAGAGATGGTCATATTCCACTGGTACGAAATAAAAAAGTGGATCAATACATTAATTATTTTCAGACTAAAGGGAAGAAGCAATTTGAAATTTGGTTGGACCGGTTGGATATATATGGTCCTATGATTAGTCAAATTTTAGAAGAATGCAACTTGCCACCAGAATTGCTCTTTTTAGCTATGATTGAATCGGGCTTAAATCCAAAAGCATATTCAAAAGCAGCTGCCAATGGTATGTGGCAATTCATTTATTCCACAGGGAAAATTTACGGTCTGGAACGGAATTGGTACATAGACGAACGACGGGATCCGGAAAAAGCCACACGAGCGGCCTGCGCATATTTAACGGACCTCTATAACGAATTTGATAATTGGTATCTGGCCTTGGCCGCCTATAATGCAGGAGAAGGTCGCATCCGACGGGGGACTCGCCTCCATCAAACATCCGATTTTTGGCAGCTCCATTCATTACCGAGAGAAACACGGAATTATATTCCATATTTCTTGTCCGCCACTATCATGGCAAAGTCTCCAGAAAAATATGGATTCTATAAAAAAGAAAAGCGGCAAGCACCCTTGACTTATGATCTGGTAACCATTGAAAAAAGTGCTGATTTAACCGTTCTGGCAAGTTCAGCCGAAACCACATTTAAAACGCTTCAAGCTCTAAATCCTGAATTACGTCAGTCCGCTACCCCGACGAGGGTTTATGAATTGAAAATCCCCAAAGGGAAAAAAGAAATTTTTACTCAAAATTATAATGCCTTACCTGAGAATGAACGGTTTGCACCCCAATTTATTACTCATAAAGTGAGGCGCGGTGAGGTGCTTTCCACTATTGCAAGAAAATATCGTGTTTCCATTCATGACCTTGCCGCCGTAAATAAAATCCGGAATAGAAGTATGATACGAATTGGCCAAAAACTCACCATCCCTGTCCCTGGGATGAATTTGGCTTCTATGCCAATATCGACCATGCCAGGCTATAATAAGGTTACATATAAAGTACGAAGAGGAGACACCTTAGGGCATATTGCCGAAGATTATGGTACACGCGCCTCAACAATCCGGAAATGGAATGGCTTAAAATATGGACAGCATATTCACCCTGGACAAAAGCTAACATTATGGATCAAACAAGGTTAACGCCACCCAAAAATAACCTGAAATGGTTATGGTGGGGCCTAGGCAGTTTTTTTGTCCTGATCCTCGTATTTAAACTGGGCGCATGGTCATCAAACATTTCTTCAAATGGTGCAGGTAAGAAAGTAGGTATAGTACATATTAACGGGCCAATTATCAACGCAGATGGGATCGTAAAACAATTAGAAAAATTCAGAACCAGAAGTGATGTTTCAGCCATTGTGGTTCGCATTAATTCTCCCGGAGGTTTGGTTTCACCTACACAGGAAATCTATGAAA
>CAYVNB010000198.1:0-1676 GCA_964452665.1 uncultured bacterium
AAGACTGGGATAATTCTGAGAAATAAATATCGGTGTTGCCTCTTTTAGATAATCCAACAACAGGGGCATGAGATTCTTTTGCCATTGCTTCACCTTGGGGATCATCTAAATTGATAATGGCGGTTCCAGTGATGGGGAGGGCATGAAATAATTTTGATTTGGCATGAAAATATTCATCCATGGTTTGGTGGTAGTCCAAATGATCCCGAGATAAATTGGTAAATACAGCAATATCAAATTCCACATCCGCCACGCGCAATTGATCTAATGCGTGAGAAGAAACCTCCATGACCACATGGGTGATATCCTGATCGGCAAAGTCCCTAAATGATTTTTGAAGGTTTATGGAATCAGGCGTTGTCAGGGATTTTTCAGATTTAAACCCATCAGCGATAATACCCAATGTGCCCAATTGGGCAGCTTTTATGCCATTTGCCCTTAGAATAGAATGAATAATGGATGCTGTAGTGGTTTTACCGTTTGTTCCGGTGATACCAATTACGGTCAAATTTCGGGTTGGATTACCATAATAAGTTGCGGCCACGCGGCTGACAGCCAATCGGGGATTGGCCACTTTGATATTGGGGACAGAGAGATCGCCCATATCACGGCCATTGGATATGACAGCAGATGCGCCATTTTCAATGGCTTGATTGATAAAGTCATGCCCATCAAATGATGACCCATACACAGCCACGAATAAGCTTCCATTTGTTGCCTCTCCCGAATGGGTGCAGAGATGGGAAATATCCACAGGGGGTATGGCGATCCCATCTTGGACTATATCTTGTACTAAATGTTTTAATTCCATATTAATTCAATCCCATGGTGCATATAGACCCAGGCAACTTTTTTGTTCCCGGCTTCGGGCTTTGCCAGACCACATGCCCTGATCCGGTAAAATCAGCCCGCAAGTTGGCTGCGATTAAAATTTGCTTTGCCTTGCGAATACTCATGCCACGCACATCCGGTACAATGGTATAGCCATCCTGATAGGCAGGATATGGACTGATTGTAGTCAATGGAGGTAATGAAACTGGAGTAACAGTATTTTGATTTTCAGCAACCATGACGTCTAATCGTTTTGTTTTTGGTTTATTATACTGAATCGAGTCATCCATATTGATGATTCGCTGTGCCACACGGCGAAATACGGGCGCCGCCCCATAACCGCCCCAATGGAGACCATATTTGGGTTCATCTAAAATAATTACGCCCACCACCCGCGGGTTTTCGGCCGGGAAAAATCCAGCAAAATTGGAGATATATTTATTGGAATAACTGCCATCCATAAATTTGTGAGCTGTGCCTGTTTTTCCTGCAACGGACCATCCCTTGATATGGGCATTCGTTCCTGTCCCCGTTTTGACCACTTCGACGAGCATATCTTTTATCGTATCCATAATTTCAGGATCGGCGACTTTTCGAATAACTTCCGGCTTTTCGGCGTACACTACATTTCCATTTTGAGCAAGAATTTGTTTCACCAATCGCGGTTTGAGTAAAAATCCACCATTGGCTATAGCCCCATAGGCTGAGGCCATTTGCAATGCAGTAACGCCCACTTCATAACCAATGGATACTTCTGCCAAGGATATTTCACTCCAATCTTTAGTTTGTCTCAAAGTACCCTTAGTTTCACCGGGGAATCGGATGCCCGTAAGCGTTCCAAATCC
>CAYVNB010000199.1:0-1668 GCA_964452665.1 uncultured bacterium
CTAAGCCTCAAAAAGCCGTTTCAGTTTAGAAACTGCTTTTGATTTTGCAAATACGAGAACTGTATCTTCATCGGTTAATTGAGTTGACCCACGTGCAATGGATAAATGGCCATGGTGATTAATTATACCCACAATACTGTCTTCTGGAAACTTAATATTCTCTAAGGGTGCCTTGGTAACCTTACTCCCCGGCTCTGGGCTAAATTCAACCACGTCCACATCAATTTCGTCAAATGTAGTCACAGCTGTTTCTGTCTGATCACTGGTAATAAATCGAAGTATTGAATTTGCTGTTGACATATTCTTACTTAAAACCGACCCAACTCCAATCTCATTCACAATCGGCATATATTCCGTAGTACTTACATGAATAACTGTCTGTTTAACACCTAAATGGTGTGCAAGCATCCCTGAAAGTAGATTGGTTTGCTCGCTTTCTGTCACCGCAATGAAACTATCTACATCTTGGACATTCTCGGATTTAAGTAATTCAACATCAGTACCATCACCATGCAGGATCATGGTTTCTTTCAAATTAGATGCCAGCCATTCTGCCTTATCCCGTCGACTGTCAATAATCCGAACACTCATTTCGTTTTCTAATTCTTTGGCCACACTCCTTCCGATCTTACTGCCACCTAAAATAATAATGGAATTGGTCTTGGTGGCTTCCTTTCCTAAAATATACATGAGGGACTCCAACCGTTCGGTTTTTACAATAAAATAGGCCGTATCTGTTTCTCTAAATTTAAAATCAGACCAAGGCACATGAGATTCACCATCCCGTACAACGGTAATAATTCCAAATTTGAAATCCAGCTCTTTTTCACAAATCTCTCGAACCGATTTACCAATGATGGGGCAATCATTTTCCAGGCGAATACCAATCATTTGCATTCGACCTCCCTCGAAATCCATCACTTGGGTTGCATAGGAATGACGAACCAATTGGACAATTTCCCTGCTTGCTTCTTTTTCTGGGTGAATTACAAGATCGATACCGAACTGTTCCGGCTTAATAATGGAATGCCGTGTTGTGTATTGTTGATTTCTCAGCCTGGCAATAATTTTTTTGGCACCCAATTGATGTGCTTGCTGGGAAGCAATTAAATTCACTTCATCCACCCGGGTCAAACAAAGGACATAATCCGCATCCTGCACATCGGCCCTGGATAAATTCCTTGGACTTGCCCCATTTCCTTCAACTACAATCACGTCTAGAGATTCTGTTGCCCTTCTACATTTTGCAGGGTCAATATCCATGACAACAATATCATGGTCTTCCCGGCTCAATGCCTTAGCGACGTGGTATCCCACTTCACCTACACCAATAATCACAATTCGCATGATGAATCCTTTCTGGTAAAAGCATGCATTTTAACTAAAAATGTCCAATGCTTCCCATTCTTTTATTCATTCACTTTCTCGATGTATATCCGCCCCTAGAGATTGAAATTTTTCTTCGATACGTTCATATCCACGGTCAATATGATAAATTCGGCTAATGTCAGATCGGCCTTCCGCCATCAATGCACCGATTACCAATGACGCACTGGCGCGGATATCCGTTGACATGACCGGTGCACCTTTCAATGACTTCACCCCTCTTATAATTGCCACATTGTTTTCTAATGAAATATTGGCACCCAGACGATTCAATTCCGGCAC
>CAYVNB010000200.1:0-1660 GCA_964452665.1 uncultured bacterium
AGGATAAACGAAGTTTGAATCAAATGGAAAGTCAAATGATCGCTGACCAAATGAATCGAAACGGATTGGCAGCTAAATCTCTCCATTATCATAAAATATGGATGGCAGAAGAAGGCCAAAAATTCCAATCAAAAGTTGGGCAATATCTTAATTTTGATCTATTGGCCATCGTAGTCAATTTTGTAGATCAGTTGGCCCATCGTCGATCGGAGTCGAATGTATTGAAAGAAATGGTTCCGGATGAATCAGGCTATCGACAAGCTGTTAAAGTATGGTATGAAAATTCATGGATTAGGAGCGTTTTGTCCGAATTGGGTTCTGCTGGATTTAAAGTGGTAATGACTAGTGATCATGGCAGTATTATGGTAAATCGAAGTACTGTGGTTGCAGCGGATAAGCATTCATCTTCTGGAATTCGATACAAGCACGGTCGCAACATCAATTCGAATGAAAAAAGTGCTATCGACATTAGAGATTTAGAAGAATATCGTTTACCATCTTTAGGACATCAACACAATTATTTATTGGCCAAAGAAGATTTCTATTTTTTGTATCCCAATGAGCAGCAAAAATACAAACATAAGATCAAGCAGAGTTTCCAACACGGAGGAATATCTATGGAAGAAATGATGGTGCCTATATTTATCATGGATCCAAAATGACATCATTCACTTTTCATTCTATAGATAAAACGCAACAATTCGCTAAAGAATTGGCACAAAAGTTGCATCCTGGATCGGTTGTGGGTTTAATCGGGAATTTAGGCACAGGAAAAACCACGTTTACCCAAGGTTTTGCCCAAGGATTGGGTGTTGATGATCATGTGATTTCACCCACCTTTAAACTAGTGAGTGAATATAATGGTACCCATTCATCCCTTTTTCATATTGATTGCTATCGATTAGATCATCACGATGAATTTTTAAATATTGGTGGTGAGCACTTTTTGAATCCAACAGAAGGGATTACCCTCATTGAATGGGCAGAGCGTATTAAGCCATTCTGGACAGACGATTGGATATTTTTACATTTTGACCACATTGAATCTGAACCGAACACAAGAACTATTCAAATTTCTGGCATAGAATTATGAATATTTTAGGTATTGAAACGGCCACAGATTGGTGTGGCGTTGCATTGATTCAAGATGGTGTCTGCACGGTTAAAGTTGAAGAGCGTATTCCAAGGCAGCATACAGAAAAGCTCCCCCTTTTTTATGAGTATCTGAGAAGTCAATCTAATCTGGATGATGCACAATTGGATGGTGTAGCAATTTCAATTGGTCCCGGTTCATTCACAGGATTGCGCGTGGGGCTGGGATTTGGAAAAGGGTTGGCGTTCGCAAAAGATTTGCCCATCATTCCCGTCCCAACACTTCAGGTTATGGCAGCGAAAAGTGGTATGGGAGATGAATCTTATTCAGTTCTATTATACTCTCATCGTGACGTTGTATATCTCCAAAAATTTTTTGGAGACGATCCTTTAGGGGAAGAGCAAGCCAATATTTGGGATGCAAATGATCATTCCGGATTATTGATTCATTACGGATGTGAAAAATTAATTGATAATGAAAATTATAAATCTGTACCACCCAGCGCTGAAATGACTGGATTATTGGGTGAAAAGCATTTTAATGAATGGGTTGAAACTAATCCGTATG
>CAYVNB010000201.1:0-1659 GCA_964452665.1 uncultured bacterium
AAGGATATGAAAAAATTGCTTATAATTATACTGTCCAATTTTATATTTGGTCAGATTAACGTTTATGATCGCAAATACCAAACTGATCCGGATTTTGATATAGATGTGAAACATTACAACATCTCCCTCCAAATCTATGACCATATTAAATCATTCACCGGAGAAGCAGAGGTTACATTCCAAATCAAAAAAAGAGGCTTGGAGTCTGTCAATTTTGATGTCGAAACGGTTACGATAACAAAAGTGTTGGAAGGTGGTAGGCCCCTAAATTATAAACAGACAAAAGGTAGGTTGCTGATTGAACCCAATGGCACTCCAAAATCAGGCGAAATTCTCATGTATACAATTCATTATGATTCAAAGGGAAAGGTAGCGGACCCATCCCAATTCAATATGGGCGGTGTTAAAGTATTAGGAATTGGTTTCTTTGATGAAACTGAAGATAATCCCCAACTGGTGCAAAGTCATTCATTTCCTACAGGAGCCCGCCATTGGTTTCCTTCCAATGACCATCCGGCAGATAAGGCAGAAAGTCGGATCACGACAACCGTTCGTAAAGATTGGAAGGTTTTGGCCAATGGGATGCTGACCAGCCACACGACCCATGTAGACTCAGCCACCTATACGTGGGATTTAAACCTTCCTAACTCTACCTATCTTTATGTGATGGTTGCAGGGCCATTTGAAGTCATTCAGGATTATCATGGGGAAATTCCCATCGCCTATTGGGTGTATCCGAAAGATGTCCCTCATACCATGCGATCTTTTGAGAGAACCAGTGAGATTATGACATTTCTTGAAGATGAATATGGCGTACCGTTTCCATGGCAGAAAATGGATCAGATCACCATTCCTGGAATCGGAGGTGGTGCAGAGAGCACAACTGCAACCATCCTTGGGCATAATACAATCCATGATGAGAAGGCAGAAAAGGATTTTCCCAGTCATTGGCTGGTGGCGCACGAGGCTGCTCATCAATGGTGGGGTGATTATATCACCATGGGCAATTGGCATCATGCATGGCTGAATGAAAGTTTCGGTACCTATGGAGAATATCTATATAGCGCCCACTCAAAAGGATACGATGAAGGACAGATTAACTTATGGAAGAAAAAACAAGCCTATTTCAAGGAATATCAGAATCGATATTCACGTCCAATGGTTAATCTATACTGGGATTGGCCGAATCAAAATTTTGATAGCCATATTTATTCTCGTGGTGCAGCGGTACTCCATATGCTTCGGCAGGTAATTGGGGAAGAAAATATGAAAGCATTTCAAAAGCATTTCTTGACACAATACGCTTATGGGAACCCTAAATCGGAAGATTTATTCCGTGTGGTGAATGAAACTGTTGGTAAGGATATGAGATGGTTCTTCGATCAATGGGTCATGGCTGCGGGGCATCCACAATTAGAAATTGGAACCAACTGGGAAGATGGTATGCTCACCATTTGGATTGACCAAAAACAATTGGGGCTAAAAACACCAAAATCATACCAACTTCCCATAGATATTGATATACATTATGGAAATCGTGTTGAACGAAAATCCATATGGGTTGATGGGCGGCAAACTGTGCATCGTTTCAAGACAAAATTTGCACCCAAAATGGTACGAATAGACCCGGATGATCACTTATTGATCGAAGTGGAACAG
>CAYVNB010000202.1:0-1657 GCA_964452665.1 uncultured bacterium
GCCGGCTTCACGTCCAAATGCATCCACTTGGTAATAGGCAACACCCTTTTCACCTCGTAAACGATGTTCATATTGTCTTTCCAGTCCGGACCAACCCATGACATCCCCATGTTGATAATTACTTTGATAACTCATCCCTTTTATCATGCCTTGATCAATCTCTTTTAGATAACCCAATACATGAGATGCCCGAATCTTTGGATTAAATATTCTTTCTGGAAATTGTGAATAAATAATGCCAGTCACTTCATCTTTCGCTTCTTCTAATCGACTGAGTTGCTCAATTGTAAGATCTTTTGCCAATCGCGTCGGTAAAAATTGGTTCCGATAATAATTCTTATAGTTCTTCTTTAAGGTGGCCGTATCTATACCGATCGCAGTGCTAATTACCTCATAATTCTTTTCTTTATTTACGATTTCAGATCCAATGGCCGAAACAATATATGTAGGATAATTATCAACAATAATTTCACCGTGACGATCCAGAATTAATCCTCTAGGGGCAGGAATAGATGTAACACGAATACGATTATTTTCTGCCCGACGGCTATATTCATCATGATCCAGCACTTGAAGCTGGAAGAACCGGTATGCCAGAATGCAGTGCGCAAATATGACAAATCCGGCTAAAAACCAGAATTTGGATTTGGGAATTATATTAGCGGATCTCAGCATGCGAAGCTTCCCTCACCGGAAAAAAGAATTGAATAATAAAGAAAAATATCATTGTATAACCAAATGATAAAAGCCACTTAGTTCCAAACTCAACCAGATTTGAAACCAATATCGTTTGGAATCTAACATAAGTAATCATGAAAAAATGAAATCCCACAATCCCAATCCAACATAAATGGAATACATATGGTAACAACCGTTCATATTTTCCATTCAGGTGTCCAGTTAAATATGCCGTGATGGAAAGAGTCAGTGGGGCTAATCCGAAGTAGGAACCAACACCAGTAAGATCTGATAATAATCCGATAATAAAACCCATGATTATGCCTGGCGTTTTGCCGAACATTAAACTGAAATAAAACACGTAAATCACAATAAAGTCGGGGCGAATCATGTTGATCGATAAAAAATCAACCAAAAGGAATTGAACTAATAAAACCATGAATAGCAGTAAAATGCGATTAATCCAAACCATCTTTTCCTCCCACAACAATAAATACATACATTAATGCACCCAGATTTGGTTTGATTCGGATGCGCACCACTTTTTGAAAACTACTTCTATCATCCAAAACTTGAATGACTTTTCCAACGGGTAAATTCTTGGGATAAATTTGACTAAATCCTGAAGTCACCACCTTATCGCCAATAGAAATTTTTGCATTTTTCTGCAGTTCTCGTACTTCACAAATATTATCACTTAAATATTGTAGTATACCTGCACTACCAGAAGGCAAAATCCTTACAGATAATCGATAATTAACATCGTTAATAATCTGAACGATGGTGGTTTTTCTCCCGACAATAACTGTTTTACCAACAACACCTTCCGGTATAATCACTGGCTGACCCACCTTCACTCCATGATCTGATCCAATATCCAACGTAATAGATGATAGGTTGGATGATGCACCCATATTTACCACCTCGCCTGCCATAAGCATTAGGCTACTATCCTGATTAAATCCGACAAGTTCGCGCA
>CAYVNB010000203.1:0-1645 GCA_964452665.1 uncultured bacterium
GTTTCTGCTTTGGATAAAGTAAAAGTTGACGATGAAGAAGCCGTGGGTGTTGACATTATGCGTCGTGCCTTGGATTCGCCGATTCGTCAGATTTGCGACAATGCAGGCGTTGAGCCTTCAATAATAGCCCAAGCGGTTAGTAAAGGTAAAGACGATTATGGTTACGATGCCCGGACAGGCGAATATGTAAATATGTTCAAAGCGGGTATAATCGATCCAACTAAAGTGGCACGTGTAGCTGTTCAGAATGCGGCCTCGATTGCCGGGATGATTCTGACAACTGAAGCGGCTGTAACGGAAATTCCTGAGAAGGAAGCACCAGCAATGCCGCCAATGGATCCAGGAATGGGTGGCATGGGCGGTATGATGTAATCTGAGGATTGCTTCATTTTTAAAAGCCCCCCAAGTCCTGAGCAAATCGGAGGATGGGGGGCTTTTTTATTTCTATGAATCCATTATATCTCATGTATAGTTTTTATAAAGGAATTATGGAGTGATTATGTTGAAAAGAACACCAATCATTTTATGTGTAATGACTGGACTCACATTTATATCCTGCAAGGGGAATAAGGAAGGTGAAAATGGACATAGGTTTGCTAAGTCTGCGACTGTATTCGGTATAAAAATTTTGGCAACTAAAACCACGGGCGATTCGAAAATTCTCCATGCGGCTAAAGTGATGGCCCAGTACTTGGATAATGATGAAGATGGAAAAGTAGATAACCATAAGGTTGTGGATAAACTTAAATCCGTGAATGCCACGCTGGTCATGTTTAAAGATGAGAATGAAGCAGAAAATTTTGATTATGATGGTCCCGATTTGGATCATGCGCAAGGATTGTGGGATGAAGAAACGATTCCGTCTTTTAATAAAAATTCAACCAATTCTCGTTTTGATGCATCCTTAGAAGAAGTACTTCATCTCATTACCCACGAAGGGTATTCAGAAGTCTATCAAGATTTAGCTGAAAAAAAGGGATCCAAATTGGCCAATGCAATGGATAAGGCGCGCGGTGGTTATTTTGAGTTGCCGCCATCGAAATATCCTGCCGGTGCCTGGTATTCTTATGATGATGAAACTTGTGAATATGATTGTATGATTACAGAATATTTCTATTGGGCTTTGACCAGTATTATGGGAGGACAGGCTTATCCTGGACGGCTAAATGAGATTGGCCATGAGTGGAAATTGAATACGCTCGAAAAAATAAAAATTGGTGATCCTGATGTGTATAGTTTACTTACCGACGCCCAATATAAACTGCCCTCCGTTTTGCCGGATGGGGAGTATAATGGTTTTACGATCACTTTAGATTAAAAGTTTTCATTTAAAAACCACCCTAACTTTTATATTTGAACGAAATAGATACAAAAACATCCCCTCACCGACTGCATGCCTATGGCGTTTAGGCTTTTGAAGAGTGAAAATAAAGGGGTGGTTATTTACCCTAGTTTGATAACAATCCATTCTAAATGGATAATTTACTGATAAAATTGAACCCCGCCTTGACTAACCAAACATCCCTCGAGTAAATTCTTTTTCTTATGGGTATCATTCGTTTAAAAAATATGCAGTTTTACGGCTTCCACGGCGTTAATGAATCGGAAAAACATTTGGGTGGTCGATTCGAAGTGGATGTGGAAA
>CAYVNB010000204.1:0-1641 GCA_964452665.1 uncultured bacterium
TGACCATATACCCTAATAGGGTAAGTTGGGTTTTGCTTTTTAGCTCGGACACAAATTGTACATTCCCAAATTTTTTATCATCCAGATCGATGATACCCAACTTGCATTGATCTGGAATGTCATATATGGATTCGGCGAAAGTGACATTAATTTCCGCGGTAGCGAGACGGTCTGATAATTCAGTTCCTTTTTGAAAATCTTTCACAAATAATGCAATATTGTTCATCCTATCCCTTCAACCTCGGGACCAGATCCCAGTCAAATTCTGATGTGTTTTCCATGTCTTGGAACATTATATCTACTGCTTCAATGGCGGATTTCAATTCGTCCAGATTGATATTTCGCTTGATACCTTTATAATCAGTAAATTTGTTTTGGCACTTTCTTAAGAGGTTTCGGGCACCAGTCATATTCCCATTCCCTAGATGGACAAAACTCACAGCCAATTGGATGAGTCCTTGCACAAATTTCCGATCGGGTAAATAGTAATCGGACCAAAGATCTTCCCAAGCTTCATGTGCTTCGAAATAATCTCCCTTTTCATATTCATCCAAGCCCTTTTGGAAAAGGGCTTCCATTTCTGCCGCATCACTCACTGATAGTCACTGAATCTTTCAGGCGGTAATGCTTCCCGTCAAAATGGACCGTACATGCTTGATGGCTCGGATCATGCTCGAAAAAGAGAACCCAGTTTTCATCCACAGCCTTGGGGAGCAATGCCCGTTTTTCCTGAACAGTGAGAACAGGATGTATATCATAAGCCATGACCCAGGGTAAAGGAATGTGAGCTGCCATGGGAATGAGGTCCGCCATGTAAACGATTGTATTACTGCTGTCCTGTATCTTCGGCAGCATCATGCCCGTGGTATGGCCATAGGATAATTCCAGATTGATGCCCGGCAAAAAGAGTTCTTTACCATCCACAATTTTAATCATACCATTTTCTGCCAACACGGACCAATCTGCTTCCATGAAACTGCCTTGGTCTTTTTCTGACGGTGAGTTAGCTAAGTTCCAGTTTTCCTGCTGCATCCAATAGGTGGCATTTGGAAAGACTGGTTCCAATTTGCCGTTTACCAATTTTGTATTCCCTCCGATATGATCAAAATGCAAGTGAGTACAGAAAACATCTGTAATGTCTTCCGGGGCAAATCCATACTTGCCTAATGAAGTATTCAAATTAACTGTTTCTGTATCAATATTATAAATCGCTTTGAATTTGGCCTGCCATTTGTCTCCATTGCCAGTATCCACAATTATTTTTCGACCATGACCAACCAAAAGTAATGAACGAGTCACCATGTCAATCCGATTCTGATTATCTGCTGGGGCTTCCTTCTCCCAAATGGGTTTGGGAATAATCCCGAACATGGCACCACCATCCAGGGCAAACTGGCTGGTCTCAATGCTGTAAAGGTCGTAACCACTTATATTCATGAAATGATTGCCTCCAAATGGGATGAAATGATTGGCAGATTTTCGGAGGATGCATTTTTGCTATAATATCGCAATGCTTCCAATTGGATGATCTCGGATTCCCATTCAGGGTTACCGATTAATCCTTCTGCCAAATCGATAAAAAAGTTACCCCCATTATTTACATAATTTTCAAGTCCATTCATGATATTTTTTTTATGGGTT
>CAYVNB010000205.1:0-1627 GCA_964452665.1 uncultured bacterium
TCACCACTACTCGGTTTTGATGCAATGTTTGTTGCTTCGATTGGTTATATTGGCTCTTCGCCCGATCTCTTGGGCTTAGGAGTTTCTACGGATGTTGTCCATCCATACATCCATGCTTTTGCTGCCGAAGCAGTAGTGGATAAAATTCGAGCCGTAAAAAATTGGCTATGTGCCAATGAGGTGAATGATAATGGTCAATTATTCATAGCTGGGTATTCAGAGGGGGGATACGTGGCCATGGCCACCCATAAGTTAATTGAAGAAGTATATGCCGATGAATTTACAGTGACAGCTTCAGCACCCATGGCCGGCCCGTACGATTTACGCTATTCATCAACCAGAATATTGAGTAGAGAAACATATTCACAGCCCGGCTATACATCCTTTACCTATATGGCTTATAATTCCTTAGAAGACATGAATCGCCCCGCCAGTGAATTTTTCCAAAGCCCCTATGCGGAAAAAATCCCAAACCTCATGGATGGATCGAAAACCATCGGTGAAGCCAACAAAGAATTAACAACTACAATTAAAGATCTATTTACAGAAAAGTTTCTTTCAGATTATTTAGGGGATGGAGAACCGGTACTAAAAGCAGCCTTTGCTAAAAGCAGCCTTGTCAGTTGGTTCCCGAAAGCGCCTATTAAATTATTCCATGGTGAAAGTGATATTACAGTTGGTTATCAAAATGCCGTCATTGCTCGAGACAACTTGAAAGCAAATGGGGCGGATATTGAATTGATCACCATTCCCGGTGGTACCCATAGTAGTTCTGTTTTTATTGCCTATGCTGGAGCGGCAGCTTGGTTTGGGACATTGAAAAAATGAATGAATTAATATCAACCGCCATTAATATGATGGAGAAGGCGCGCGCCCCTTATTCCAATTACAAAGTGGGTGCGGCGGTGGAAACAGCTGATGGAAAGATCATCGGTGGATGTAATGTAGAAAATGCAAGCTATCCCCTCTCAAACTGTGCAGAACGCACAGCCTTATTCACGGCGGTTGCAGATGGACATTCTCAATTTAATGCTCTGGCCGTAGCTACAGGAAACGGTTGCTCTCCCTGTGGGGCATGCCGACAGGTAATTTTGGAGTTATGTGGTGATATTCCAATTTACATTTGTGATGCTCATGGATTGATATCAGAAACTACCAGCAAAGCACTTCTTCCTAACCCTTTTGATGGAACTAAACTGATATGAGTATTTCTCCCATTCTGATTGGTATCGCCGGTGGTACTGGTTCCGGTAAGACCTCCATAGCAAAAAATTTATTGGAAGAGTATGGCGAAGGCGAAGTGATTGTCATAGAGCAGGATGCATATTACCGCGATATTTCCGAACTTACTTTAGCAGAGCGCCATCAACAAAATTTTGATCATCCTGATGCCATTGATATAGAATTATTTAATCAGCAGCTCATCAGCCTCATCAAAGGACAATCGATTAAAATGCCTGTTTATGATTTTTCTACCCATTCCCGGAGTGACCATACCCGAACCATTGATCCTCATCATGTGATTGTAGTTGAAGGAATTTTGGCACTACACTATCCTTCCCTGCGGGAATTAATGGATATTAAAATATTTGTGGATACACCGGACGATATCCGATTTATTCGCCGC
>CAYVNB010000206.1:0-1627 GCA_964452665.1 uncultured bacterium
AGAAAAACCCATGGCCTTCTGCCCCCAACCCGGCAAAATGGCGGACTTCAGCACCGGGCTGAGTTCCTTTTTTACTTTTTGCTGTCCCAATACTATACCGTTGCAGATCAACAAGATCGTCAGGGCTATTTTTGTCGTCTGATTAACCATACAATCTGTATCAAAGTTAAAATGAAGCACATCTGCGCAAAAACACTTCCATAACGGCCATAAAAGGTTAATCCTTGACTCAGGGTCACATCTCCCTTAAAAACGGCCTGGTCGCCAAATTTGATCTTCTGATCCACGCGACCAGATGGCTGGATTAACCCGGATATACCTGTGTTGGCACTACGGATGATGCCAAGGCGTTGTTCGATTGCCCGTAAACGCGCCAATTCAAAATGCTGGCGCACACCGGATGAATTCCGTAGCCATGCATCGTTCGCTTCAATTGTCAGGAAGCGGGCACCGTTATTTACAAATCCTCGGGCGACAGCCGGATGAGTAGATTCATAACAAATCATATTGCTGAAATAAACTGAATCCAGTGGAAATGCGGTGAATGCTTTACCGTGGCTAAAATTCGCCTGGCCAAAGTTTAATTTTTTCAACGATGGAAATCGTGGGGATAAGGGAATGTATTCAGCAAACGGTACGAGAAAAATTTTATGGTACATTTTATTTCCATTGATGCCAAAGAAAATGGTACTATTATACACACGTCGCTCAGTGGAATCTTGATCATAATCCACTGTACCCATCATTAAGGGTATTTCTGTATCATTCATTAGCCATTCATACTTCAATCTTGAAGAGGCAACTCGCATGTAGGCCGGCAAAGCCGCTTCGGGCCACAAGACCAAATTAGGCTCCATGGCATAGGCTTCTGCATTGAGAGAATCCATAATGGTGAAAAGTCGATCCCGAAATGAGGCCTCCCACTTTTGATTCGGATTCACATTGGGCTGAATGGCAGCCACGGTACGAATTTCCTTTTCATCCGCCGTATCCAATTGATAAATCCGCAGAGAGCCGAATATCCATGGCAAAATGAAAACAAGGGCCAATACCTTTTTTTGCGTCTTGGATTCACCTACAGAACAAATCGTTATATAAACTAAAATATTGAGTAAAATTAGCCAGAAGGCCACCCCTTCCAATCCTGTTGTATCTGCAATTTGGACCAGTGGTAAAAATTTGGTTTGGGTAATGGCGAGGTTTGCCCAAGGAAAGCCCAATGGACCGAATGATCGTAACCATTCCATAGTAGCCCAAGCAAATGGCATAATGGCCATGCTATTCCCAAAGCGTTTTTCCATGGTTGCCATTCCCCATCCAAAGGCGGCCCAGATGGCGGATAAATATAAGATGGATGCAACCATAGATAGAAAGGCCGCCATGAGAGAAGCACCAGAATTTAGGCCAATCCAATAGAAGGCAATCATGTGAGAGATGACACCAGCAAAAAATGTCCATCGTGCTGATTCTTTAGGCGATTGCGTCAGCCATATATGAATCAGTGGAACAAAACCAATCCACGCCGTAACACCTGGAATGGGCGGATATGAACAACCAACGAGTACGCCAGAGATGATGGCCAATTGGTAGGGCGATCGGTCAAATAAAGATCGAATTATCTGCATTA
>CAYVNB010000207.1:0-1622 GCA_964452665.1 uncultured bacterium
AAAGATGCGGGATGGATCGAAGTCATCTGCGGTTGCATGTTCAGTGGAAAAACAGAAGAATTGATTCGACGAATCCGCAGGGCAGAAATTGCTAAAATGAATACCGTTATTTTTAAACCTAAGATTGATGATCGTTATAGTTCAAACCATGTGGTTTCACACAATCAATCCAAGATAGAATCCCGACTGGTTAAATCGACGGAAGAAATCATTGACCAATCAAAAGACATGGATGTTATCGGTATTGATGAGGCCCAGTTCTTTACAGAAGAAATTATTGATGTGTGTAAAGCCCTCGCCAAAGATAAGAAACGAGTGGTGGTGGCTGGACTTGATACAGACTTCCGTGGTATTCCCTTTGGGCCCATGCCAGCCCTTATGTGTGAAGCAGATTATTTAGATAAATTTCGAGCTATTTGTGTCAAATGCGGTAACCCTGCTTCCTGCAGTCAGCGGACGACATCTGATTCGGAACAAGTGGTGATTGGAGAAACAGATGTGTATGAAGCACGTTGTCGTAATTGTTTTGAAGCACCGGAGGGATAAATGATTGGTCTTTTAGGTATCATCGTATTGCTAACAATTGCTATTGCCATGTCCAATAATCGGAAAGGGATCAATTTCCGAATTATAGGGTGGGGCTTGGGACTTCAGCTCATTTTTGCCCTATTTATTTTAAAAACACCCATTGGCAAACCTCTATTTGGATTTCTGGATAAAGCTATTTCGAAATTGATCAGTTTTTCAGATGCGGGCGGTGATTTTCTATTTACTTCTTTCGTGCCCGATGTGGGTTTTCATACCGCATTAATCAATTTTGCATTTCGAGCATTACCCACCATTATTTTCTTTTCTGCCCTTATGTCCGTCATGTATCACTTGGGTATCATACAGTTTGTGGTCAAATGGATTGCTAAAGCCATGCAAAAAACCATGGGGACCAGCGGTTCAGAAACATTGAGCGTATCTGCCAATATATTTGTGGGTCAAACAGAAGCCCCACTTATGGTTCGTCCGTTTATTGGTAAAATGACCCAATCTGAATTAATGGTAGTGATGGTGGGCGGTTTTGCTACTGTCGCCGGTGGTGTATTGGCTATTTATGTGAAATGGCTTACTGATATCCCAGGGATTGCAGGCCACCTCTTGGCTGCATCAGTCATGTCTGCACCGGCTGCATTGGTGATTGCAAAAATCATTTATCCTGAAACAGAAGATTCAGAAACAATGGGAGACCTTAAGATTGAGGTTGAAAAAACCAGTTCTAATGCCATGGAGGCACTGGGTAACGGTGCCACAGATGGTTTAAAATTAGCGGCAAATGTGGCGGCTATGCTATTGGCATTTATATCCATCGTTGCCATGATTAATTATATGCTCGGATTCGCCAATACGTCCATCGATCAAATACTGGGATTCATCTTTCAACCATTAGCATGGACTATGGGTGTCCCTTGGGAAGAATCAGCAATGATGGGTACACTCATGGGGAAAAAGATCGCTTTCACAGAATTAATTGCATATGGCGATCTAAAAGGGATTATGGCATCGGGACAGATTTCGGAACGAACCGCCATCATCGCCAGCTATGCCTTATGCGGATTTGCCAATTTTGGATCCAT
>CAYVNB010000208.1:0-1620 GCA_964452665.1 uncultured bacterium
AAATGAAGATTCAAAGTGGGCTGGGTATGAAAGAAATAAAAAATTGACCTCACCCGTACATGCAGGTCATCTTAAAGGCTTAAAAAATTTGGACCAAGGCAGAGGTATTGAGATTAAACCTTATATAAGCTTAAATAGGCGTCAAATAGATTTAGACAAAAAATTAAATACCAAGAATGCCAATGATCTTGGTTTTGATATCTCAATGAATTTAACATCGGGATTGAAGGGGTCCTTAACCTATAATACAGATTTTGCCGAGGCAGAAGTGGATCAGCGCCGCGTAAACCTGACTCGGTTCCCTTTAAGGTATGCAGAGAAACGGGGATTTTTCCTTGAAGGCGCAGGTGTGTATTCTTTTTCACCCAGAAATGATGTGACCCCTTTTTTCAGTCGGAGGATTGGGTTATCGGAAGGAAAGCAAATACCGATAAACTATGGTGGCAGGTTGTCTGGTCAATTGGGTAATTATGAATTGGGTTTAATCCATGCCAATACCAGTGCAATGGGCGATATTCCCAGTGAGAATTTTACAGTAGCACGAGTCAAACGAGCCATGTTCAAGCAATCCTATTTTGGTCTCGTTTTTACAGATCGATCCACACAAAATGCAGAAAGTGATTCTGCAAGCTTAGACCAGTCTCTTTATGGCGCAGATTTGGATTTAAAAACTTCGGAATTCATGGGGGATAAAAATCTGCAGTTTCAGGCATTTTTTGTTACGCATACAGCACCTAATAATTACACCGATCTAACTCTTTCAGATTTATCTACCCGAGGCATGAGGATTACTTATCCCAATGATATCATCCGCACCCACGTATCTTATAGAGAATTTGGTGAGATGTATAGCCCTGCAGTGGGGTTCAGCCGCCGAAACGGTTTTAAACGATTACAGCCTAGTTTTAGTTATCATCCCCGTCCAAATCAATATGAATTTATCCGACAAATAGAATTTGGTATTCAATATGAATATATGACGGATCTTAATGATAAGATGTTAAAGAAAGAAACGACCATAACACCCTTTAATATTCGATTTGAGAGTCAGGATGAAATCGGTGTCAAACTTGTCAATCTGATAGAATATTTGGATCAACCATTCACCATATATGGGGACATCACCATTCCTGTAAAAGCGTATAAAAGTGATGAATGGCAGTTCAAAATCGAAACATCAGAAAGGCGTATGGTTTCCACAGAAGTTGAATACCAAACCGGGGATTTTTGGAGTGGAAATAAGCAGACATTAAAAACACAGTTATCAATCAAACCCTTTTCGGGGTTTAATATTCAAACAGAATATGAAAAGAACCAGGTGTCGATTAATGGCACCAGATTTCAAACAGAATTATATCATGTTGAACTGGGTCTTTATCCAACGCCTAGAACAGCTATTTTTAGCAATGTTCAGTATGATAATATATCAGAAGCTTTGGGATTATTTGCCAAATTTCAACATACGATTCGACCAGGAAGCGACTTTTATCTCGTATATATGCACAACTGGATCAGCGAGGGTGAAAATATTTTTGATTTTAATTTGGCAACCGTATCACGGTTCAGTTCATTAAAATTAAATTATACTTTAAGATTCTAAAGATGGAGATTCTATAGAAA
>CAYVNB010000209.1:0-1614 GCA_964452665.1 uncultured bacterium
AGATGACAATGGGTATCGATCAGCATTTTAAATCATTTTCAGGCTTAAATTGTATCATGAAGATAATGCGGAATCAGGTGTGGATTACAGTCCTCTTTTCCATATTGATTTTAGGATGATCGCATCCTTAGATAAGATAGAACTGTGAAAACCACACTTACCACTATGTGGGATACTATTGAAAAAGAAAATATGGATCGTTTTACATCCTATATCCATCATGACTTCTCCCATTTAAGAAGAATATGGCTAAATGGCCATCGTTTTGGATAGCCAAGGGAATCGAATTGCATTAACATCCATGTGCTAATGATGCATTACGCTATTAAAGAAATTTTTATGTGGATCTGGGCCGCCATGGTGGCCCTCTCCTTTGTGGAAGGTTACGTGGAGGGACGTAACCCATGGCACCACCGTAAACTGGGATGGCAAATCAAATTGCCAGGTGGTTATGTTTATCCCGCCTACCATTTTTATTTATTTGTCATTATGTTGCCTTTGTTTATTACCCTCCCCCTCATCATATTCGGTTGGGATTGGACCCTCTTTGGTATTCTCCTCAGTGCCTATGCCACAGGATTGATCATTGAAGATTTTTGCTATTTTATTGTAAATCCAGCTATTCAATTCAGGGAATTTTTTACAGACTTCACCGATTATTATCCTTGGATCAAGATCGGTGGGAAAAAAATCATGCCTTTGGGTTATCCAATTGGTTTTCTCATTGCAATTGGATCATGGTATTTTCTATGGAGATAATGAAATGAAACAATTTTTACTAGCCACCCCGCTTCTTTTTGGAGCACTTAACGGTCAGTGGTGCAACAATGAAATTTCGGATATTTATATAAGTGACAAAGCACGAAGTGTATACGAAACGAAATTGGCTGAAGCGAAGACGAAATTTAAAAAGGATCCTAGTGTAGATAACCTGATTTGGCTGGGTCGACGCGAAGCATATCTGGGGAATTATGAAGATGCCATTGAGATTTACTCGAAAGGCATAATGAAATATCCAAAAGATGCCCGGTTTTACCGCCATCGGGGCCATCGGTATATTTCATCGCGGTGTTTCGATCTGGCCATTAAAGATTTTAAAAAGGCTGTCGGACTCACCCGCTATCAACCCAACGAAGTGGAACCTGATGGACTCCCCAATGCATTGGATATCCCCACATCAACCCTTCAGGGGAATATCTATTATCATCTTGGTCTTACTTACTATATCCAGGGGAAATACCATAAGGCAAGATATGCTTTTGAAAAATGTCTAAAGTTGGCTGGAAATCCTGACAGCTATGTGGCTGCGGCTAATTGGCTATATGTGATTTATCGACATCTGGGTCAAGAGAGGCATGCCGATAAACTATTAAGCACAATCCAGGATGATATGAATTTGATTGAAAATCATTCTTACCATACGATACTCAAAATTCATCAAGGGAAAGTAGATCCGATTGAATTAAAAAAAGAAATCATGACTGGCCAATCTCTGAATAATACCACCTTGGCATTTGGATTAGGAAATTATTATTCCCTCAAAGGTTATGAGACCAAGGCCCAACAATTGTTCAAATTGATTACAGAAGGTAATCAATGGTCTGCATTTGGATA
>CAYVNB010000210.1:0-1613 GCA_964452665.1 uncultured bacterium
CGAAAAATTTCAGATCAAAACCGGATTTATTATGAATTTGTTGCCACAGACGGGATTGATAATCGGCAGCGCTATGCCCCGGGCCAATCATTACAGGCGCCGGCAAGCCATCAAATGCTCCAACTGGATACAACGATCCCGATTAAAGAAGGATTAACCCTCTCCACAGAAGGTGCATTCTCAATTTTGGACCAAAATGTATTTTCAGCTCAAAAAGTATCTGAATTGAATGGGAATGCCTTTCGGATAGGGTTAAACCAAAAACCATTTCAAGTGGGAGACGTCACATTAGGGATGGGTTTGTCCCATTGGCGGAATGGAAAAAATTTCCGAGCCATGGGTCGGGAGCGGGCGGTGAACTTTAATGAATCTTGGGATGTGACCGATAGTAAGGGTGTTGATGAATCCATGTCCGCTATTCATACTTCAATAAAGTTTGATTCAGGATTTCAGAGTCAATTGAATCTATCCCGGTTAGATCGTGGTAGCGATCAAAAGGATCGTTCTGAATTGGATATCCAGTATGCAGGAAGGTGGATAAATAGTGCAAATATTCGGTGGAATCGGGTGGAGTCAGATCAATCTTTTCAGGAGGTAGATGGGCAGATTCGTTTATTGAATGGTCCTGTAAAACCATTCGTGACTCTCATCCATGAAATGCGAGAGAATGTGTATCGATTTGACGATGTAACCATTGGTGTGGATTATCAAACACAACGCCGTTTTATTTCTATCGGGGTGGGACAGAGAACAGATTTGTTGCAAAAAACACCCATAGGCTCAGCCTTGGGTACCGCAAAGACAGGGAAAACACTGCAATTGGATTATACAGAAAAAAGTCCTTCAGGGTGGCGTCAATCCTGGCTATACAAGCGGCGTTTTCAAGATGATCAGATCAATAAAAATACCAATGAATTCAGCACGATCAGAACTGCCGTAAATTATCGAAATCGGACCAGTCCAGTTCGGATGGATTTGGTTGTTAGTGGTCAGCATGGGATGAATGAATCCCGTGCTATTGTGTACGACTCTGTAGGTGTTGGCTTGGGCCATTATCGATACGATTCCCTTTTGAATGAATACGTTCGAGATGAAAATGGCTCCTACATGGCCCATACCATCCTCACAGGGGAATTGAATCAGGGATTCCGCATGGATGGACGCACCCGTTTTTCTTACGATTTCTCACGAGGGAAATATCCAAAATTGAAGGCATTCAAATATCGTTTGAATTATCGATTGGATTACCACGGTGCTGAAGCGCGGTTGAATCGAACATTGGTGGGTAATGATGTTCAAATTTTTCAGCGCCAGATTCGAAGTGAAATCATCCATCGAAAGAAAGGTGAGGTGAATCGCCGCCGTTTTTGGCAAGTGATACGAACCAATTTCAATGGGATGGACCCACGGGGATGGGAAAAGCGTGAAGAAATAGAATGGGGCGGTGAATCTCAGACTCGCCTCAAGCAGAATTATCACCTGGTAATTCTGGGGGATATTCACGATACATCCGTGTCTTCTAAAAAGGATCGAATCAAGGGGCGAACCGTGAATGGTTTTACGGCGGAGTTGGGCTTTAAGGATCACCGCCCAGGTTCATTCCAGTGGGATTC
>CAYVNB010000211.1:0-1521 GCA_964452665.1 uncultured bacterium
TATATACGCCGGCCAGGTGAATGGTCCGCCCTACATAGTGATGGAGATCCTTCGCTTTCCGGACACGATGACTGATGATGGGTAAGTAAGGTGCAAGAGGATGGGATGAAATGGGGAATCCAAAAGATTCAACCTCAAGTCGAGATCGATTTGAATGAGATAGATCATCCTGTTGATTATCTATTTTCTGAATAGACTTTGATGTAGAAACAGAGGCTGGCAGCATGGATGTACTTTTATCTCTCAGACAGAAAAGAGCAACTCCATAGGCTATTTGTTGATGAGACAAACCTGGAGCCAAACTATATAGACACCCTGCATTGGTCAGCGCCATGGCATCCGATAGGTCTGGCATGATGCGGAAAAAAAAATCTTCAAGGGAGGTGAATGGGCCCCCTTTCCGTTCTTCCAGTATTTCTTTTACAGTATGTGCTTTTAAGTGTTTGATACTCATAAATCCCATTCGAATCTGCTTTTTGCGTCCGCGGTAATCCATGTAACTGTTATTTATATCCGGCAGCAAAATCTCAATGCCGAACCGCCGTGCTTCACTTAAATAAGCGTAAGGCGAATAAAAGCCCCCCTGATTTGAAATTACCGCTGCCAAAAATTCTCCCGGGTAATGGGCTTTCAAATATGCGCAGGTAAAAGACAGCATGGCGAAAGAAGCAGAGTGGGGTTTGCAGAAGGAATAACCCACAAAGGATTCAATCATATCCCAAACATCATGGATTAGTCCTTCATCATATCCCCGTTTTGTTGCTCCTTGCTCGAACTTTTTTTTCCAATGGCGTATTCGGTGCTGCATAGAATCGCGGCCCATGGTTTTTCGGAGGGATTCAGCTTCAGCATAACCCATCCCTGACATGACTATGGCTGCTTTGGATACTTGTTCTTCATATACCATGATGCCATAGCTTTCATTCAAAAATGCAAGATCAGGGTGTGGTACTTGCCATGGGTTGCCGTGGATACGCTCCAGCATGATGTGGTTGAATCGATTAGCTGCAGGACGGATGATGGATGAATAAATTACCACATGATTAAAATCCACAACACCTGCCTTGGCTAAAAGCTGCCGTGTGGCAGGGCTTTCAATATAAAAGACACCCATGGTTCGCCCCGATTGCATAAGACGCTCTGTTCTACGATCACCGATGGGCTGGATCTGGTGATAATCCATGTAGACATTCTTGGAGGTATCCTGATCATAGTTCAGATTAATCTGTTGGATAGTATCACGAACCACCGCCAGACTTCGGTTCCCCAGAATATCGATCTTTAACAAACCTGAATCTTCCACTTGATCTTTTTCCCATTCTACGATCTGCACCCCTTTTGGGGCCTTGAGAACCGGTACATATTTCTTAATCTCATCAGGGACGATCACGACACCGCCGGGATGGACAGAAGGATGGCGGAATGCACCCACTACCTTTTCACTTTCTTGCAGGATGATTTCCAGTGTTTCATCCAATTCAACATGGGCAAAACGAGGGTCGGTCTTAACCCAATTTAATA